>CAZIRD010000036.1:0-13634 GCA_964541625.1 uncultured Acidibacter sp.
AGATCCAGTAGAAAATGCCGACGGCGCTGGCGCAAAGATAGCCAAAGAATGCGCCACTCTCGCGAAAACCGGCGATACGCGTCCGCTCGGTATAGTCGCTGGAGAGCTCGCCGCCCCAGGTCTGGTGCGGCACGTAGACCATGGTCCAACCGGCATAGAAAAGCACCAGCCAGAACAAGAGGTAGGCCGCCGAGGCACCCTGCGGCGGCAACAGCAGGAACCACGCCGAGACCAGCGCCACCGGAGCACCCGCAACCATCCATACCCGTCGCCGCCCAAAGCGGCTGCGCGTCCGGTCGGAGAGTGCGCCCACCAGCGGATCGATGATCGCCTCCCAGAACCGGCCGATGGCAAACAGCGAGGCGACCGTGAGCGCCACCATGCCCACCTCCGCCGAGTAATAGACCGGCGGCAGGAAGTTGTAGAGCGGCACCAGCATCGCCTGCAACGCAACGGTCGGCGCCGCATACGCGAGCAGTTGTCCGGTCGACAGTTTCATCAGATGACCGCGCAGACGGTCTTGGTCTCAAGGTAGTTGTCGACGGCCTGATGACCGCTGTCGCGACCCCAGCCCGATTGCTTCACGCCGCCGATCGGCAAGCTGGCGTCGTACATGGAGTGGCAGTTGATCCACACGGTGCCGGCGCGAAATGCCGCCGCCATGCGATGCGCCTGCGAGAGGTTAGTGGTCCAGACGCTGGCCGCAAGTCCGTACTCGGTGTCGTTCGCCAGTGCAGCGACTTCCTCCGGCGAGTCGAACGGTGTCGCCACCACCACCGGCCCAAAGATTTCTTCGCGCACCACCTGCATGGCGGGCTGCACGTCGACGAGCACCGTGGGCTCGATGAAGGTCCCGGCGGGACCGAGCCGGCCGCCACCGGTGACCACGCTGGCCCCTTCGCGTCGGCCGGACTCGATGTAGCCGCTGATGCGCTCGGCCTGCCGCCGACTGACCACCGGACCCATCTGCGTGGCGGGATCGAGACCGTGGCCGAGTTTGAGGCCGCGGGCATAGTCGGCGACGCCGGCAACCACGCGATCGAACACGCGCCGCTGCACATAGAGACGCGAACCGGCCACGCAGACCTGACCGCTGTTGAAGAAGATGGCGTTCGCCACGCCGGGAATCGCGAGTTCGAGATCGGCGTCGTCGAGTACCACGGCCGGCGACTTGCCGCCGAGTTCCAACGTCAATTTCTTGAGATTGCCACGGGCGGCCTCGAGCATCAGTTTGCCGACCTCGGTCGAACCGGTGAAGGCGATCTTGTCGACACCCGGATGACCCGCGAGCGCAGCGCCCGCAGCCTCACCGAGCCCGGTGACGACATTGAGCACACCCGGCGGGAAGCCAGCCTCGACGGCGAGCTCCGCCAGCCGGATGGCCGTGAGCGAGGTGTCTTCGGCGGGCTTGAGCACCATGGTGCAGCCGGCGGCGAGTGCCGGCGCAATCTTCATCGCGGTCAGCACGATCGGCGAGTTCCAGGGCACGATGGCACCGACCACGCCGATCGGCTCCTTGACGGTGTAGGCAAAGATTTTCTTGCCTGCCGGCTGGTAGTCGATGGAGGTGGGGATCGTGCTGCCTTCGATCTTGGTGGCCTCACCGGCAAAGTAGCGGAATTGCTCGATCCCGCCGGGAATCTCCGCGTATTTGCCGACCCAGAACGGCTTGCCGTTGTCGAGCGACTCGAGCTCGGCAAGCTCATCAAGGTGCTGTTCAATGAGATCGGCCATGCGCCACAGCAGGCGGGCCCGGCGGGCAGGCGTCAGGTCGCGCCAGGCAGGTTCATTGAGCGCGCGCCGCGCGGCAGTGACTGCGCGGTCGACGTCGGCCGCGCTGCCGGCAGGAATACTGCCGAGCACCTCGCCGGTCGCCGGATTGACGGTGTCCAGGCGTTCACCGGACGCTGCTTCCACCCACTCGCCGCCGATCAGCATCTGCTGACGACCGCGGGCGAGGAAGGCGCGCGCGCCGGCGCTCTGCGGCTGCAGCGATTCGATGTGCAGGCTCATCGGCGCTTCCTCGCAGCGGGACGCGCCTTGCGCCGTGCCGGCGCAGCCTTGCCTGCCGGCCGTGCGGCCGGCGGAATGTGCTTCTCGTGGTTGGCAAGGTACCAGCTGGCGATTTCCTCACGGGTCGTCCACCAAACGCCCGGCAACGACTTCGCATAACGCACGAACTCGCGCAAGGCGCGCACGCGGTAGGCACGACCGCTGACATGCGGGTGCAGACCGACGTTCATCATCCGCCCGGTCTCCGCACCTTCCTTGTAGAGAACCGACAATTCCTCGATGAGGATGTCGCGGAACTCGCTGGTAGTGTGGTTGCGACGGGTGAGGATGGTGAAATCATTGATCTCGTTGGTATACGGCGTGGAGACGATCGGCCCGTGGTCGGTCTGCACGAGATAGGGCTGGTCGTCGTTCATGAGGTCGCAATAGAACAGCAGCCCATGCTCGGCGAGGATGCCGGCCGTGTTGAGAGTGCCGCGCAGCGACGACGACAGCCAGCCCCTCGCCTTGCGCCCCACGGACTGTTCATACACGGCGAGCGATCGTTCGATCACGTCTCGCTCACGCGCCGGGTCGCGGGCGAAATTGGTGAGCAGCTCACCCTGTTCGTAGTTATGCGCGAGGATCTCGCAGCCGCGGGCAAGCGCGGCATCGAGCATCGGCCGCCGGCGCAGCGCGGTGACGGCGTTGATGGTGCAGGATGGACGAACCTTGACCTCATCGAAGAGATCGAAGAGCCGGAAGGCCCCGACCCGCTGGCCGTACTCCCGCCAGGTGTAGTTGGGGAAATCCGGCGTGTTGCCAGGCAGCACATCGGGAAGGATTGCCGGACCGCCCGCGTAGTACGGCCGGTCGGTGTCCTTGAGGAGATCCCAAGTCTCGAGGTTGAGGGTGATGATCAGCGCGACGCGCTTGCGTGCGGGCCAGCGCAGCGGCAGCCGCTGCGAAATGGGTACGTAGTCGTAATGCACGGTCAAAATTCCTCGAGCAGACTGCCGAAGCCGGCGACACGGTCCGCGATGCCGTTGTGACGCAGCGCGTACCAGTAAGTGGCGGTGTTGATGGCGATCACCGGCTTGCCGAGCCAGCGCTCGGCCTCGGCGGCGACTGCTGCGCAGGCGAGATTCGTGCCCACCTGCACGATCGCCTCAACCTCCGGTGCATCCACTTCGCGGATCGCCGCCCGCAGTGTGGCAGGCGTCTCGTGGGCGATCAGCATCGGGCTCGGGCTCTTCAGCCCCTTGAGGGCGTGGATCTCGAAACCGTTGTCGCGGAAGAAGCGCTCCACCATCGCGTCACCCACCGGCATATAAGGCGTGATCACGGAGATGCGACGCAGACCGCTGCCATAGCGACGCAGCGCCTCGAGCACGGCATGCGAGCCGAGCCCGACGCCGACGCCGGCGCGCTCCTCCATACGTCGATGCAAGCGGTCGGCACCCTCGGCGCCGTCCCAGAAGGTCTCGGCCGACATGCCCATGATCACGTAGCCCGGCGCGCAGGTCATGACCGCGTCGATCGCCGCCTCGGTGGCATTGCGGATGTTGTGCATCATGGCCAGGAACTCCTCGTCGGAGGTGACCCGGGTGTCCGGGATCACGATGCGCGAGAAGTGGTTGGTCACACCATGCGGCCGGAAGTCGTCGTACTCGGGCTGAACGCTGGTATTGGTGGACGGCGCCACCACGCCGAATTTCAGGCGGTAGCCAAGTGAATCGGTCATCTCCCCCCCTCGCCCCGCGCCGCGGGGCATGGCCGATTATGGTCATCACCGCGTCGCGAGGCGCGCCCGCCGCTCCAGCCAGCGGTCTTGCGTCCGCTGAGTGGACAACTGTAAGAGCGCTCTTCTACACTCGGTTTCGACGACTCTGCATCGGGGGTTTACGACATGGAGTCCACTCGTCCCATCCGCGCACTCATCCGCGGACTCGACGCTTTGACTGTTCTCAATCTACGCAACGGCGCCACGGTATCGGAGGTCGCGCAGGAGATTCGCCTGCCGCGAACCACCACCTACCGCATTCTGGAAACACTGAGCCACGCCGGCTTCGTCTATCGCGACGCGGCCGACGACCGCTATCGGCTCACGATCATGGTCCGCGGGCTGTCCGACGGCTATGACGACGAGGCCTGGGTCACGCAGATCGCGCGGCCCTATATCCACGAACTCGGCAAGGATATCGTCTGGCCAGTGGCCATCGCGTCGCTCTCCGGGACGTCGATGATGGTGCGCGAGTCCACCGACCATCGCAGCCCGCTGGCGGTGGAGCGCTATTCGGCAGGCTTCCGCGTGCCGCTGCTGACTTCCTCGTCAGGCCGCGTCTACCTCGCCTTCTCGCCGCCGACGCAGCGCGAATCGCTGCTCGAAATCCTCGGCCGCTCCAACCGCGAAGCCGACGCCTTGGCGCGCAATAGGCCGGAGCTGATGAAGATGCTCAACGACGTGCGCATGCAGGGCTATGCCTCGGCGGTGCGCGCGCGGCGCGTGTCCGACGAAATCAGCATGGCGGTGCCGATCATGATCGACGACCGCGTGCTCGCTGCCGTGACCATCCGCTTCAGTGGGACGGCGGTACCGTTGAAACTCGCGGTCGAGCGCTTCCTGCCGAAGTTGCGCGACACCGCGCAGAAGATCCGCCAGACCTTTGCCGACCAGCAGCGCGACCCGCCGCACCAGCAGCCGGTGGCGCGCGCCGTGGCCGGCGGCCGCTGAAGGGGACGTCCGCCATGAACGCTGAACTCAAGGCCCATCCGCAGGCGCTGATCGGTCGACTTGAATCGCTGCTCGGTCGCGAGCATGTGCTCACGGACGATGCGGAGCGCAGTTTCCACTCCACCGACATCTACACCTCCGGCGCGTTGCCTGCGGCGGTCGTACGACCGTCAAGCACGGCCGATGTTGCGCAGGTGGTGCAGCTCGCCGTCGCCGAGGGCGTGGCCGTGGTGCCGCGTGGCGGCGGCGCCTCCTACACCGACGGCTACACACCGGCCGAGGCCGGTTCGATCAGCATCGACACCTCGCGGATGAACCGCATCCTCGAGATCAACGAGCGCGACATGTACGTGATCGCACAGGTCGGCGTGACCTGGGCAACGCTCAACGAGGCGCTGGCGGCGAAGGGACTGCGCACGCCCTTTTACGGCCCGTTCTCCGGACTGCAGGCGACGGTCGGCGGCTCGCTGTCGCAGAACAGCGTGACCTGGGGAACCGGCGTGTTCGGTGTTTCCGGCGAGACAACGCTCGGCGTCGAGGTCGTGCTCGGCAGCGGCGAGGTGGTACGCACGGGCACTTGGGGCGCTGCCAACTCGGTGCCGTTCCTGCGTTCCTATGGTCCGGATCTCACCGGACTTTTCATGGGCGACTGCGGCGCGCTCGGCGTCAAGACCGCCGTCGCGCTGCGGCTGATGCCGCGCAACAGCCATGTGATGGGACTGTCGTTCGGCTTCAAGGACTTCAGCAGCATGGCGCTTGGCCTCGAGGCCGCCGCCAAGCAGGGACTCAACCTCACGAACTTCGGTCTAGACCCGGCGCTACAGCAGGGTCAGCTCGGCAAGGCCGACGTGGCCACGTCGCTGCAATCGGCGCTGGCGGTCTGGAAGACCTCGCGCGGCGTGGCGGACGGCATCGCCCAGTTGCTGCGCATGGCGGTCGCCGGTCGTGGCTTCCTCAAGGGCGCCGTGTTCTCGGCGCATTGGGTGGTCGACGGCATCGATGACGCGTCCTGTCGCGCGGCCGTGGCGCGCTTGCGCGCAGCCCTGCAGCCGCATGGCGCCGAAGTGCCGGCGACCGTGCCGACCGTCGCTCATGCGATGCCCTTCATGCCGCTCTACAACGTGCGCAGCCCGCTCGGCGAGCGCTGGGTGCCGGTGCACGGCATCCTGCCCTTCTCGCGCGTCGAGGGCTTCCGCGCGGAGTTGTCGAAGTATTACGCGGAGCACGCCGCAGACATGCAGCGGCTGAAGATCCGCTATGGCGCGATGTTCATGACGGTCGGGACCAACGGCTTCCTGTACGAACCGGTGTTCTATTGGGAGGACGGCTACAACATCACCCAGGAGCGGCTGTTGCCGGCGGGCTATCAGGCCACGCTGCCGAAGTTCGCCGATAACCCCGAGGGTCGCGCGCTGGTTGACCGCATGAAGCACGGCATCGCCGACATCTTCCAGCGGCATGGCGCCGCGCACCTGCAGATCGGCAAGTTCTACCCCTATCTGCGCGGGCGGGATCCGCACACGGCCAAGCTGATCCGCGACCTCAAGCAGTTGGTGGATCCGCAACGCCGCCTTAACCCGGGCGCTCTCGGCCTGTAGAATCCGCGCGCCGGTTACCAAGGCGGCCGAAGACTCGAGGCGGCCCAATCATTCAGGAGTCCTGCAGGCGATGAAGCGCATTCTGGTGTCGATCAAGCGGGTGGTGGATTACAACGTGCGGATCCGGGTCAAGCCCGACGGCACGGGGGTCATCACCGACGGCGTAAAAATGAGCGTCAACCCGTTCGACGAGATCGCGCTCGAAGAGGCCCTGCGGATCAAGGAAAAAGGCCTCGCCGAAGAAGTGCTGGCGGTGTCCATAGGCCCGGCGGACTGCCAGCAGCAGCTGCGTACGGCGCTGGCGATGGGCGCGGATCGCGCGATCCATGTGCAGACCGACGCCGTGATCGAACCCGGCACGGCCGCGCGACTGATGCACAAGATCGCCGAGCGCGAGCAGGTCATGCTGGCGATCCTCGGCAAGCAGGCGATCGACGACGACTGCAACCAGACCGGCCAGATGCTCGCCGCCCTGTGGGGACGGCCGCAAGCCACGTTCGCCTCCAAGGTCGAGGTCATGGACGGCAAGGCACAGGTCACCCGCGAGGTCGATGCCGGACTCGAAACACTGGAGATCGACCTGCCGGCCGTCATCACCAGCGACCTGCGACTCAATGAGCCGCGCTACGTGAAACTGCCGGACATCATGAAGGCCAAGAAAAAGCCGCTGGAGACCCTCGATCCGTCGGCCCTTGGCGTGACGCCGGTCGAGAAGCTCAAGGCCGTGAAGTTCGATCCGCCGGCGCAACGCAGCAAGGGCGTGATGGTCAAGGACGCGCAGGAACTGGTCGCAGCGCTGCGCGCCAAGGGCCTGGTCTGAGCAGCGGCAACGGAACTCCCCGAGGACTGACCCCATGAGCAAGATCCTGATCATCGCCGAACATGCCGGCGGCAAGCTGAACCCGGCCACGGCCAAGTGCGTGCATTGCGCCACGGGCATCGCCGGCGCCGAAATCCATCTCGCGGTGTTTGCCGCCGACCCAGCGCCGGTTGCCGCGCAGGCGGCGCTCGTAGCCGGCGTATCCAAGGTGATCACCGTCACCCACGCGTTGCATGCCAATCCGCTCGCGGCGCTGATCGCGCCGCAATTGGCCGAACTCGCAGCCGGTTACTCGCACGTATTTGGTCCGTCGACGACCTTCGGCAAGGACCTCATGCCGCGGGTGGCGGCGCTGCTCGATGCGCCGCAGGCCTCGGACGTGATGGCCGTCGAGAGCGCCACGCGCTTCCGTCGCCCGATCTATGCCGGCAACGCCATCATCACGGTGGAGGTCGCCCCCGGCGCACAACTCGTTGCGACGGTACGCACGGCGTCCTTCGAAGCCGCCGGCACTGCGGCAAATGCAGCGCCGGTGGAGGTGGCCAATCCGACGGCCGCGCTGCCCACCCACACCCGTTTCGTCGCCGTGACGTCAGCACGCAGCGACCGGCCCGACCTGCAGACCGCCAAGAAGGTGGTCTCCGGCGGCCGCGCGCTCGGCAGTGCCGACAACTTCCAAATCCTCTACGGTCTCGCCGACCGCATGGGCGCCGCGGTGGGCGCATCGCGGGCGGCGGTCGACGCCGGCTATGCAGCCAATGAAATGCAGGTCGGGCAGACGGGCAAGATCATCGCTCCCGACCTCTACATGGCGTTCGGCATTTCCGGCGCGATCCAGCACCTCACCGGCATCAAGGACGCGCGCACCATCGTTGCCGTCAACAAGGACGCCGAGGCGCCGATCTTCGAAGTGGCCGACTACGGCCTCGTCGGCGATCTCTTCCAGGTGGTGCCCGAGATCGAAAAACTGATCGCGAGCAGCGGCTGAGCAGTCAAGCGCACGGCCGGGGCTTCATCGCCCTGCTCGGCGTCGCGAGCGCCCTCTCCGCCTTCGGCATGGCGAGCGTCGTGCCGGCGCTGCCCTTGCTGGCGAAGTCGCTGCAGGCCGACTACGGCACCGTCCAGTTTGTCGTCTCCGCCTACCTGCTTGGGCTCGGCCTTTTCCAGCCCCTGCAGGGCCTGCTCAGCGATCGCTTTGGTCGGCGTCCGGTACTGCTCGCGGGCTACAGCGTGTTCTTGTTCGCGAGTCTCGCAGCCAGCCTCGCCGACAGCATCACGCTGGTGGTCATCGCCCGCTTCCTGCAGGCCATGGGCGTCAGCGTGGCCACGGTGGTCACGCGGGCCATCGTCCGCGACTCCTTCGCCCCGGGTCCCGCCGCGACCGCGCTTTCGTTCATCACCGCGGTGATGGGCGTCGCCCCGGTGATCGCGCCCTTCGTCGGCGGGCTGGCGAGCGCTGCCTTCGGCTGGCGCGGCATTTTCTGGTTGCATGCGGTGGTGGCCGCCGCCGTGCTCGCCCTGCTCGTCAACAGCTTGCGCGAGTCGCGCCCCAGCGGCATCGAGGCGATGAGTTTCGGCGAATTGCTGCGCGGCGCAGGCGTGCTGCTGCGTGATCGCGGCTTCGTCGGCCATTCGCTCACCTACAGCAGCGTCAGCGCCGGCGGCTTCATCTTCATCACCATCGGCGCGGCGCTCTACGAGCGCCTGTTCGCACTCTCGAGCGGTGCGTTCGGTGGCCTGTGGTCCGGGCTCGCGATCAGCTATGTGCTCGGTGCCACGGCGGCCGGCCATCTGTCGCGACGCTCGGGCCCCTGGCAGACCACCCGCATCGGTGTCGCCTGCAACGTGGTGGCGACCGCGGCCTTTGTCATCGCCGCCTACATGCCGACGCCAAGCTTCCTGCTCTTCAACGTTTCGCTGGGGCTCATGATGATCGCCAACGGCATGCTCTCGCCGCTCGCCCTCGCCGGCGCCGTCGAGGGCAATCCGCAACTCGCCGGGGTCGCGGCGGGGCTGTCGAGTTCAATCGCCATGCTGGTATCGATGGTGAGCGCCATGCTCACCGGGTTTTTCTATGACGGCACCGCGCGCTGGTGCGCAGTGCTGATGGCACTTGCTTGCCTGCTGTGCTGGCGCTCGGCGACCATCGCGCATGAGTCGCGCGCCCGAACCGGGACACCGCCGCAGTCATCAGGAGGAGTGCCACCATGAAAGCAGCCCAGACTTATTCCATGCTCGCCAAGCGCGCGTCCCGGTTTGCCGGCCGGCCCTGGACCTTCAATCTGGCGGTGCTGGTGCTCGTCATCTGGCTGGTTACCGGCCCGCTCTTCGACTTCAGCGATACCTGGCAGCTGGTGATCAACACCGGTACCACCATCGTCACGTTCCTGATGGTCTTCCTGATCCAGAACACGCAGAACCGCGATACGGAAGCGCTGCACATCAAACTGGACGAGTTGATCCGCGCCACGCAGGGCGCGCACAACGCGCTGCTCGATCTCGAGGAACTCGAAGAACGTCAGCTGGATGAGTTTCGTGCGCGCTACGTGACGCTGGCACGGCTGGCGCGCCAACAACGCGCGCGAGGCGGTGCCGACACCGACACGCCCGAGGCGCTCTAGCTACGCTAGCCGACGCGAACCAGCGCCTTGCCGAAATTCTCGCCGCGCATCAGGCGGCAGAAGGCCTCGGGGGCGTTGCCCAGCCCTTCGGTGATGTCCTCGCGCCAGCGGAAACTGCCGGCGCCGATCCAGCGGCCGATGACCTTGGTCATTTCCTCGAAACGGTGCATGTGGTCGTACACCACCAGCCCCTTCATGGTGCCGCGGGCCCCGACCAGCGGTCCGAGCCATGGACCCGGCGGCGGTGCATCCATGCTGTAGGCCTCGATCATGCCGCAAAGCACGATCCGCGCACCCATGGCAAGGTTGCGCATCACCGCTTCCAGCGTGGCACCGCCGACGTTGTCGAAATAGGCGTCGATGCCGTCCGGACAGGCCGCCTTGAGACGCGCGGCGAGATCGCCGTCCTTGTAATTGACGCAGGCCTCGAAACCGAGCTCGTTCACCGCGTAGGCGCATTTCTCGGCGGAACCGGCGATGCCGACGACCCGCGCGCCCATGTGACGCGCGATCTGCCCCGCCGTGCTGCCAACCGGACCCGTGCAGGCGGAAACCACGAAGGTCTGCCCCGGCAACGGCTGCGCGAGGAAGATCGTTCCCGCATAGGCAGTCATCCCCGGCATGCCGAGCACGCCGAGCGCCGTCGACACCGGCGCGAGCGCCGGATTAACCCGACGCACACCCTGCCCGCCGCTCAGCGCGTACTGTTGCCAACCGTTGCGGACCGCGACGACGTCGCCGGGCTTGAAATCCGCGTGCTTCGACTCGACCACTTCGGCGACCGTCTCGCCCACCATCACGTCGCCGGGAGCCAGCCGATCCTGATAGATCTGGCTGTTCTTCATGACGTTGCGGTAGTAGGGATCGAGCGACAGGTAGAGCGTGCGCGACAGGAACTGCCCCGCCGCCGGTGCCGGTATGTCGATCTCATCCGCGCCGAAGTCCGCGGGGACCGGCAGCCCCCGGGGACTTCGCGCGAAGGTGATCCGCTGGTTGCGCCCGATGCTCAAAGCTGACCGAGCACGTACTCGGCCGCCGAGACCTCGAACTTGCCCGGCGCTTCGACGTTGACCTGCGTGGCGACACCATCTTTGACGATGAGCGCAAAACGCTGGCCGCGCAGGCCCATACCGAAGCCGCGCGCGTCGAGCTCGAGGCCGAGCGCCCGCGAGTAGTCGCCGTTGCCGTCAGCCAGCATCAGCACTTTGTCGACGGCGTTGCTGGCCTTGCCCCAGGCGTTCATGACGAACATGTCGTTCACCGCCATGCAGGCGATGGTGTCGACGCCCTTCGCCTTGAAGGCGTCGGCGTGCTGCACATAGCCCGGCAGATGGCGCGCATCGCAGGTCGGCGTGAATGCGCCCGGCACCGAGAACAGCACGACGGTCTTGCCGGCGAACAGCGCCTCGGCAGTGATTTCCTTGGGACCCTCGGGAGTGATGTGCTTGAACACGCCCGCTGGCATCTTGTCACCGGCCTTGATGGTCATCGAGTGGCTCCTTGGAACGACGGAAATCGGGATGGAAAACGCGCAGCGGAGTGTAGCCGATCGTCCGTTCAACCGTACGGACGGTGCAGGTACTGGCCGCCCGGCTTGCCCACCGCGTTGCCATTGTCGTAGATCAGCCGGCCGCGCAGGTAGGTGCTGGTGACCGAGGCCGACATCTCCATGCCCTCGAAGACCGAGTAACCCTGATCGGACTCGGAGACCTTGTTGCCGGCCATGAAGGACTTGTTCGGATCGACCAGCACGATGTCGGCGTCGAACCCCGGCGCGATGTCGCCCTTGCCCTTGAGGCCAAAGCGCCGCGCCGGATTCCAGGAGGTCAGCTCAGCCATGCGGTTGTAGGAAAGCCCTCGCGGCTTGCCCTCGCTGATCAGCGCGGTGAGCAGGAACTCTGTGCCGCCGAAGCCAGACTTGGTGAGGAAGATGTTCTTCTTGTCCTTCTTGTTGAGCTTCGACTCCATGCGGCAGCAGGCGTGGTCGGAGCAGACCCAGTCGATCTTGCCGTCGAGCAGCGACTCCCAGAGGAACTCGACGTCGGCCCGCGAACGGATCGGCGGATTCACCTTGGCGAGGTTACCGACCTTGGCGTCGTAGTCGAGGCAGAGGTGCGCGATCGTCACCTCACGGCGGAAGTTCACGTGCGGGAAAGCCTTGGCCATCTTCAGCGCCGCCTCCACCGCCTTGCGCGATGTCAGGTGCAGCAGGTTGATGTTGAGGCAGTTGGTCTCGTGCGCGAGATAGGAAGCGATGCTGATCGCCAGTCCTTCCGAGTGCGGCGGCCGCGCGGCACTGTAGGCGCGCAGTCCGGTGAGCGGCTTGCAGTCGATGCACTCGGGATCGTGGGTCTCGCCGGTCAGATAGGTGTCGAGGTCGGTGACCTTGGCGCCGCCTTCGACCATGCGCGTGTAGGCGTTGAGGATGTCGGCGAGTTCGCAGTGCAGGCTGAGCGAGATCGAGTCCTTGATCTTGGGATTGCGCAGCATGGCGCGCTGGATGCCGCGCATCACGAACTCGAAATGCGCAATGTCGTATTTCTCGTTTTCGCCGATCATCAGGAATTCGCGCTGCGACGTCGACGCCCCGTGCAGGCCGTAGCCGCCGTAGAACATGAAAATCTTGAACGAGGTCACGCCGTATTTGTTGATCAGCATGTCGATCTCGCCGATATGCGTGCGATCAAGCGGCGCGAGGTGGTAGGCGTAGTCGACCCAGAAGTTGTCTTTGGAGGCGGCGAGCACCTCCGGATACACCTCGGCGTAGGGACCGCCGCGCTCCATGTAGTAGCCGCCGGTGCGCATGTAGTTGAGGCTGGAGGTGACTCCGCCCTGCGCCGCCGCCAGACTCTCGCTGCGCGCATCCTGCGCCAGCGGCCCGTAGATGCCGGTGTGCATGTGCGGATCGACGAGTCCCGGGAAAGCCAGCCGGTTCTTGCCGTCGACGACCTCGCGCGCCTCGGCGGCCGGGATGCCACGCGCGAGCTTGGCGACCTTGCCGCCGACCACGGCGATATCCATCTTCTCGACGGTGGTCTTGCGCGGGCGCACGACGCGAACATTCTTGATCAGCAGATCGTATTTCTTCGGCTTCTCGGCCATGGGGACACCTGTCAGGAAAAAACCGGGTGATTATGAAGAAGGCGAGGCAGCGTACCGAGCGCGGACGCGCCTCGCGTCTACGCTACGGGCGCGCCGCTGCGCAATGGTGGCAGCGACGGCGCGCATCAGAGCCCGCGCGCCACTCGGAAACCGAAATAACTGTAGCGCGCATCCACCGGATCGCGGCCACGAAACGTCAGACGGTTGCGGCTGGGACGCGTCATCCAGCCGCCGCCGCGCACCGTCCAGCGCTGGCAGCCGGCCTCTCCCGGAACGGCGGTGCCGTCGCGCGGTGCGCCGTCGTAGGTCTCGCGATGACAGTCCGCGGTCCACTCCCAGACGTTGCCGATCATGTCGTGAAGACCGAAGGCATTCGGCTTGAAGCTGCCGACCGGCGCGAGCTCCGGGTAACCGTCATCGCAGTCGACGAAACCCCAGCCGAAGTCGAGCGCCTTGCGTGCGCTGCGATCGTAGGTGTTGGCAAACGCACAGCCGAGATCGGCGTTGCTGCCCCAGGGGTAAATACCGCTGCTGCCAGCGCGCGCGGCGTACTCCCACTCGGCCTCGGTCGGTAGACGGTAGGGTTTGCCCGAGACCCGCGCCAACCAGGCCGCGTAGGCACGCGCGTCGTCATGACCGACGCAAACGACGGGCAGGTCATCGCGCAGCACGCCAACGAAACCGGGCGCCTGCCAGCCGGCATCCGCCCGATCGTCCCAGCCCACGCGCTCACCCTTCACCACCACCGCAGACTGCACACGGCAGCC
>CAZIRD010000036.1:13734-15965 GCA_964541625.1 uncultured Acidibacter sp.
GCCTCGAGATGCATGTGGTACTGATAGGCGTCGGCGCGATAGAGCGCCACCACCCGCTCCACCGGGCGGTCATTGAGGTCAAACACCGTACGCGTCAGACGCAGCAGTGGCGCACCGACCTCGACCTCCAGCGCGCGCGCGGCCTCGACACCAGCGAGCGTCGCGCCGATGTACTGTTCAGCGTGCGCCAGCGGAATGCCGGCCATGCGCAGCAATTCGAACATGGGCTGCCGGGCCATCTCGGCAACCGCGACTTTTTTGGCGATATCGACGGGGACGAAGGTGGTGATCAGACCCAGCGGGGCACCATGCAGCGCCCGCACATGCGAGGCGCGCTGCACGAGTTCACCCTCGGCGAGCGCGAGCGCGGCGCGGGTTTCGTCGTCCGGCATCACCTCGGCCACGTTCAGCGCCGACACCTCGGTGGCCGCCGCGAGGCCCGCGACCTGCTTGCGCACTTGATCGAGGTCGGCAGCTGCCGCGGCACGCGAGGCAGACAGCTGCACGAAGGTTCCGCGACCCTGCTGCCGAACCAGCCAACCCTCACGACAAAGATTGTCGATCGCCTTGCGCACCGTGATCCGCGAGACATCGAATATTTCGCAAAGCTGCGGTTCGGTCGGAATGCGATCGCCGGGTCGGTAGCTACCGTCACGCACCCAGGTACGCAGCGTCACGTACACCTGGTGATAGCGGGGCGAGGCAATCGAGCGCAGCCCCCGCGTCGAGCTTGTGCCGTCGGCCATCGTTTGTCAGTCGAGCAGCATACCGCCGGAGATGTTCATCACCGTACCGGTGACGAACGCCGCGGCGGCGCTCGTGAGGTAGTCGATGGCGTGCGCAACGTGCGCGGGGTCGCCGATTTGACCCAGCGGCACGGCCCCCTTGAGCTGCTGCAGCACCTGCGGCGTGAACCGGCCGGTGACCATGGGTGTATCGATCGGCCCCGGCGCGAGGCAATTGACGCGGATACCCTCGCCTGCCCATTCTTTGGCGAGATAGCGCGTCAGGTTGATGATGCCTGCCTTGGCGACCGCGTACGCCGGGCCCGACAAGGCGCTGCCGCCGTTGATGCCGTTGGTCGACGAGGTGAGCGTCAGGCTGCCGCGGCTCGCTGCCAGTGGCGCATGCACCGCCTTGGCCAGCATGAACGCCGAGGTGAGGTTGACGTCGAGCAGCCGCTGCCAGTCGGCACGGCTCACGCTATCAATGGGCCCGCTACCCGCCGCGCCGGCAAGATGCACCACATGATCGAGGCGTCCGTGGGTCTCCAGCACCCTTTCGATGAGCGCGGCGACCGCCGCCTCGTCGGTAACATCGAGGCTCACCACCGTCAGCGGTGCCCCGCAGGCAATCTCGGCGAGCGCGAGATCAGTGGCGATCACGCGCAGGCCGCGTTCGCGAAATCTGGCTACGGCGGCGCGCCCCAGCCCGCCCGCCGCACCAGTGACCAGCGCGACCGCTGTACCGACGGTCGGCATCGGTGCTCAGGCCGCCTTGCGGGTGAGCAGCTTGGCGTGGATGCCGTCGAGCATCGAGAAGCGCATCTCGGCCGAGGCGCGCACCGCGGCAATCGCCCGTGTCTGCAGCTCCGGTGTCGTCGAGTAGCGCGCGGTCAACTCGAGACCAACGTGCGCGTGCTCGGTGTCGCCTTCGATGTGCACATGGAAGAATTCGAGGTCATCGTCGCTGAAGCCCATCTTGCGCATCGCCTCGACGTACTTCGGGTACAGGGTCGGCAACTGACCCTCGAGCGCCACCATGATGCCGGCGCAGGATTCGCCGATCTGACGGATGGTGGAGAGCTCCCAGATCCAGGCGCGCATGGCGCGCGTGGTCGGCAGCACTTCGCCGTTTTCCTCGGCACGGAACATGCGCTCATCGCTTACGCCGCAGGCGCGGGCGAACTTGCGCAGCAGATCCGGGTGGCGCTTCTCCGGGCAGGCCGGCATCTCCTCGCCGAGCAGGTTCTCGAGCAGATGCTGGCGCGCATCGAGATCGGGCAGGCGCGCGTAGAGCGCGGCGAACTGCTGCGGGATGGGGTCGATGTAGTAAAAATGCTGGATCGCCCACTCGCCGAGTTGGGCACGCGACAGTTCACCCGCCGCCCAGGACCGACTGAACGGGTGACCGCCGCCGTGCTTTGGCTGGCGGGCCGCCTCGAGGGCCGCAAAGAAATCTTTCTGGTTCAGCAGCATGCTCATTTCCCGTTGCTCCTATTTCGTCAGTTC
>CAZIRD010000036.1:16065-23183 GCA_964541625.1 uncultured Acidibacter sp.
GTTCAGAATTTCGGCCAGGTCACGCCCGCGGCGGCGTCGAGCCACTCGCGTGCACGCTGCATCGCGGCGGCCGGTACAGTCGCGACCTTTGCATAGGCTTCCTTGCCGCTGCCGCGCGCAGCAGGCGGAATGGTGGCGTCGATACCGAGTTTGGTCACGGTCGACACACCGTCCGGCAGCGAGGGGTCAAGGCTCGAACCTGACAGCCCGGGCACTCTGATGGCGTCGCGATCCCAGCGCACGCGGGTCGCCAGCGCCCAAAGAATGGCCTCGCTGTCGAAGATGTCGATATCCGTATCCACCGCAAGCACCGTCTTCACGCGCCGATAAGCGAGCGCCGCGGTCAGCGCATCACGCGCTTCGCCCGGCCCCGGATCGCGCAACTGCAGATAGGCGTGGAAACGCCGACCCTCGGTAGGCACGTGCACGTTGACGATCGACGGCGCTACCGACTTGACCAGCTCGAACAACTTGCCCTCCATCGCCATGTTGTCGGGGACCAGCATGTCGGTCAGCCCCGAGCCATAGTCGTGGTATAGCGCATCGCGACGCCGGGTGATGCAGCCAATGTCAACCAATGGCGCCTTCACCTGGCCGCCAAGGTAACCGGTGTACTCGCCAAAGGGCCCGTCGTCGGTCAACTGGCCGGGCGGCACGAAGCCTTCGATGACGATCTCCGCGTCGGCCGGAACCATGATGCGCTCGCCGTGCATCACCGAGGGCACGAGCCGCAGCGGCGCGCCGAGCACGCCGCCGGCGGCGGCCCAGTGACTTTCGGGGTATTTGAGCTTGGCCTGCGTGCCGAGCAGCACCGCCGGATGATGGCCGATCCAGAAGGCAATCGGCGCAGGCTCGCCACGCGCATGGAACTTGCGCAGGTTGCGCGCGTTGTGGGTCGCGGGATACGGGAACCAGGTCATCGAACGGTGTCCCTTGACCCAGCAGCGCTGGATGGCCGTGTTGTCGATGCCGGTGTCGGGATCGTAGGTCGTGGCGTGGGCGGAGGTGAGATAAGGCCCGGGCTCGAGCTCGTGCTGCGTCAGCACCGGAAGATCGAACAGGCTCGCGGCCTCACCCTCCAGTACGACCTGCTGCACCGGAGCCGAATCGCGAGCCACCACCTGCGGCGCAATCGAGGCCCGCGTACGCGAAGCGAACCACTGCGCGGTCTGCCGATGATCGGGGATGCCGAGTGCGCGGGCGGTGAGTTCACGGCTCGCAGTCAGATTGAGCACGACCGGGATCGACGACGGCTCGCCGCGGAGATTCTTCACGCGTCGCGCCAACACCACGGGGTAGCGGCGCTCGAGATCGAGCACATGCTGCAGCGCGGTGAGTTCGTGGCGCAAATCCGCGGACTCCGCGAGTTCCCACACGGCAGCGGAGTGTTCGCCGAGAAACGATCTCAAGTCGGTCATGACGCCAGCTCTCCAGCCATCACGCTACATCCCCGGGGGCCGAGTGGTTATACTTGCATGATGACAGGCCGCGCGTCGAGACACGCTGCGCCGAAATTCATGAACCGATCGCCAGAGGGACACGTCATGACCATCAAGAACCGCCACCTGCCCGCCGTCGCCGTGACGGTCGCCAGTCTGCTCGCTGCCGCCAGCGTGGCGAAAGCGCAGAACGCCGCCGGAGCGGATGATCTCGCCCTGGAGGAAATCGTTGTCACCGCGCGTAAACGCGAAGAGTCGCTGCAAGATGTTCCGCTGACCGTGACTGCTGTCAGCGCCACGCAGATCGCCGAACTCGGTATCAAGGACTCGCGCGATCTCGCCTTGTTCACTCCAGGTTTTTCGAACACGACGGCCTTCGGTCGCAACTCCAGCGAGCGTCCCACCATCCGCGGGCAGTCGAACATACTCGGCGCCGCCAACGCCGCCTACTTCGTCGATGGGGTGTTCATCTCCGGCAGCGCCTCGAACACGGAGACCGCCAACCTCGAGCGCATCGAGGTCATCAAAGGCCCGCAGGCGGCGCTTTTCGGTCGCTCGACCTTTGCCGGCGCCATCAATTACGTCACCCGCAAGCCGTCCGAAGAATTCACCGGTGAAGTCACGGGTACCGTCGGTCAGTTCGACCAGAAGGACATCACGGCCTTCGTCAGCGGTCCCTTGATCGACGGCAAGCTGAACTTCTACCTCTCCGGTACTCATACCGAGATCGGCGGCTTCTACGACAACCCGCTCGACTCGCGTGACGATCTCGGCGCCGAACAGACCGACGCTGCCACCGGCAAGCTGCGCTGGCGTCCAGCGGAAGGCATCGACATCACCGCACTCGTCACGTACGCGAAGGACAAGGACGCACCGCCGGCGCTCGGCCTGCAGGGGCGGCAGTTCAACAATTGCCAGCTCAACGACCCCGTGCTGCGGCCGCGGTCGCGCGGCTATTTCTGCGGCGAGGCACTGCCGATCAGCCAGCTGACCATCGCCCAGCTCACCGACCTCTTCCCGAACCCCGGCACGCGCCGCGATCGCGTGCGCGGCGCGCTGACTGCTTCGTTTACCACCAGTTCGGGTTACCAGCTGGTCTCGACGACCGGCTACAGCGAGGAGAACTACGAAGTTCAGATCGACGTCTCCTACGGCGGCTATGACTTCGGCGTACTCGCGCCGGTGCCGGTGGCGACGCCGTTCCAGGCGCAGTGGGCGACGCAGGGCGCGTTCCAGCGCATCAATGGCGAGAAGCGCAACGACCTCTCGCAGGAAGTGCGGCTGAGCTCGCCGGTCGAGCGCAAAGTGCGCTGGAGCCTCGGCGGCTATTACTTCGCCGCCGGCGATGACTTCGTCCGCGACGACAAGATCTATCGCACCGGCGCGCTGATCGTGCCGAACGGCACCTCCTCGCTCACCTATCGCGACATCAAGAACACGGCGGTGTTCGGCAGCATCGAGTGGGACATCAGCGACCAGTGGACGATCACCGCCGAGGCGCGTCAGGCGACCGAGACGATCGACCAGCAGTCCTTCGCCTTCCCGACCAACGGCACGGAGCGCGTGCCGGGCCGCATGTTCAACGGTACGTTCAAGAGCTACACGCCGCGGTTCACGCTGCGCTACAAGCCGACCGAGGACCTGTCGCTGTTTGCCAACTACGCGCAGGGCACCAAGCCGGGCGGCTTCAACGGGGGCACCGTCATCCCGCTGCTCGAGGCGGTCGGCAAGCCGATCGAGATCAAGGAGGAGGAATCCGAGAACGTCGAGATCGGCGCCAAGTTCAACTTGTTCGGCTCGCGGCTGACGGCCTCGGTGACAGCGTTCGACATCAACCTCACCAACCAGCAGCTCACGCAGAACATTGTCGGCGTGTCCGGCACCTCGATCATCGCCAACTCGTTCATCGAGAACGTCGGCAAGACGAGCTCGCGCGGCCTCGAACTGGAGCTGGCGGCGCGGGTGACCGACAACCTGCGTCTCGGCTTCGGCGGTGCGCTGATCGACGCCACCTTTGACGAGTACATCAACTCCGACCAGGCCGACCTGTACAGCAATCGTCCCTCCACGGCCTTCACGGCGATCTCGGCGACCAACCCGCGCGGCTGCGGCACGCTCGGCGCCTCGGCCGCCGCCAACGCCGCGGCCTGTCTGGCGCTGCGGGCGCAGGACAACCAGGAGTTCGGCAGCGTCGCCGGCCAGCGCACGCCGCGCTCGCCGAAGTGGAACGCCTTCCTGACCTCGCGCTACAGCCGTCCGCTCAACGACAACCTCAATCTGGTGGTCGGCATCGACGTCACCGCAGAGGGTTCGAAGTTCGCGCAGGTGCACAACCTGATCGAGACCGGAGCCCGCAAGTACCTCAACGCGCGCATCGGCGTCGAGTCGGCCAGCTGGTCGGTGGCACTCTGGGGCCGTAATCTCAACGACGACGACACGCCGACCGACATCCTGCGTTATGTCGACGGTCGCGGTCTCGCCTATGTGGCCGGACTCGGCACCCGCGCCTTCACCATCTCGCTGCCGAAGCCGCGGCAGGTGGGTCTGACGGCCTCGTACAAGTTCTGACCACGGGCGCCGGGCTTCCGTATGGTCCGCAGCGTCGATCACGAAATGCTGGCGCGCCCCACCGCAGACGAGGCGGCGCGCCAGCAGTTTGTGGTGGCCTTCAAGCAGGCGCTGGGCAAAGGCCTGCGCAGTTCGCAAGGCCAATTGTTCGAAAAAGTCGTGGCGCCGCGCTGGCAAGCTCGGCACGGTCGGCCACCTGCCAACCGCGCGGAAATCCGCGAGGCCATGGAAGCCGACCCCGCCTACCGTAGCTGGTCCTCCCTCGCCCGCGCCGCGCAGGAGCAGATGTGGCTGGCGGTCGGCGACAGCGTGTTTCGCGAGCGACCGCGACTGGCCTCAGTGGCGGCCCGCCTTGATGCCGCGCCGACGCGTCGCGGGTCGTTGACGCTGGATTCGTATTTCGTGCCGCCGCGCGGCGTAACCGCCGTGGACATTCACCTGCAAACCGGCGGCTATGCGCTCGATCTCGGCGACGGCGACTGCTCGGCCGGCGCGCTGTATGAGTCGGGCGGCAACCTCTACGCCTTCGGCCAGGGCATCAGTCGCACCGACAGCAAGGCCGCACATGTGCAGCGCTTCATCCGCGAACGCTTCCCGGCGCTGCAGCCAGCACGCATCCTCGACATGGGATGCTCCGCCGGCTCCGCCAGCGTGCCCTACGCCGAGGCCTTCCCCGACGCGGAGGTGCATGCAATCGACGTCGGCAGCGGCATGCTGCGCTACGCGCATGCGCGCGCCGAAGCCCTCGGGGCCGCCGTGCACTTCCACCAAATGGATGTGGCAGCAACCCGCTTCGACGATGAGTCGTTCGACCTCATCGTGTCGCACAACCTGATGCACGAGATTTCCGCAGCGACACGCCGCGGCATGCTGCGCGAGAGCCGGCGCCTGCTGCGGCCCGGCGGCCTCTGCGTGCATCAGGACGTGCCGCTGCGCTTTCAGGGACTGTCGGAATTCCGCAAGTTCGAGTCCTCGTGGGACACGCTGCACAACAACGAGCCGTACTGGGAGGTCTACGCCAACGCCGACCTCGCACCGGAACTGCTCGCTGCCGGCTTCGCCGAGGATTGCATCCATGTTGGCAGCCTGCCCGCCCGCGAGGGCACGCTGCCTTGGTTCGTTGCCTGCGCCTGGAGATCAAAGTGAGCCCCGAGATCAACCGCAACTTCGCCGTCAATCCGCATGTCACGAGCTTGATTGATGGCGAGACCGTCTCGCCGAAGTCCGGCGGCCACGACATCGAAGTGATCAACCCCACCACGGAACAAGTGATCAGCCGACTGCGCGAGGCGGACGCCGATGAAGTCGATGCCGCCGTGCGCGCTGCCCGCCGCGCCTTCGACACGGGCCGCTGGCCGCGCATGGACATCAACGAGCGCAAGGACATTCTCTATTCGATCCGTGATCATCTGCGCAAGCACGCCGAGGAACTCGTCTATCTCGAGTCGCTGAACAGCGGCCTGCCGCAGCACAGCGTGCGGATGCATGTGCAGCGCATGGCGCGCAACTTCGAATTCTTCGCCGAAGTCGCCAGCAACGTCCACGGCGAAACCTACACGCAGACTGCGGGCTACCTCACCTACGTCACCCGTGAACCCAAGGGCGTCGCCGGCTGCATCGCACCCTGGAACGCGCCGCTCGCGCTGGCCTCGATGCGGGTCGCGACCTGCATCCCCTGGGGCAACACCTGCGTCCTCAAGCCCTCGGAGTACACGCCGCTGTCGATGCGACGCATGGTCGAGATCTTCCACGAGGCGGGTCTGCCGCCGGGTGTGGTGAACCTCGTCAACGGACGCGGCACGATCACCGGTAACGCGCTCGTCTCGCACCCCGACATCGACATGGTGGGTTTCACCGGCGGCACCTCGACCGGCCGGGCGATCGCCGCCACCGCCGGACGCAACCTCAAGCCGGTCGCGCTCGAGCTCGGCGGCAAATCGGCCAATATCATTTTCGACACCGCTGACGTCGAGCGCGCGCTCGACGGTGCCCTCGCCGGCATCTTCGGCAACAACGGCCAGCAGTGCCTCGCCGGCTCGCGCATCCTCGTGCAGCGGGGCATCGCCGACGCCTTCATCGAACGATTTGTCGCGCGCGCCAGGAAGATCCGCCTCGGCGACCCGCTGCTTGCCTCGACGGAGATTGGTCCGCTCGCCTTCCGTGGTCACATGGAACGCGTGTTGTCCTACGTCGACATCGCCAAGGCCGACGGCGCCAAGCTGCTCACCGGCGGCCGCCGCTCCGCGGATCACCCGACCGGCTGGTTCATCGAGCCGACGGCGGTGATGGCGCCTGCCAACGACGCCCGGGTCTGCCAGGAAGAAATCTTTGGCCCGTTCGCCACCTTTCTGACCTTCGACACGCTCGACGAGGCGATCCGCATCGCCAACGATTCGAAGTTCGGTCTTGTCAACTACGTCTGGTCGGAGGATCTGACGACGGTGATGCGCTGCTCGCGGGACATCCGCGCCGGCACCGTCTGGGTCAATACGCCGATGATGCGCGAACTGCGCGCACCCTTCGGCGGTTACAAGGAGTCGGGCATCGGCCGTGACGGTCCGCAGGCCAGTCTCGAGTTCTTCACCGAACTCAAGGCCACCATCATTCCGATCGACCCCGTGAAGATGCACCGCTACGGCGCTTCCTGATCTTCGGCTTGCGGAGGCCAGGAAAGCGGTTTGACAAGGTCATGGTGCCGGCACGCACGTTCTGGATGAAATTCACCAGCACGCCGTTCGGGTCGCGCAGCGTCATCTCCTTGGAGAGGACCTTGCGCTCGGCGATCTCCAGCAGCGTTGGCGGACAAAGCACCGGCAGGCGCATCGCACGGGCACCGCGGTACACGGCGTCGACATCGGGCGTGTGGAAAACCAGGCAGGCTTCACCCCGGTTGGCCTGACGCGGCTTGGCGACGCGTACGCGCGCCGGCGCGGGACTCTTCAATTCGAAGAGGCCTACCATGCCCCAGTCGACATCGGCAGACTGCAGGATCACCCAGCGTACCTTGCCGGGCGGCAGGCCCAGCAGTTTGAACATCGCCGGGACTTCCTTGCCCATGCGACCCTCGACCCAGACGTTGAGTCCGAGCACGTCGCGGTAGAAGCGCAGCGA
>CAZIRD010000037.1:0-22970 GCA_964541625.1 uncultured Acidibacter sp.
GCGCGCAGCTTGGCCTGGCCGGCCGCGCCCACTTCGCGCAGGTTGACCTGCCGGGAGTAGTCCGGCGCCAGCGTGGCACGCGGCGCCTGCGCGTGGTCGTGATGGTGGTGGTCGTGATGGTGATGGTCGTGATGGTGATGGTCGTGCGCTTCGCCGTGCACTTCGCCGTGCGCGTGTGCCGCGTCGCCTGGGCCATTCTTTGGCGCGGTCGCGCAGCGTTCGCAGTTCACCCAGCCCGAGTCGCCGCTGGCGTAGTGCTCCTTCTTCCAGATCGGCACGCGGTGCTTCACTTCGTCGATGATGTAGCGGCAGGCCTTGAAGGCTTCGTCGCGATGCCGTGCGCTGACGCCGACCCAGACGGCGAGTTCGCCGAGGGCGAGATCGCCGACCCGGTGCACGCAGCGGGCATTGTCGACACCGAAACGCGCACAGGCCTCGCCGATGATCCGCTCGCCCTCGCGCACTGCGAGTTCCGCGAACGCCTCGTACTCGAGGTGGGTGACGGGCTGCCCTTCGTTGTGGTTGCGCACCCAGCCTTCGAAGGCCGAATAGCCGCCGCAGGTCGGGTCAGCGAGTTCGCCGCGCAGCGCCGACAGGTCGAGCGCGGTCGCACTGAAGCGGAATCGTGGCGATGACGACGGCTGGTCGTTCATCAGCCACCTGCAACCGGCGGGATGAACACCACCGAGTCGCCCGCTTGCAGCGGCTGCGACCAGTCGCCGAATTCGCCGTTGACCGCGACCTTGAGCATGTCGACCGGCAGGCTGAAGGCGTACTTCGCCTGCAGCTCGGCGTAGAGCTCGGCGGGCGTTCGTGCATTGCTCGCCAGGGTCTCTTCGCCACGGCCCGCTTGTTCGCGCAGCAGCGCGAAGTACTGCACGCGCAGGCTGCGCGCGGTGGCGGCGTCAGGAGAGAGGGTCTGCATGGTCTGCCAATATTCGGCGGTCGAATTGACGTTGTCGAGGGCGTCGACGGCCAACGGCTCAAGCAGCGCCGCGCGTTGCTCGATGAGGAATTTCCGCGGGCAGATGCGGCCGCCGGCCGCGTAGGCGGCCAGCGCCGTGGCGGCCGCGGGTTCGTAGATGGCGCAGAGCGGTTCGGGCAGACCGTCGTGGCTGGAGCGGTAGGCGGTGGCCGGCGCGCCGCGATCGCGATGCGTGATCAGGTGACGCAGGCTCGAGACATCCAGCCGCGGCAGGTCGCAGGCGAGTACCAGCCAGGCCGCCTGCGGATGCAGGCGCTGCGCAGCGAGGATGCCGGCGATCGGACCCTCGACATCGCCCGCGTCGACGATCTGCGGATAGCGCCGGCGCAGCGGCTCGTCGATCTGCTCGGTCCGTACCGACACCCAGGCGCGGTCGGTGACCGCGGCCAGCAACTCCCAAGCGCTCTCCAGCTGGCTGCGCCCGCGGTACAGCAACGCCGCCTTGTCGCGACGCATGCGTGAGCTGCGTCCGCCGGCCAGCAGTAGACCGTAGAGGGGCGTGACGGTCATCGACGCTTGACGATCGATCGACGACTCGCCGACGACTTGCGTCGGCCGGTGCGATCGACATCCCGCTTGCCGCCCGACTTGGTGAGCAACTGCAGCGACTCGATGACGATGTCGTGCGAGAGCGCCTTGCACATGTCGTAGACGGTGAGTGCGGCGGTGGCAGCGCCGGTCAGCGCTTCCATTTCCACGCCGGTCTTGTGCGTGGTGCGCACCGTGCAGCGGATGCGGATCAGTCCTCCGCGCCGACTGTCGATGTCGAGCGTGCAGTGCTCGATCGGCAACGGGTGGCAGAACGGGATCAGTTCATGCGTGCGCTTGACGGCCTGCACGGCGGCAATCACAGCGGTGTCGAACACCGGTCCTTTGCGGGTGCGATGACCGCTCGCCGCGAGTGCGCGGGCCACCGCTGCCGGCAGGCGCACCCAGGCCTCGGCGATCGCTTCGCGACGGGTCACGGCTTTCTCGCCGACGTCGACCATGGTCGGCCGATGCGCGGCATCCAGGTGGGTGAGGGTGCCGCGTCGCGCGGAGCCGGACTTGCTGCGTGCCGCCATTTATTGCCTCAACCGCCGATGTGGAACATCTCGACTTTCCTGCCCTCGGTGCTTGGCGCGCCGCGCCGCTCGCTGTAGCGATCGTCGCGACGGCGCCAGATCGTCGTCAGGAACTGCGTCAACTCGGCGTCACTCGCGCCCGCGCGCAGCGGGCCGCGCAGGTCGGTGCCGTGGGTGGCGAAGAGACAGGTGTAGAGCAGACCGTCGGAGGACAGCCGTGCCCGCGAGCAGTCGCGGCAGAACGGCTGGCTGACCGAAGAAATGAAACCGATTTCGCCGCGACCGTCGTCGAAGACGTAGCGCTCGGCCACTTCGCCGTGGTAATTCGCCTCGCGCGGCGTCATCGGCCAGCGCGCATGGATGGCGGCCGCGAGTTCACGCGACGGCAGCACGAGTTCCTGATGCCACTCGTTGCGGTTGCCGACGTCCATGTATTCGATGAAGCGCACGATCACGCCGCTGCCGCGGAAATGGTCGACGAGTTGCAGCGCCGTGTGGTCGTTGACACCCCGCTGGATCACCGCGTTGACCTTGATCGGCGCGAGACCCGCAAGGCGGGCTGCCTCGATGCCCGTGAGCACTTCCTCGACGCCGCCGAAGCCGCCGCTCATTTTCGCGAACACCTGCGGGTCGAGGCTGTCGAGGCTGACCGTGATGCGCGAGAGACCCGCGGCCTTCAGCTCGGTGGCGTACTTGGCGAGCAGCATGCCATTGGTGGTGAGCGCGACATCCTCGATACCGGGCAGGGTGGAGAGGTCGCCGATGAGGTCGGAGAGATTCGGTCGCAGCAGCGGCTCGCCACCGGTGATGCGCAGCTTGCGCACGCCCAGCGCCGCCGACAGGCGCGCCAGACGCACGATTTCTTCGAAGGAGAGCCGCTCGCTGGATTTGAGGAAGCGGTAGCCCTCATGGAAGGTGTGCTGCGGCATGCAGTACGGGCAGCGGAAATTGCAGCGATCCATGACCGAGATGCGCAGGTCGCGCAGAGGTCGGCCGAGCCGGTCGCGGGGGGTCAGCTCCTGCATGGGTTACCAGCGGTGCAGCCGGGTGACAAAACCTTTCGGATAGACGTTCGGACCGGGCGGCAATTCAACGAAGCCGTCGGTGCCGGTGAGCGCGGCGAAATCGCCCGAGCCGTTGGTCGGTCGCGGGTGCGCCCAGGTACGACCCCACTCATCGCCCTGCAGTTGCACCGGCAGAAACGTGGTGAGACCGACTTTCACCTCGGCGGGCGCGGCGATCGCGATGCGCTCGGCGGGGCGTGGGGACTCGCCCATCGCGGCGTAGAGGCCGGGCACGACGTAGCGGGCGAGGCAGACGAGGGTCGAGACCGGATTGCCGGGCAGCGCGAACACCGCGGTGCCGGTGGGACCGATGCCGAACCACATCGGCTTGCCCGGCCGCTGCGAAATCTTGTGGAACACCTCGCGCACGCCGAGGTCGGCGAGCGCCTGCGGCACGAGGTCGAGTTTGCCCATCGACACGCCGCCGGAGAGGATCAGCACGTCGTGCGTGTCGAGATGTACGCGCAGGCGGCGGCGCAGGGTGTCGAGTTCGTCGGGCAGGTGATCATCGGCGATGCGCTGGAAGCCTCGTTGGCGCAGCGCGGTGACGATGCCGTAGGCGTTGGAGCGGCGTACCTGGTGCGGCTCGATCGGATCACCGGGTTCGATGAGTTCATTGCCGGTGGAGACGACGATGATCGTCGGCTGCGCGCTGACGCGGATGCGCGCCATCCCGGCGCCCGCCGCCACCGCGATCTCCGGGGCCCCGAGGTGCATGCCCGCGGCCAGCAACAGCTTGCCCTGTTCGCTGTCCGAACCCCGCCGATGCACGTTTTGCCAGGGACTCACGCGCAGCGCGTCATCGAGGACGACCTCGCCGTCATGCAGCTGCAGCTGTTCGACGGGTACCACGGCATCACAGCCGGTGGGCAGGACCGCTCCGGTCATGATTTCGATGGCATGGCCGCGATCGGTCAGGGTGAGCGGGGCATCGCCTGCTGCCTGCATCGCCTGCACGCGGAAGCGCCGCCGACCGTCGGCGAGCGCCGCACTGCTGATGGCGATGCCGTCCATCGCCACGCGATCGAAGGGCGGCTGGTCGCGCTCGGCGTAAACATTTTCGCGCAGCACGGCGCCCGTGCATTGCACGAGCGGCAACGACTCGATCGGCAGGCAGGTGAGCTGCTCGTCGATGAGTACGTCGGCTTCCGCAGGAGAGATCATGCCGGGAGTTTATCCCGGCACGTCGTTCCAGTAACCCGCACGGTGGCGGGCGCGGTTACTTCTTGGCGTTCTTTTCGCGGTAGACGCGGATCTGCGCGTTCAGACGGTCGGCGAGACCCTGCGCCTCATCCACGGCGGCATTCATCTTTTGCGTGAGGATGCTGGTGCGCTCTTTCTTTTGCTCTTCGGTGAGCTGCGGATTGGCGGCGAGCGCGTCGTTGTGCTCTTTCTCGAGGCAGGCCTGGTACTCGGTGATCGCGGCGTCGAACGCCTTCACGGCCTTCTGGCCGGCGAGCATCTGCTCGAGTGTCGAGGTACTGCCGTCGGGGATGGCGTCCGGCGCCTTCGGATAGTTGCAGGCGGCAAAGGCAGGGGCGGCCCCGAGGGCGGCAACCACGGCGAGGGAAAGCAGCGTCTTCATGGCGTTTACTCCGGCGGGGCTCTGGTGTCGCACGGCGTCATGGCCGTGCCCTGTATCAACTGCGGCAACTTCGCCGCGCTACTATCTTAAGGGCGCGAACTGCCCGGTGCTAGACTGCAGGGGTCGCGCCCGTAGCTCAGTTGGATAGAGCATCAGGCTTCGAACCTGAGGGTCGGGAGTTCGAATCTCTCCGGGCGCGCCAGATCGGCCGTCAATGGATTCGGCCGGCAATGGATCCTGGGGGTTGCAAATCGATGGATCGTCGTCTGCGCGGGCGCGCTGTGCTCGCAATGTTGTTGTGGGCGGCCAGCCTGTTCGCACTGCCGGTATCGGCAATCGCTGCGGAGCGGGTGTTTCATCGCGTCGGCACCGACGATCCGGCCACGGTGGATCCGCATCGCGTTTCGCTGCCCGGCGAGCAGTTGATCACCTTCGATCTCTTCATGAGCCTGACCACGCCCGGTATGGATGGCCGGCCGCTGCCCGGGTGTGCCGAGTCATGGACGGTGAGCGCCGACGGCAAGACCTACCTGTTCAAGCTGCGTCCCAACCTGCGCTGGTCCGACGGACGGGCCTTGCCGGCCGAGGACTGGGTCTGGTCGTTCCGCCGCATGCTCGATCCGCGTACCGCATACCCGCTTGCCTCGCGGCTGTTCCCGATCCGCAACGCGCGGGCGATCGCCGCCGGAAAAATGCCGGTGGCGGCGCTCGGGGTTTCGGCCGTCGATCCGCGCACCCTGAAAATCGAGCTCGAGCATCCCGCGCCGTATTTCACCGATGTGATCATGGCCGCCGCCATGCCGGCGCCGCGGCATGTCATCGAGAAGCACGGCGCGGCCTGGATTCGTCCCGAAAACTTCGTCAGCAATGGCGCCTTCGTGCTCGCTGAATGGCGGCCGAACGGTTACGTCAGCCTGCGTCGCAACGCAAAGTTCTGGGGCGCCGCGCAGGTCAAGCTCGACGGCGTCTACCACTACCCGCTCGGCAATCCGGCGACGATGGTGCGGCGCTTCGAGGCGGGCGAGCTCGACTTCGTCATGGTCGTGCCGCCGGAGCGGGCCGAAGAGGTGCGCAAGCGTGACCCGCGGCTGCTGCATGTCATGCGCGGCTACGTCAACGAGGTGTTGGTGTTCAACACCCGCAGTGGGCCGACCGCCGACCAGCGCGTGCGCCGCGCGCTCTCGATGCTGATCGAGCGCGAAGTGATTGCGCGCAATGTACTCGGCTTCCCCGGCGTCGGCGCCTGGTCGCTGGTGGCGCCGGGCGTGCTCAACTACGGTGAGGCGGCGCGGCCCGACTTCGCGGCCTGGACCCCGGCGCAGCGGCTGGCCGAGGCGAGGCGCTTGCTGGCGGCCGCCGGCTATGGGGCGGCCAAGCCGTTGAAGATGCGGCTCGGGTTCCCGAGTACCGACCTCAATCGCAAGGTCGCGGTGGCGATCGGCGCGATGTGGGGGCAGGCGGGCGTCAAGGTCGAGCTGCAGCAGAAGGAAACCAAGGCGCTGGTATCCGAGGTCGGCGTCGGCAATTTCGACGCGGCGCGATTCGTCTGGACGGCGTCGGCTAGCGACCCCTACGCCTATCTCGAACGTCTGCTGTCGAGCGGCTCGACGGTGGGCATGAACACCTCCGGTTACCGCAATCCCGCCTTCGATGCGAAACTCGAAGCGGCCTCGCGCGAGGTCGACATCCAGCGCCGCGCGGCGATCCTGCGCGAGGCCGAGGCGATCGCGCTTGCCGATCAGCCGGTGGCGCCGGTTTATTTCGGCGTCGGCCGCAGGCTGGTTGCCGAGCGCGTGCGCGGCTTCAAGGACAACCCGCGCGGGGTTTACTTGAGCTGGTTGATGAGCGTCACGCCCTGACCGATCGAGACGTCTGCCGACATCGGGCGCAGGGGTTCGAGGTGTGCTGAGAGCGGAGGATCGTGCGATGAGCCAGAGTCCCCTTTACGACCCCAATTTCACCGAAAAGACCCGGCAGGACTTTGTCCTGTCGCTGAAGCGCATCGCCAATGGCGCAGCGCAGCAGCGGGTACGCGAGAGTTGGCGACGTGATCTGCTGCCCGCGCTGCGCGCGGCTCGCGGCAGCGAGCCGGCGTCGCGCGCCGAGGTCGAGCCTGCGCTGGTGCACAGCCTGCCGTTCCGGCAGTGGGCGGTGCTCACGCACCATTCGCAGAGCATGATGTGGAACGCGATCGAACCGACCGCGAACCGCATGGAGCCGGAGGTCAGCCGAAGATATGCCGCGTTGCGCGGGCAAGCGACCAGGGGTTCCCTCGAACTTGATCCGTCGCTCGCGGTGCCGCAGCCGATCGGCAACACCGAGATCCACCGCCAGCCCGGCGGCTTCGTCGGTCGTGCGCAGGGCGAGGACATCGCGCCGGGGCTGCGTTACTTCGGCGCGGCCATGATCTACAGCGTCGGCAAGGGTCGCGAACAGGCGGCGACCGACGGTCGCGGCAAGCTGCTGCTCGATGAGATCGCGCGTCGCCGGCCGGGGTTCAAGCCGCGGCGCATCCTCGATCTCGGTTGCGGCATTGCGGTGCACGCACAGCCGATCGCGCTCGCCTATCCGCAGGCCGAGTACCACGCCGTCGATGTCGCCGCCGGACTGCTGCGCTATGCGCACCTCGCTGCCGAGGAACGCGGCGTCGCCATCCACTTCCACCAGCGCGATGCCGCCGACACGCGTTTTGCCGACGGCAGTTTCGATCTGGTGATCTCCAATATTTTGTTCCACGAGACCAGCCACGAGCAGCTGCCGCGGATTCTGCGTGAGTGCCGTCGCGTGCTCGCACCGGGCGGTCTCATGCTGCATGCCGACGTCGCGACCCAGGTCGCGCGGCTCGGCCTCGAAGACCAGGTGATGAACGCCTGGCAGGACCGCTGGAACGGTGAGCCGTTCTGGTCCGGCTTCGCCGCCACCGACATGCGCGCAGCGCTGATCGACGCCGGCTTCGACCCGCAGAGCGTGTTTGCCGAACACGTCAGTGCCGGCGGCGGTGTTTCGTTCGTGTTCGGCGCCGGATGAGCGACGCTTATCCGCGGCTGTTCTCGCCGCTGACCCTGCGTCATCTGACGCTGCGCAACCGGGTGGTGCATGCCTCGATGAGCACGCGCTACGTGGTCGATGGCCGCGTCACCGAAAAGCTGATCGGTTACCACCTCAATCGCGCGCGGGGTGGGGCGTCGATGCTGGTGACCGAGCCGCTGAACCTGCTGCCGCGGCAGCGCAATCCGCAGAAGGTTCGGGTGCTCGAGCCCGCGAACCACGCCGGGCTCGCGCGCTGGGCTGGCGAGGTGCGGGCGGCCGGCGGATGGCTGATCGGGCAGGTGCAGGATCCGGGTCGCGGTCGTCATCAGGCCGGGCGCAGCCACGATGCCATCGGCCCCTCGGCGCTGCCGGATGATCTGAGCTGGACGGTGCCGCACGCGCTCGACACCGACGAGGTCGCGGCGATGGTGCGCGACTTCGCCGCCGGGGCGCTGATCCTGCGCGATGCAGGCTTTGCGGGCGTGGAAATCTCCGCCGGCCATGGTCATCTCTTCCATCAATTTTTGGCCGCGCGTTCGAACGCGCGCCGCGACCGCTACGGCGGCGACACTGCCGGCCGGGCGCGTCTGCTCACCGACCTCTGCCTCGAACTGCGCGCACGCTGCGGACAGGAATTCCTGATCGGCGTGAAGCTGCCGGCCGAGGACGGTTTGCCGGACGGCATCGGTGCCGAGGAGGCCGAGGAGATCACCCGACTCGTCCACGCCACGGGGGTGGTCGACTACCTCACCTGGTGCTGGGGTTCGCACTCGCGTCACCTCGGCTGGCACCTGCCCGATCTGCATGGACCCCGCTCGCCCTGGGTGGCACGCATCGCCGAACTCGGCCGTCTGGCGCCGGGCGTGGCCATCGGTGCGCTCGGGCTGATCACCGATCCGAACGAGGGCGAGCGCGTGGTGCGCGACGGTCTCGCCGATCTCGTGATGCTGGGTCGCCCGCTGGTCACCGATGCGGCCTGGGCGCAAAAGGCCGCGAGTGGACGCGAGGCCGAGATCCGCTACTGCGTGTCCTGCAACACCTGCTGGGGCGCGATCATCGCGCTGGGCACGCTCGCCTGTGACAACAACCCGCGCGTCGGTGAGGCCGATGAGGCGGACTGGCGTCCCGCGCCGGCGCCACGCGCGCGACGCGTGGTGGTGGTCGGCGCCGGCCCTGCCGGGCTCGAGGCGGCCTGGGTGGCGGCGGCGCGCGGCCATCACGTGACCGTGTTCGGCGCGAATGCCGAAGTCGGCGGCAAGACCCGCCTGCACGCGATGCTGCCGGGCGGCGAAAACCTGAGCAGCGTCTACGACTACCAGTACCTGCGCGCCCGCGCGCACGGCGTGCGTTTCGAACTCGGGCAGCGCGCAGGTCTCGCCGAAGTATTGGCGCTTGAACCTGAAGTGGTGATCCTTGCCACCGGCGCCGCGCCGGGCTGGCCGGCATGGCTCCCCGAGGAATACCGGGACGCAGAGCTGTTTCCCGATGTCCGCAGCCTCGCCGCGCAGCTTGCGGCCCGGTCGCCACCGGCGTCGCCACAGGCCGGGCTCGCGGTCGTCTACGACCATGATCACAGCGCCTTCACCTACGCCACCGTGCAGCGGCTGGCGGCGTGTTTTTCCCGCGTCGCCATCGTCACGCCGCGCGAGGGGCTCGCCGAGGAGGAGGCGCTCGTCAACCGGCAGGGCATCCACCTGCGCCTCGCGGCGCTCGGGGTTGAGGTGTACCGCTTCGCCGAACCGGTATTCGACGAGCGCATTGCCGAGGGCCAGCTGACCCTGCGCAGCGTACTCGTCGAGCGCGAGCTCGCAGTGCTCGATGACGTGGTGCTGATTGCGCATGCCTGTCCGCGCGTGCCTGAGGATCTGCTCGCCGCGCCGCTGCGGGCGGCGGGCGTGGAAGTGCGCATGGTCGGCGACTGCTACGCGCCGCGCTCGCTGCTCGTGGCGACGCAGGAAGGCAGTCGTGCCGGCCTCGCGGTCTGAGCGCGGCCTGCGGATCGAACTGCAGGGCGTCGCGCTGTATCGTGACGAACGGCGCATCCTGGCCGATATCCACTGGCGGCTCGCGGACGGCGAGCGCTGGGTGTTGATCGGCACCAATGGTGCCGGCAAGACGCAGCTACTGAAGCTTTTGGCCGGCGCCGTCTGGCCCGACGCCGACACCCGCGCGCGACGTCGATATCTTTGGCGTGGTCGCGCCGTGCCACTGCCCGAGGCGATGCCGCGGATGGCCTACCTCGGCCCCGAGCGCCAGGATCGCCACGAGCGGCACGACTGGAATTTTCCGGCGCTGGATGTGGTCGGCACGGGCATCACCCGCAGCGACATCCCGCAGGGTCCGCTGTCGGCCGCGGCGGCGCGCGCGTCTGCGGCCTATCTCGCGGTCGTCGGCCTCGAGCGGCTCGCCGCCAGGCGCATGCTGGAACTGTCGTTCGGCGAGCGGCGACTGGTGCTGCTGGCGCGGGCCTTGGCGAGCCGACCGCAGTGGCTGCTGCTCGATGAGCTGCTCGCCGGACTCGATGAACGCAATCGGCGTCGCACGGCGCGGTTTCTCGATGGGTACCAAGGCTCCTGGGTGCTTGCCACCCACCGCCGCGAGGAGATCCCGGGATCGGCGACACACATCGCCGAACTGGCCGATGGCCGGTTGGTGCGAGCCGGTCCGATCACCATCGCCGACCGGCACGCCGCGCCGAGGCAGTCGCTGCAGCGACCGCGCAAGTCGCTGAGCACGGCGGAACGCGGGTCGGCGAAGCCGCGTGCCCGCGCGCGAGAGGATGCACGCGAAACATTGCTGCGCTGCGAGGCGGTGGACATCTTCCTCGAGTACCGTCCGGTATTGCGCGGCCTCGATTTCTCGGTGCGGACGGGCGAGTGCTGGGTGGTGCACGGCCCGAATGGCGCGGGCAAAAGCACGCTGCTGCGGGCGCTGTATGGCGATCATCCGGCCGCACTCGGCGGGCGGATCCATCGCCGCGGCATCCGCCGCGGCGTACCGCTCGAGCGGTTCCGTCGCTGGTGCGCGATCGTCGCGCCGCATCTGCAGGCCAATCCGCCGCCGGGCGAGACCGTCATCGATAATGTGGTGAGTGGCCTGCGCAGCAGCATTGGCCTCGATCTGCCAGCCAGTCGCAGCGAGCAGCGGCGTGCGCTCGCGGCCTTGCGCGAAGCGGGTCTGGATGCCGTGGCCGAGCTGCCGCTGCGGACGCTCTCCTGGGGCCAGGTTCGTCGGGTGCTGCTTGCCCGCGCGCTGGTGCTGCAACCGCGCCTGCTGCTGCTCGACGAACTGCTGGCGGGCATCGACACCGCTACGAGGCAGGTGCTGCTGGAGCGGCTCGAGGCCTTCGTCGCCGCCGGCGGAGCTGCCGTGCTCGTCAGCCACCACCGCGACGAATGGCCGCGCAATACCAGCCACGAACTTGAGCTGCGCGCCGGCCGGGTGCGTTACGCCGGACCGCTGCGACCGGCCCGCGGTTGAGCGTCGCCTGCAGGGCGCGGTCGGGGCGTCTCTGCGCCGATAATCCAGCGCGGCGTTCCGTCCGCTTCCCTTGCGTTGCAGGCACCGACAGATCCCATGCAAAGACTCGGCGTGTTGTGGCTGGTGGTGTTCATCAGTCTTGCGGGGTTCGGCATCACCACGATCCCGTTTCCGTTCGTCGCCGAGGCGCAGGGTGCCTCGGATTTCTGGAAGACCTTCGGCGGTTCAGGGGTTTTCTCGCTGTTCCAGCTGATCGCGACGCCGATCTGGGGACGCTGCAGTGACGCCTACGGGCGCAAGCCGATCCTGATCCTGAGCACCGCGGGTACGGTGATCGCGTTCATCTGGCTTGCCTACGCTTCGACGCTCGAATCGCTGCTGATCGCCCGCGCCTTCGGCGGCATCACCTCGGGCAACCTCGCTGCTGCTTTCGCCTACGCCACCGACGTCACCGACCCGCGCAACCGCGCCAAGGGACTCGGCATCGTCGCCTCCGCCTTCGGCGTCGGCTTCGCCGTCGGCCCGCCGCTCGGTGGTCTGCTCGGCGCCATGGACGGCGTGCCCAGCATGCACTGGCCGGGCCTCGCCTCGGCGGCGCTCTCGGCGATCGCCTTCGTGGGCACGATCTTCCTGCTGCCGGAGAGCCTGCCCAAAGAATTACGCAAGCCGCTGCGCGCTGCGGCCGAGGCCGCCGGTACGACAGGGACGGCTGCGGGCGAAGCGGCCGCTGCCCCCGCCGAAAAGTCGGCGACGGGTTTCGCGGGCCTGTTCGACAAGCCCGTGCTGCTCGGTCTCGTCAGTGCGTCGCTGTTCGTCGCCATCGCCGGCGGTGCGATGCAATCGGTGTTCCAGTTCTGGGGCCGCGACCTCTTCAACTACTCGTTGCGCGACATCGGTCTGCACTTCATGGTGTTCGCGCTGCTCTCGGCGGTGGGGCAGGCGGGACTCGTGGGCCCGTTGAGCAAACGCTTCGGTGAGAAGCGCGTGTCGCTCGGTGCGATTGCTGGTGTGGCGGTGGGGCTGTTGCTGTTCGCCACGGCACGCAACGATGCGATGGTGTGGATCGCAATCAGCGTGTTCGGTTTCTCCAACGGTCTATTCCTGCCGGCGATCACCAGCCTGGTCTCCTTCGAGGCGGATGCGCGCTCGCGCGGCGCGGTGATGGGCATGTTCAATGCTTCGAGCAGTGCCGGGCGGATCGTGGGTCCGGCCTTGTCCGGCCCGATCTACTTCAAGCTCGGTCCCGCCGCGCCTTTCCTGCTGTCGGCGGTCCTCGCCGTGATCGGTGCCGTGCTCCTCAGTCGCGCGCGAGCGAGGCCGAGTTCCTGACCGGGCAGGTTTTTGACCTGGTCGTCAATCGGGAAGGTTGCCATGCATCGTCGACGCTTCGTCTCGAGGACCCTGCAGGCGGGCGCGCTGCTCGCCGTGGCCGGGGTCACTGGCGCAGCGCCTGCACCGGGCGGCGTGCTGCGGCGCTCGCGAGGCGGCAACCTCACCAGTCTCGATCCGCATCGACCGATTTCCGCCACCGACATGGAGATTGCGCCTGATCTCTTCGTCGGTCTCACCGCCATCGACGCCAGCGGCGCCGTCGTGTCGGGCTGCGCCCGCGACTGGTCGATCAGCGCTGATGGTCGGCGCTACGAGTTCCGGCTGCGTGCGGGCCTCGTCTGGTCGGATGGGCGGCCGCTCACTGCCGAGGATGCGGTGGCGAGCCTGCGTCGCTTGCTCTCTCCCGCCACCGCGGCGCTGCTCGCCTATCGCTACGACGCGATCCGCGGTGCGCGCGCCCTGCGCGAGGGCAAGGCTACGGCCGAGTCGCTCGGCGTACGGACGATCGGCGCCGACCGGGTGGTGATCGAACTCGACCGCGCCGAGACCGACCTGCTCAAGTTGCTTGCCGTGGCCTACCTCGTGCCGACACACGTCATCGCCGCCAGTGGGCGCGACTGGGCAAAGCCGCCGGGCATCGTGGTCAATGGACCGTGGCGCCCGGTGAGCTGGGCACAGAACGGTACGCTCGCCCTCGAGGCCAATCCACGCTGGCATGGCGCAGGTACGCAGCCGGTCGTCCGCCGGCTCGAGTGGGTGATGGGCATCGACGATGCAGCGCGCTTGCGGGCCTTCCGTACCGGCGATCTCGACGTGGTGCAGATCGGCGAACCCGCGCAATTCGCCATTGCGCGACGAGAACTCGGCGCGCGGCTGCACTCGGTGCCTTTCTATGGCGGTGGCTGGGTGGGTCTCAACCTGCGGCGCCCCGCGCTGCGCGAACAAAGATTTCGCGAAATGCTCGCGCTTGCGGTGGATCGGCAGGTGATCACCGCCAAGGTTCGCCAGCTTGGCGAGTCGCCGAGCGAGAGTCTGGTGCCGATCGCGGTCACGGATTACCCGCAGCGCGCGACGCCTGCCCATGCGGCGCTGGATATGCCGCGGCGGCTCGCCGCAGCGGCCCGGCTCGCTGCCGAGCTCGGGCTCGATCGCGCGCGGCCGCGGCGGCTGGTGCTCATCTATTCGATCAACCCGCTGACCCAGCGCACCTACCTCGCGCTGGATGCCATGTGGGCGCCGTTCGGGGTGCGCATCGAGGCCCGCGGGCTCGAATCGCGGGCCTACAGCCTGGCCCTCAACGCCGGCGACTTCGATCTCATGGACTACGGCCCGTTTTCGGCGGTGCGCAGCGCGACGAGTTTCATCGGCCGCTTCCAGAGCGGTTCGTTCCTGAACTACTCCGGCTATGCCAACGCGGAGGTTGATCGGCTGATCGCGCTCGCCGAGAGCCGACCGGATGCAGCCGAGCGCGCCCGCCACTATCTCGACGCCGAGCGGATCGTGCTGCGCGACTGGCCGGTCATCCCGCTCTACTCCGGCGTCACGCACCGTCTGGTGTCGCCGCGGGTGCGCGGCTGGGTCGACAACCCGGGACTCGCGCTACCCTCGCAGTACCTGAAACTTGCCGACTGAGGCGGGCAGCGCTGCGTCGGGCGGCGTCGACGGGTTGCCGTTTCGCTGTATTCTCGCGCTCGTATCTTTGTCGTTTCTCGGGGGAGGGGTCCGATGACAAGCATGATTCTCGGTCTGGTGCTGTTTTTCGGCGTGCACTCGATTGCCATCTTCGCGCCGGCGCACCGTGAGGGCCACATCGCCAAGTGGGGCGCCGGCAAATGGAAACTCGCCTATTCGGTGGTGTCACTGGCGGGATTCGTACTGCTCATGCAGGGCTATTCGGCGCTGCGTCTCGAACCGCACATCTTGTACGTTCCGCCCGCTGGCCTGCGCCATCTCGCCGCGCTGCTGATGCTGCCGGTGTTCCCGCTGCTGCTCGCCACCTACCTGCCGGGGCGCATCAAGCGTGCCGCCAAGCACCCCATGCTGGTGGCGGTGAAACTCTGGGCGGTCGCTCATCTGCTCGCCAACGGCATGCTCGCCGACGTGCTGCTCTTCGGCAGCTTCCTGGTCTGGGCAGTTGCCGACCGGATCTCGCTGAAGCGGCGTCCGGCTACGGCGATCGCCGCGTCCGGGAGCACCCGTAATGACATCCTCGTGGTGGTGATCGGACTCGGGCTGTACGCAGCCTTCGTCATGGCACTGCACGAGCGGCTGTTCGGCGTTGCGCCGTTCGGCTGATCCACCGCGCGTATCCCATCCGGCTACAGCTGATGTTCCGCCGGGTTGCACCGGCGCACGTTGAGGAGACCACTTATGACTACCGTCCATGACTTTTCCGCCCGCGCCATTGACGGCAGCGATCGTCCGTTGCGTGACTTCGCCGGCAAGGCGCTCCTGATTGTCAATGTCGCGAGCAAGTGCGGCTTCACGCCGCAGTACACCGGACTCGAGGCGCTGCAGCGCAAATACGCCGACCGCGGCTTTGCCGTGCTCGGCTTCCCCTGCGACCAGTTCGGTCATCAGGAACCGGGCAACGAGGAGGAGATCCGCAACTTCTGCCAGCTCAACTACGACGTCACCTTTCCGATGTTCGCCAAGGTCGAGGTGAACGGCGCTGCTGCACACCCGCTCTACGAACACCTGAAGTCCTCCGCCAAGGGCATTCTCGGTACCGAGGGCATCAAGTGGAACTTCACCAAATTTTTGATCGATCGCGACGGCAGGGTGGTCAAGCGTTACGCCCCGAACGACAAGCCGGAGAGCCTGCAGCAGGACATCGAGGCTCTGCTGTGAGTCGACCTGCGATGCGCGGGCCGGTTGCGCGCCGTTTGCTCGCGGCGCTACTCGGGCTGACCGCCGCGGTTGCACCGATCTTTGCCGCGTCCCCGAGCGCTGGCGTCGCCCGCGCGGCGGAGACGCCGATCATCGAGGCACTGCCGGCGCGCGACTGGCGAGCCGGCGGCATGATCGCCGCCGCCAATCCGCTGGCGGTCGATGCCGGCATCGAAGTGCTGAAGGCCGGTGGCTCGGCAGTCGATGCGGCGATCGCGGTGCAGGCCGTGCTCGGTCTCGTCGAGCCGCAGTCCTCGGGTCTCGGCGGCGGCGCCTTCCTGGTGCACTACGACGCCGCCACCGGCGATGTCGTCACCTACGACGGTCGCGAGGTGGCGCCGCGCGGCGCGACGCCCGGCATGTTCCTCGCTGCGGACGGTCGTCCCATGCCCTTCCTCGATGCCGTTCGTTCCGGCCGCTCGATCGGCGTGCCGGGCGCTGTGGCGATGCTCGAGATGGCGCATCGCGCGCACGGTCGGCTGCCCTGGCGACAACCCTGGCGGGCAGCCGAACGGCTCGCCGAGCGCGGGTTCGACGTGTCACCGCGCCTCAATGAAATGATCACGGCGGCGGTTGCCCGCGGCGGCCTGCCCGCCGAAGCGGCGGCCTATCTCACCACCGATGGCCGTACACCGCTGGCCGTGGGCAGCCGACTCGTCAATCGTAAGTACGCCGCTACAGTGCGGCTGATCGCCCGCCGGGGCGCTGCCGCCTTCCGTGACGGACCGCTCGCCGAGGAGATCGTCGCGGCGGCGCGGCGTGAGCCGGTGCCGGGGACGCTGTCACTCGAGGATCTGCAGACCTATCGGCCGAATCGCCTTGAGCCGGTGTGCGGCAGTTACCGCGTGTATCTCGTCTGCGGGATGCGCCCGCCTTCATCCGGCGGTATCGCGGTGCTCTCGGTGCTCGGTACGCTCGAAAACTTTGACATGACGGCACTCGGTGCGGCGAGCACGCCGGGCTGGCATCACTTCATCGAGGCGCAGCGTCTTGCCTATGCCGATCGCGACACTTACGTCGCCGATGACCGCTACACCGAAGTCCCGCTGGCCGGACTCATCGACAAGGCTTACCTGCGCGAGCGGGCTGCGCTGATCTCGCCGCAGCGGGCGATGGCCAAGGTCGAGCCCGGCAATCCGCCCGGTGCGCAGCCGCGCGGTCGCGATGCGACCGGCAACAGTTCCGGCACCAGCCACTTCGTGATCGTCGATCGGCGCGGCAATGTGGTCTCGATGACGACCACCGTCGAGAGCCTGTTCGGCTCGCAGCGCATGGCGGGCGGGTTCTTTCTCAACAACCAGCTGACCGACTTCAGTTTCCGCCCGGTCGACGACAGTGGCGCCGCGATCGCCAATGCGGTCGCGCCAGGCAAGAAGCCGCGGTCCTCGATGTCGCCGACCATCGTGTTCCGCGACGGCCGCTTCGAGTTGGCAGTGGGTTCGCCCGGCGGCAATTCGATCATTGCTTACGTCAGCAAGGCGATCGTCGGCATGCTCGACTGGAACCTGACTCCGCAACAGGCCGTCGATTTGCCGAACCTGATTGCCCGCGGTCCGATCATTGCCGAGCCCGGTCGCACACCGCCGCCGCTGATCGAGGCGCTTACGTCGATGGGGCACGTGTTCCGTCGCGCCGGTGGCGAAACGTCCGGGTTGCATGCGGTACGTATCGGCAGTGATGGCCGACTCGCCGGCGCGGCCGATCCGCGACGTGAAGGCAAAGTCGTCGCGCTGCCCTGAGCGTCGATTATTCTTTGTGGGGGTATATGAAGGACTTTCTCTATCGGAAACCCGTCCTCGGTCTGCTTGGCCTGCTGGCGGGCTTCCTGACGCAGCCGCTCGGCCATACCGTCTACAAGGTCATGGAGGCGGTGTTCCGCTCGCAGGTCTACGTCGCAGCGTTCGTGGTCGCGATCGTCGGTTTCGTGATCGTCTGGCGCGGACTTCGACAGCACGAGCTCAAGGCCACCTGGATGGGCATGATCGGCGGCTGGCTGATCTGGATCGGCTGGTTCGAGTATTCGTTTAAATTCTTTGCCGAGCTTTACTCCGTGCCGGCATTCCCGGTGGAGGTTGACGGCTACGCCGCGGCGCCGCAGGCCAACATGCTGCAGGCGACGGTGACCATCATGTTCGCGCTGTTGTTGCTCTACGGCGTCTTCAATCTGCAGACCAAGTGCAACTTCATGCGTTTCTTCCACCGCAACCTGCGCTTCTCGCCGGGCATGCCGACGCCTGACAACCACCGCAGCTTCGCGCGCATCACGGCGATGGAGATGCTGTTCGTCACCTGGTTCTGCTACCAGTTCTGGCTGTACATGATCTACTTCGGTACCCGCGCGCCCGGCGTCAACGTGGTCATGGCGGTATATGTCCTGTGGACGATCTGGGCGGGTTATCTCGTCTACAAATGCACGCAGCAGGTGCGCGTAGCACCGGCGCTGCGATACGGCATCGGCGCCGGCATCGTGCTCTGGGGCTCCGCGGAGATGCCTGCCCACTTCGGCGCCTACCGCGAATACTGGCTCTATCCGCAGGAGTACCCGGTGTTCAACCTCATCACGAGCCTGGTGTTCGTGGGCGTACTGGTGCTGCTGGCGCGACGGTTGCCTCCGGCGCAGCGGGCGACGACGGCGGTTCCTGCGGATGGAGGCTAGCGTTCCGCCGTCGATGCCGGCACCGAGGCCGTTGAGCCGACGCGCTCTCCTGCTGTTGCCGCTGGCGCTGGTCGCGGCGCGCACGAACGCTGCCGATGGCCGCACGGTCAAGGTGGCGCTGCTGGGACAGAGCCTCATCACCCACGACCTGCGCCGACAGCCGTGGCCGGGTTACCGGCCAATCGTGCAGCGCCTGCGTGGCCACGATGCCTGTTTCTCGGATCTCGAGGTGGTGCTGCGCGGTGCGCGTGCCGGCGCCCCCACGCGGGATCCGGCAGGTGTGCACGCCGCGGATCCGGTGGTGCTCGAGTGTCTCCAGGAGATGGGCATCAATCTGCTCGCGACCTCCAACAACCACGTCTTCGATCTCGGCACGGGCGGGATTCTCGACACCATGGATGCGCTGCGTGCCCGTGGTCTGGTTTTTGCGGGCACTGGCTCGACCTTGGCCGAGGCGGCCGCGCCGGGTCTGCTGCAGCGCGGCACGGCGCGCATCGCACTGGTGTCGGCGGCGGCCGGAATGATCCGCGAAGGCGGTGCGGCAACTGCCACGCGCGCGGGTGTCAATGAACTTCGTCGTGGCGTTCCCGAGGGGCTGGATTCTCGCGATGTCGAGCGAATGACCGACTCGGTACGCGCGGCGCGCGAGCGCGCCGACGTGGTGATCGCCTATCTTCACAACCATCTCTGGGAAGACGACGTCGGTTTGACCGCCGGGTGGCAGCGGGATCTCGCGCGTCGCTGCATCGACGCCGGGGCCGCCGTGTTCGTGGCCCATGGTCCGCCGCTGCTGCATGGCATGGAGCTTTATCGGGGCGCGCCCGTGTTCCACGGCCTCGGCAGTTTCATCTTCCAGACCCGCAAGGCTGCCGAGGCCTACGGGCCGCGTAACTGGCGCAGCCTGATCGCCGAATGCCGCTTTGTCGAGGGCAGATTCGCCGGCGCCGATTTGCTGCCGCTTGAGCTGGCGTCGGTCGGCGCGGCGGGACCCGCGGATTACGCGACCCGCGGTCGGCCATCGCTGGCGAGTGCTGCGGAAGCCGAGGCGACGCTCGCCGAATTCAGCGCGCAGTCGGCGCGACTCGACTACCGCTTGGTGACCCGTGGCGGCCGCGGTCTTGTCGAGCCCTGAGCCCGACCCGGTCGCGAGGCCCGTGCGGCTGGTCCCGTCTGGCCGACGGACTGCAACCACAGCCGCGTCTGCACGAGGAATTCTTTGGCGAGGCGCGTCAGCCCGGGAACGGCAGCCGTCACGTACGCGTACTCGTGGCGCAGTTCGGGGCGGAACGGCAAGGCGACGAGACCGTCCCTGAGATAGGGCCTCGCGAGCAGCGAGTTCACGATCGCGATGCCGATGTGCTGTGCGGCGAACCCGCAGGCGGAACCTATGGTGTGGGTGTCGATGCGGACGTTGGGTACCACGCCGGCGTCCATGAAGGCGGAGTCGACTTGCGCGCGCGTGCGGCCACCGAGACCGAGCAGAATGAGCGCCTCGCCGCGCAGGCGCGCCGGGTCGAGGTAGGCTTCGCCGGCCAGCGGATGGCTCGCCGGCAATACGCAAACGGTGCCGCTGGAGACCAGCGGCTCGACCGCCAGATCATCCCGTCCGACCGGCGTTTTGATGAAGCCCGCATCGACGGCACGGGTGGCGATCATGGTTTTGGCGGTTTCCACGCTGCGTGCGTCGATGCTCAGGTGGACGTCGGGGAAGCGGCGCAGGAATGCGGCGACGATTTCCGGCAGCACACCCTCCGAAAAACTCGGCGGGGCAACGAGACGCAGTCGACCGACCCGAAAGCGCGCGATGTCGTCGACCAGTTCCTGCACATGCGCGACGTTGCCGAGGGCGAGTTCGGCCTCCTCGAAGAGCAGCATGGCGTCGGCCGTGGGGCTCAGCCGCCCGCGATCGCGGTTGAAGAGCGTGAAGCCGATGTCGTGTTCGAGTTTGGCGAGCAGGCGGCTCGTGGCCGGCTGCGTCAGGCCGAGCTGTCGCCCCGCAGCGGTTACCGTGCCGCTGCGCACGATCGCGACAAAGGCGCGCAGCGCACGCAGATCGGGATCCCGCCGGCGCTTCACGTTACCGGTCTGACGAACAACAGCAAATGCGATGGCATATCCGGGCTCATGTGGACCGCGTTGCGGGCGATCTGCGGCGGGCTTGGCGTTCCCGCCGGAGCGCCTGAATTGGGGTTGACGTCGAAGTGCGGGAAATTGCTGCTCGCGATGTCGACCCGCAAGCGATGGCCCCGCACGAAACGGTTTGCCGTCGGCGGCAGCACGACGTCGATAGCGTAGATCCGTCCGGGCTCGGCGAGCCGAGCTTGCTCGAAGGAGTCGCGGAAACGCAGGCGCAGAATTCCGTCGGTGAGATTCATCGCGTAGCCCTCGGGCCATGCGGCATTCGGTGGATACTCGTCGATGAGCTTCACCACAAAATCGGTGTCCACGCAACTCGAAGACACCCACAGGCGGGCGCTCACCGGGCCGACGATCTCGAGGTCCTGCGCGAGCGCGGGGCTGCGAAAGCTGACGACGTCGGCGCGTTCGCAGAGCGGGCGACCGCTGTGGCTGCAGCCAAAGAATTGCGGCGACTCGCGCTGATCGAAGGCGCCACCTTCCATCAGCGGCGCTCCGGAGGTAATCGCGCCGCCGATCGTCGGCACCGGATCGCGCGGATCGTGCAGCCACTGCGCACTCGCCGCGCCGGCCGGCGGCGCCGGGGTGAGCTGGCCATCCTCGCCGAGGAACCAGCGCGTCGCCGCCGCGTCCTCCGGCGGCCACTGCTGCGCCCGCAGCCAGCGACCGCCGTGCTGCAGCCTGCCTGCGGCGGTGCGCCCGCCATCGCCACCACCCATGACGAATACGGCTACCGGCGTGGATAGCCAGTCCGGTGCATCGTTGCCGCGCACATGGCGGTCGAAGAAATCACGGCGCAGCGTGACGTAGTCGGGAGCGAGATTGCCGTCGAGCGTGGCCGCCGGACCGAAGTCGACATCGCCGGCGAAACTGATCGAGCGCTGGCCGTGGATCCACGGGCCGAGGACGAGGCGGACGGCCGAATGGTGACGTCGCGCGAGGCCAAGGAAGTTCTCTGTCGCGGTCAGCGCATAGGGATCGAACCAGCTCGACATGTGCACTGAGGGCACATCGGGAAATGCGGCATGGTGCCCGAGCGCGTGGAGCTCGGGCCGTTGCCAGAACGGCTCGAAACATTCCCGGCGCCATTGTTCGATGACGTACGCCTCATAGTCCGGCGCCGCGGCGAGCGGCGAATGGCCCGGCGTCCAGACCTCGCGAATCCACTCGCGGATGTCCTGCTTCGCCAGCGCGTCGCGCTGCAGCGGATCGTTGTTCGACTCGGCGGCGAGTCGGGCGTGCTTGAGGGCCCAGGTCAGCTGCTTGAGTTCGTAGGCGCCACCCTGACGGATTCCGCTGTGGAAAGCACTGGAAAAACCGCCGGAGTCGATGAACATCCCCGCGAGTCCTGCGGGGGAGGCGGCTGCCAGCGCCGTCTGCACATGCGCACCGTAGGAGAAGCCGAGCGTACAGATGCGTCCATCGCACCAATTCTGGCGACGGATCCAGGTGAGGGTGTCTTCGCCATCCCGGCCCTCATTGAGATATTTCTCGAACTCGCCTTCCGAATCGTAGCGACCCCGGCAGTCCTGCAACACATAGGCAAAGCCGGCGGCGACGAAGCGGGCGGCGATCTGCGGCTTCGGCAGCGGTTCGGGTTCGGCGAGGCTGCAGTCCGCATGATTCGTGCGCCGCTTCCCGTAGGGCGTGCGTTCGAGGATCACCACCCACGGGCCTTCGCCTTCGGGCAGGTAGACGTCGGTCGCAAGGTGGACGCCATCGCGCATCGCCACCCGATACTCACGGCCGGTCGCGTTCATGGCGCCATCCACGGTACGAAGCTCGCCGGTGCACCCGGTCCGAGTGGCAGATCGAACCACACCCAGACGCCGGTCAGCAGGATGCCGGCGAGTCCGAAGCCGATGCTGTAGGGCAGCATCATGGCGATCAGCGAGCCGACGCCGAAGCGCTCCGACCAGCGCTGACACATCACCAGCACCAGCACGAAGTTGGCGGCGACCGGCGTGATGATGTTGACGATCGAATCACCGACCCGGAAGGCTGCGGTGGTCATCTCGGGTGACACGCCGAGCAGCATGAACATGGGCACCGCGATCGGTGCCATGACGCTCCACTTCGCCGAGGCCGAGCCGATCAGCAGGTCGAAAACCATGCTCAGCAGCAGCAGGGGCAGGAGCAGCATCACGGCGCCGACATCCAGGCTGCGTAGCCAGGCGGCGCCATGGATCGCCATGATCGGTCCAAGATTCGACCACGCGAACATCGCGATGAAGTGTGCCGCGCAGAACGCGAGCAATAGATAGGGCGTGAGTTCCCGCAGACCGGCAGTCATCATGCCGATGGCGTCGCGATGCGTGCGGATGCTGCCGACCGTCTTGCCATAGACCCAGCCGCTCACCAGAAAAAGCAGCATGAAACCGGCCACGAGCGAGCGGTAGAACGGGGCATGGCGCGCAGGGCCCTGGGCGGTGCCGTCGACCAGCGGTGCGCCGCCGGGCCAGAGCGCGAGCGCGGCAAAGAGCAGCACCACCAGCGCTGCCGCGAGCGCCGCGCGTTGCAGTGCCTTGGCGATGGTTGCGGCATCGGCGGCACCGGCAGCAGTCGGCTGCTCGACGTTGGCTTCGTCCTGCCGCAGCTGGGGCACGCTCGCCGCGAGGCGCGGTGCCACGAATCGTTCGGTGATCAGGCAACCGACCGCGAGCAGCAGCGCGGCGAGGCTTGCGGTGAACCACCAATTGCCAAGTGGATTGAGCGGGCGGCCCGGCTCGAGCAGTTGCGCTGCGCTCTG
>CAZIRD010000038.1:0-22229 GCA_964541625.1 uncultured Acidibacter sp.
ATCGACGGCTTGGGCGGATAGATATAGGTGTTCCGCACCATGAACTCTTTCAGGATGTCGTTCTGGATCGTGCCCGAGAGCTGTTCCTGCTTGACGCCCTGCTCCTCGGCGGCGACCACATAGCCGGCGAGGATCGGCAGCACGGCGCCGTTCATCGTCATCGAGACGGAGATCTTGTCGAGCGGGATGCCGTCGAAGAGGATCTTCATGTCCTCGACCGAGTCGATCGCCACGCCGGCTTTGCCGACATCGCCCTTCACCCGTGGGTGATCGCTGTCGTAGCCGCGATGGGTCGCAAGGTCGAAAGCGACCGAGACGCCCTGACCACCGGCGGCCAGCGACTTGCGGTAGAAGGCGTTGGAGGCTTCGGCTGTGGAGAAGCCGGCGTACTGGCGGATCGTCCATGGCCGCACCGCGTACATGGTCGGCTGCGGCCCGCGCAGAAAGGGCGCGAGACCGGGCAAGGTATCGGTGTAGGGCAGTCCCTGCAGGTCTGCCGCGGTATAAAGCGGCTTGACCTCGAGACCCTCGGGGGTCTTCCAGGTGAGTTTGCCAAGATCGCCGCCCGGGGCGGATTTGGCCGCCGCCTTCTCCCAGGCACCGAGGTCGGCAGAGGTACGGATGTCGTCGCGGTCCATGGCGTCCCTGTCCGGAGTTCGAGCCGAAATGCCCGCCCACCGCCCGCGAGCGGGCTGTGGACAACCTCGGGAGTTTACCCAGCACGACCCCCCCGGGCGAGTCCGCCCGCCATGGCGCCCGCCCGCCGGCCGGCCGGTGGCTCAATGGGCCTGCAGGATCTTCTCGAGCCGGGTGGTCGTCAGCCGATGGGTATCAGGGTGGATGGCGCCGACGACGCTGAAGCCGTGCTCGGCGGTGTTGCGCAGCACCGGTGAAGGCAAGGGGCGCAGGAAGGAGTCCGTGTATACCGCGACCATGGGCGTGGTGATCTTCTCGCCTCGGCGGACAACGACACCACGCTCGCCGTTGGCGAGTTCCACCACGCTGCCCGGCGGATAGACGCCCATTTCTTTGACCAAGGCATTGGCGTAGATACTGCGCTCCTCGTCGAGGAAAATCTTGCGCAGCAGCCGATCGGCAGCGAGCGGGCCATTGCCCACCGGATCGTGCAGACCGGTGACGAAAGCGTCGGCGCAGCGCACCAGGCTTGCAAGCTCCATGACGTCCTTGATGCCACGCGGATAACCCGTGCCATCGCTGCGCTCATGATGCTGCTCGACGGCCGAGAGCAGGGTCTGGTCGGCGACGCCGGATGTCTTGAGCAACTCGCGGCCCTGCAACGGATGGTTGTGGATCTCGCGTCGCTGCGCTGCGGTGGGCGGATTGCGGCTCATGGCCAGCGCGCCGAGCAATTTGAGGATGGCGACGTTCATGGCAAGCGCGGTCTTGCCGGCGAGGATCATGTCGTTGGCCGACCAGCCGAGACGCGTCGCCAGCAGCATCGCGACCACCGAGACCTGCATGGAATGGCGGACGCCATAGGCACTGCGATCGTCGAGTCCGGCAGAGACGACTTGCACGATGGCGAGATCCGGGTCGCGACGCAGCAGTGTTTGCAGCGGTGCGCTCGCCTGCTGCAGCGTCAGGTCGAAGTTCTCGCGGGGGCTTGTCGAGAGCAGGCTTTCGATTCGTTTGCCGACCGAGCGCCAGACCTGGGGGAGCATGTTGTCGGGCAGGTGATCCGCCACGGCCGCAGGATCGGGAAGATCCTCGATGCGGACCTGGACGCCACGCTCGATGAGGGCGTCGACTTGGCTGCGAGTCTCGACGATGGTCGATTTCGCGAGCAGCAACTGTCCGTCGCGCGCATAGATGTCGAAAGGCAGTTGTCTGCCTTCGGCGATCTGGTCTCTGACGACTGCGAGGGGCGCGAATTCCAACTTGGTCTCGGGTGAGGCTCGGGGCGGACTGCCCGTGCACGGGCGTCAATTATATCTGCCGCCTCTGCTCCGACTGTCTCAAAAGAGAGGGGTTCATTAATCGACATGCACGGATTGACAAACCCTCAAAAGACGTGGCCTGTCGAGGTCAATGAAATCGATGCCGCCGGTCAACGCGGCGGTACGGCCTGCGCCTGCCAGCCCGGGTAATCGCCCTCGAGGTGCTTGAGATTGGTGTAGCCCGCCGCACGCAGGGCCTCGATCGCCATGGACGCCCGCCGACCGCTGCCGCAGTAGAGGATGATTTCCGCATCCTTTGCGGCGGGTACGGCCGTGGCCGCGTTGGCGATCACCTCGGTGTGGGCGACGTTGATGGCGCCGTCGACATGACCTGCGGCGAATTCCTCGGCGCGGCGCACATCCAGTACCACCGGTCGGCCAGCCGCGGCGGCGAACTTCGCACGCAGTTCGGCAGGCTTCACCGCGGGCACCCCGGCGAGAATCTCCGCCACGCGCTCGGGCGTTGGCATCGGCGGCGCAGCCGGAGCCATCCCTGCAACTGAAACCAGCGGCGGCACCGGCGCTGCGGCGCCGGTCGCCGGCGCGACGACTGCAGGGCGCTGCGGCACCTTGACCAGCTTGCCCATGTCGTAGCCCATGTCCGCCACCTTGCGCACCAGCGCGGCGTAGCGCGTGTCGTCGAGGGTCGGCGTACGCGCCATGATCCACACGTAGTCGCGGGCGCTGCGCGCGATGATGGTCTCGGTGTACTCGGCGTCGAGATACGAGATGACGTACTCGGCCTTGATCGGCCAGATGAACTGCATGCCCCAGATGGCATTGTTGGTACCCGGTATCACGAAGCCTCTGGGCTGCATGCGCTTTGCCGGGCCATCGAAAGCGCCCTTGTTGAAAGTGAACGTGGTGCTGATGGTGCCGTCAGCGGCAAGCTCATAGGACTCGACGGCGTTGTAGATGTCCCTCTCGATGAAGGTCGGAATGACGCCGATGACGTACCAGGGACCCATGAAGCGGTTCAGATCAACCTTGTCGACGACCGGCACGGTCACCTTCTGCGGCGAGACGCCGCAGCCGGCGATGGTCACCAGCAGCAAGGCGGCGAGCGGCCAGCGCAGTGCGGCCGCGAAATGCCGCGGCCGCAGACCCGTCGGCGGGGAGGTCGAGGCGGGTATTCCCTGGCTCATGTTCGCATCTCCATTTTCCCTGGACGAATTCTTTGCTCGCCACGACGCCGGGCGGGCATGACACCGTTCACTCGGCGATGTACCAGCGCCCCTCGACGCGCTCGAGCACGTAGCGGTCGTAGGGCAAGCCCTGGCCGGCGACGTCGTAAAGCGCGCGGTTGCCGCCCGACTCGAAGGCCGGCGGCGTACGCCGAACGATGCGCAGCGCGGCAATCAGCAACTCACGGCTGGCCATGCTGCGGTTGCAACTGCCTACCAGCGTGTCGAGCGTTCGACCCGAGAGCGTACGCCGCAGTTGCGGGCTGAGATATTCGCGGTAATACCGATCGCATTTACCGTCGACCAGTGCTTTCTCGGCCTGTTCGATCAAGGCGAGGATGTCAGGGGTATTGCGCCCGGTGACCGCCGGGGCGGCTCCCGCCGAGGCACCTGAGGCGGATCCGCCGCCGCTGCGCGTACCGCCGCCAGACTCACCCGCGCTACTGCCGCCAGAACCGCCGGCACCGCCGACGCCGCCAGCACCGCCCATCGACGAACCGGCGGTCAGTCCGGCAGGGCGCGAGCGGCCATTCATGAGATCGTCGATCTGCGCTTCGAGTTCGGGCGCGATCGCCGCCTTCCATTCTTTGCCGTAGGGAACGAGCGTGACCAGTTCGATGACCTCAACGCGTCCGCGATCACGCGGCTGGCGACCTTTGAGGAGCAGGTGCAACTGGTTGCCGTCACGTACCGCCGTCAAGCCATCGAGCTTCTCGTAGACCCGGCTACGAACGACCAGCCGACGCGCCAGCGCGCGGAACAGGTTCACGCTGGTCTGGCGCTCGATCTCCGCAAGCGGCATGGCGTCGCCGAACAGCCGAATCCGCATCGCCGATTCGCCGCGACCGGCCTCTTCGCGCAGGCGTTGCACGACCACGATGCGCAGCCGATCGAGTTCCGCAGGATGGATGGCAAAGGCCATGCCCTGGGCATCGCCAACCGCAACCGCAGCGAGGTACTCCGCCGCGGCACGCTCCTGCGCCGAGGTGACGCCCTCCGCCGCACGGACCTGCGGCATGAAGACGAGACCGATCGCGGCGAGCAGCGCGAGGACGGGCGCAGCGGCTCGACCCGGTAGTCCAGGAATCCCGACCGTCATCGGCCCGCACTGGCCTTGGCGTAGCCAAAGCGCAAGCCGAACAGCCGCCCGCCCAGCACCAGCAGCAGGTAGCTGACCATCGAGATGAGGAGGCCCCAGAGACCGGAAGCCATCCAGGCCGGCGTGTAGGCATAGGCAGCGGTGACACCGAGCGCGAAAGCGGCGACCGCCAGCGGATTCCAGGCCGGCAACTGCGCAAGCAGACCGGTGTCGTAGCGCATGCGGCTGAAGACGTAGTAGTCGACGATGATGGGTCCGATGAGCGGCGGCACGAGGTTGGCGATCTGGTTGATCCAGTCCATGAAATGCTGATAGATGCCGAGACCGAGGATCGTGCCCAAGGTTCCGCAGACCACGATGGTGACGCGCGTCGGCAGCCGGAACACACTGGCCGTCTGGATCGCCGGCAGGTAGAGATTGGTGTCGCCGGTGGTCCACAGCGCAAGGCTCATGGCGACGAGACCGACCAGCGCGATCAGTGGTCCCGCCGTACGCAGATAGGCGCTGAAATCGAAATTGCCGGAGACGATGCCGCCCATCGCGCCGATCACCTGCAGGAATATCTGTGTCGCCACCAGCACGATGAAGGGGATGGCGATCGCCACCCAGGCCTTGCGGGCAAAGCGCGTGTACTCGGCCATGACGATCGCGCCGACGATCCAGGAGCCGATCACGATGTTGATCGCCTGCACGTCGGTAAGCGGTTGGGTGGCCGCCGACTTCATCGACAACGCGAGAAAGGCCTCCCAGCCGCCAGCCCGGTCGACGTTGAACCAGCCGGCATAAACTCCAACCAGCGCCAGCACGATGGTGGAAGGCACGGCAACGCGTTCGAGACCTTTGACGCCGAAATAGGTGGTGACGGTGTAGAGCACGCCGGCGAACAACGCGATGGGCACGAACAGCGGACTCTCGAAGCTGCCCGCCCAGGTCAAACCGAAGGCGCCGACCACGATGCCCTGCCAGCCGATGGTCAGCGCGGCGAGGAACAACACCGGCAGGAAAGCGCCGACGTTGCCGTAGGTCAGGCGGTACAGCAGCCCGCTGTTGCAAGCGGTCTGGTAGCCCATGTAGCCCACCAGCGCCCCGACCACGAAGTTGACGATGTTGCCCCACATCGCGTTGCGCACGAGGTCGGGAAAAGCCAGCCCCGTACCGAGCGAGCTGCCGACGAACAGGCCGGTGACGAGGAAGCCCCAGCCAAAGGCCAGGGTCAGCAGCGGCAGCGCATCGCGGCGTTGATCGTCACGCAGCGGCGCATGGGGGTTATCGGCGCTACCGGCCTCTTCGCGTTCATCGAGACTGAACCACTGCGACAACCTGGACATGAATCCTCCCGTCCGCCGACGCCGGCCAAAGATTTCAAACGCGCATCAGGCCTGGGTCCGCGGGGTCGGGTCCTCGGCCCGCGGAATCGCCGCGTCATGGCGTCGGCCGAGCAGCCAGCCGTTCACCGCCCAGACCGCCGCCAGCAGTGCACCGACCAGAGCGGCACCTGCCGGCGAGGCATTGACGGCATCGAGTGCGGTCTTCGCCTGCGCGCCAACATAGTCGGCGGCACGGTACACCGGTACGTCGACGAAACTCTTGGCCTTGTACTTGGATTCGGTATCGAGCGAACCCCAGAGCATTTCCCGGCCCGGCCGGATGAAGGCGTACTCGCCCCAGCGACGCAGCACCAGCAACGCGGCGATGACGCCGAAAACATTGAGCGCCGCGAGCAGCATGAAGCCGCCGATCATCAGCACCGGCACGAAGGTGAGCAGCGTGCGCACACCGAGTCGCGAGGCGATCCGACCAGTGAGGAACAGCTGCGAGATGATGGTGAGCGACTGCACGACGAAGTCGATGCTGGCGAACACCTCGGTGCGTCGCGTGGTGTCGGCGAAGGTCTCGGTGACGATGCGCAACTGCTCGAAGTAGAGGAAGGTGTTGACCGCCGAGAGCAGCACCACGAAGGCGGCAATGCCGAGGAGGTAGGGCGAGCGCAGCACGATCGAGATGCCGGCAAAGGGATTGCCGCCTATTCCCTCATCGCCGCGGGCGCTGCCGGCGACGGCGCCGGATTCATCGGCAGGACGCGTACGGTTCCAGATGCCGATCAGCACGCGCTGGCAGACGATGGCGCCGAGAAAACCCGCAGTACCGAGATACAGCACGCCGGAATTGCCGATGATGTCGACAGTCAGGCGCGCGGTCAGCGGCCCCACCAGCGCGCCCAGTGTCCCGCCGGCCGCGATGAAGCCGAACAGGCGGCGCGTCTGTTCGCCGGAAAACATCTCGAGGAGGAAGCTCCAGAACACCGACACCAGCATCAGGTTGATGACGCTGATCCAGACATAGAAAAAAGTACCCACCTGCAGGTTCGACTCATCGACCTGGATCGACGAGCCGATGAAGGCGAGGATCACGGCGACCGCGCCGTACAGCCAGGGAAGCAGGATGCTGCGACGAAGACGGGCGACCAGCCAGCCCCACAGCGGCACGATGGCGATCGAGAACAGCGCCGTGTACAGCCAGAGGTCGGCGACGCGGTCGCGGCCCAGCAGCGTAGCCACGGTTTCGCGCACCGGCCGCACCGCGAAGTAGCTGCCGAGCACGAAGAAGAACAGGCAGAACGCCGCGACCACGGCCGCAGTCTCGCGGGGCTCGACCCGAGCGAAGCGGGCGAGCTGCCGCTGCAGCAGCGTGGACTCAGCGTGCATCGGCCTTCAGTCCGGCGAACAGCGCATCGAGATCGGTGCGCGCCACCGCGGTGTCGCCGACCAACTCGAAGGTCTTGCCGCGAGCGGCCGCATTGCCGAGCGCAGCGAGGCACACCGTGGCGACGTCGGCACGCGGAATGCTGCCCTGATTGCGCAGGTCGTCTCCCTGGAAGGCCTTGACGCCGGCGGCGCCACCCGGCGCGTCGCGCAGGCCGCCGGGCCGCACCACCGTGTACGGCACGCCCGAGGCGCGCAGCGCCTCCTCGCCCTTGAATTTCCAGACGAGGATATTGCCGAACATTTTGTTGAGCGGATGATCGACGTGCGTGGCGCCCATCGAGGAAACGAGCACGAAGTGTTTGACGCGCGCCGCCGCAGCGGCCTCGGCCAAAGCCTTGACGCCGCCATAGTCAACCCGCTCGGGCGTGTTCTGCGGATCGTTGCGTACATTCGAACCCAGCGCGGAGACCACATAGTCCACGCCTTTCACCGCGGCGGCCATGCCGACGCCGGTACGCACGTCGCCGGTGACGTACTCGACCGAATCGCCCAGCCGCTCGCGCGCCTTGGCTTCGTCACGCACCAGCGCGCGCACCTTCATGCCGCGCGCCAAGGCCTGACTCACCACCTCGCGGCCCGTGCCGCCGGTGGCGCCGACCACCAGCAGCGTCTGCGCGGTTGCGGGCTTCGCTGCGGGCGCCGCCAGCGCGGCGGGCGCGAGGCTCATGGCCGCGCCCCCAAACGCCGCACAGAGCAGCGCGGCGCGCAGCAGCGTCCGGCGCAGCACGTGTCTGCCGAGACTGAAATCATTGATCCTGTTCATGCTGATATCTCCGCCTGCATCGTCATCGTCGACAGGTCGAGGCGTGCGCCGGCTTTCGGCACGAATACCCGACCACCCTCCAGTTCGATTTTCTGTCGCAGGGCCTGAGCCGCCTCCCGCTCGCCGTGGACCAAACAGACCGGCGGCCGGCCCGCGAAGGAACCGTACCACCGTAGCAAATCCCCCTGATCGCCGTGTGCGGACAAGCCACCCACGGTATGAACCTTGGCCACGGGGTGGATGGGCCGGCCGTGGATATGCACCGTCGGCGCTCGATCGACCAGCGCCCGGCCGAGCGTGCCAGGCGCCTGGAAGCCGGTGATCATCACATGGCACTCGGGGCGTTCGAGGTTGTGCAGGAAATGGTGCAGGATGCGGCCGCCGTTGCACATGCCGCTGCCGGCGATGATCAGGGCGTGCGAACGCACCGCGTTGATCTCGCGTGACTGCAGTGGAGTGTGGCAAAGGCGCAGGTTCGGCAGGGTCGGCATGGCCTCGAAGTCGGCCCGCAGCCGCCGCGCCTCATCGTCGTGACGATCGGCATGCGCCCAGTACACCTTGCTCGCCTCGATCGCCATCGGGCTGTCGAGAAACACCTGCCAGCGCCGCAGGCCCCAGGCCTCGAGGTGCTGGCCGAGCAGGTAGAGGATTTCCTGGCTGCGGCCCACCGCGAAGGCCGGCACCAGCACGTTGCCGCCGTCGTGGTCGGCGGCGGCAATGATGCGGCCGATCTCGGCCAGCGTCTCCTCGCGGCTGCGGTGCAGGCGGTCGCCGTAGGTGCTCTCCATGATCACGAGATCGGCCGCCGAGAAACGGTAAGGGTCGAGCAAGATGGGTGAATCGTACTGGCCCAGATCGCCGCTGAAGACGATTCGCCGGGTAGTTCCCGCCTCGGTGCACTCGAGTTCGATGCTGCTCGAGCCGAGGATGTGGCCCGCATCACGGATCTGCAAAGAAATCCCCGGCAATGGCGCATAGTGGGTGTCGTAGCGCAGCGTGCGCAGCTGCCCGAGGGTCTGCTCTACGTCTTCGAGATCGAAGGGCGGAGGCTCGGGCGGATCCTCGCTGTCGCGGTGGCGCGCCCGGCGTTCAGCCTCGCGCGCGGCGAGATCGGCGGTGTCGCGCAACAGCAGCGGCAACAGGTCGCGGCACGCGGCGTTGGTGTAGATCGGCCCGCGGTAGCCGCGCTTGACGAGCAGCGGCAGCCGGCCGCAATGGTCGATGTGGGCGTGGCTGAGCACCACGGCGTCTATGGCCGCCGGGTCGAAGGGGAACGCCGCCACGTTGCGCCGCGGTGCGTCCCGCCCCCCCTGCACCATGCCGCAGTCGAGCAGCACGGTCCGCCCGCCGACGCGCAGGATATGGCAGGAGCCGGTGACCTCGCCTGCCGCCCCGAAGAACTCAATCTGCACTGCGCTCTCCCACTGGGTCAACTTGGGTATATTCTGCCCCGCCCGCGGATGTTAACCGGAGTACCGCCGTGATCAGCCTCAAAGTCAACGGAGTTGAAAGACAGATCGATGCCGACCCGGAGATGCCTTTGCTCTGGGCACTGCGTGACCTCGTCAAACTCACCGGGACCAAGTACGGCTGCGGCATTGCGCAGTGTGGCGCCTGCACCGTGCATCTCGACGGACAGCCGATCCGCGCCTGCGTCACGCCGCTGTCCGCAGTCGGCAAGGCCGAGATCCGGACCATCGAGGGCCTCTCGGGCGACGCCGCCACACATCCGGTGCAACAGGCTTGGCTGGAGCTCGACGTGGTGCAGTGCGGCTACTGCCAGTCCGGACAGATCATGGCTGCGGCGGCGCTGCTCGAACAGAACAGCTCGCCCAGCGACGCCGACATCGACGCGGCGATGAACGGCAACATCTGCCGCTGCGGCACCTACCCGCGGATTCGCGCGGCGGTGAAGCGTGCGGCGGAGATCAAGCGCGGCGGGGGTGCGGCATGAGCGCGGACGGCACGGCAACAGGCGTCGGCCGCCGGCACTTCCTGATCGGCGCGGGCGTGGTCGTCGGCGGCCTCGCGGCCGGCACGCTGCTGCGTCCTTACCTCACCGGCGGGCGCGATGCGTCCGTACCCAAAGATTTTCGGCCGCATGCGTTCGTGCGCATCGCCGACGACGACACGGTCACCGTGACCATCGGCAAGAGCGAGATGGGCCAGGGCGTGTATACCGGCCTGCCGATGATCCTCGCCGAGGAACTCGACTTCGACCCGCGACGCCTGAAAGTCGAGTTCGGCCCGCTCGACCCGGTGTTCAACCATCCTTTCCTGCCGGCGCAGTTCACCGGCGGCAGCATGAGCACCATCACCACCTACGAATCCCTGCGCAATGTCGGGGCGACCGCGCGACACATGCTGGTCTCGGCAGCCGCGGCGCGCTGGGGTGTCGATGCCGCCACGCTGCGCACCGACGACGGCAAGGTGATCGACCCGCGTGGTCGCACGCTGCGTTACGGCGAACTGGCCGAGGCTGCAGCGGCGCTACCGCTGCCCGCCAAGGAAAGCGTGCGCCTGAAGGACCGCAAGGATTTCCGCTATATCGGCAGGCCGCAGCCGCGACTCGACGGGCCGCTCAAGGTCACCGGCGAGGCGGTGTTCGGCATCGACGTGCAGTTGCCGGAGATGCTGACCGCGGTGGTCGCCCGCAGCCCGGTGTTCGGCGCCACACTGAAATCCTTTGACGCCACCCGGGCAAAGGCCGTGCCCGGCGTGGTCGAGGTAAAGCAGGTGCCGAGCGGCGTCGCCGTGATCGCGACGCACACCTGGGCAGCCCTCAAGGGGCGCGAGGCGCTGGACCTGCAATGGGACGACGCAGAGGGCCGCAAGCTCTCGACCGAGTCGCTGCGCGCCGAGTGGCGGGCGCTCGCCGCCAAGACAGGCATCGTCGGCAAGAACGTTGGTGATGCCAAGGCTGCGTTGGCTCGTGCCCGTCGCCAGTTCGACGTCGAATACGAACTGCCCTATCTCGCCCATGCCTGCATGGAGCCGATGAACGCCGTGGCGCTGGTGAAGGACGGCCAGTGCGACCTCTGGGTCGGCACGCAGGGACAGTCGCAGGACGCACAACTGGCTGCAGCCGCGCTCGGTATCGACGTCAAGAACGTGCGCATCCACACCACATTCCTCGGTGGCGGCTTTGGCCGACGGGCGAGCGCCGATTCGGACTTCTCGGTTGAGGCGGCGCTGGTCGCCAACGGCGTCGGCAAGCCGGTGAAGGTGGTCTGGACCCGCGAGGATGACATGCGGCGCGGGTACTACCGGCCGTTCAGCATCAGCCGCGTGCGCGCCGGCATCGGCGCCGATGGCCTGCCCGTCGCCCTGCACTCGGTAATCGTCGGCAAGCCAGTACTCGCCAACACCACCATGGGCAAGAAGCTGGTGAACAAGGAAGGTCTCGATCCCTCGAGCATCGAGGGTGCCGCGGACATCCCGTACGCGATCCCCAACCTGAGGGTCGAGGTGCACAACACCACCGAGGCCGTGCCCAACCTGTGGTGGCGCTCGGTCGGACACTCCATCAACGGCTTCGTCAGTAACGGCGTCATCGACGAGCTCGCGGCGCTCGCCGGTCAGGATCCGTTCGAATACCGTCGCCGGCTGCTCGCCGACAAGCCGCGTCATCGCGCAGTGCTTGAAGCCGCCGCGGAACTCGCCGGCTGGGGCAAATCGCTGCCGGCTGGACACCATCACGGCATCGCGCTGCACGAGAGCTTCGGCAGCATCGTCGCGCAGGTGGCGGAGGTGTCGGTCGAAGGCCGCGAGGTCCGCGTACATCGCGTCAGCTGCGCCGTCGATTGCGGTCTCGCGATCAACCCCGATCAGGTGGTTGCGCAGATGCAGAGCGCGATCATCTACGGGCTCTCGGCGGCACTGCGCGACGAGATCACCATCCGTGACGGCGCCGCCGTGCAAGGCAACTTCGACAGCTATCCGGTGCTGCGGATCGCGGAGACGCCGGCGATCGAGGTGAAGATCGTGCCGAGCGACGGTCCGCTGGGCGGCATCGGCGAGCCGGGCACGCCGCCGATCGCTGCCGCGGTCTGCGGGGGCATCCATGCCGCCACGGGCCAAAGAATTCGTCGGCTGCCGATCAGCGCCTCACTCGCCTGAGCCGGCGCTGGCGCGGCCGTCGCGCGCCCCAGAAGCGGCGGTCTTTCCCGCTGCGAGGTAATCGAGCGCAAGGTTGGCAAAGGCGCGGCTGGCGAGCGGGATGGCCTGCTCATCGACGTAGAACAGCGGCGAGTGGTTGGAGGCCGCGGTCAGCATGTTCTGATTCCGCGGCGTGACGCCGACAAAGAAAAAGAAGCTCGGCACTTTCTCGGCGAAGAAGGCGAAGTCCTCGGCGCCGGTGACGAGCGGCACGGCCCGCACGTTGCCTGCACCGGCCACGCGGCGCAATGAAGGCAGCACGCGCTCGGTCAGCGCCGGGTCGTTGCGGACCACCGGGTTGCTGCCCGGGTCAAGTTCGAAGGTTGCCGTCGCGCCGCTCGCTGCCGCGATGTTGGTGACCATGCGACCGATGTTGCTGACGATCCCTGCCCGCTGCTGCGGATCAAAAGTGCGGATGGTGCCGATCATCTCGACCTCATCCGGCACGATGTTGTGGCGGATGCCGCCCTTGATGGCGCCCACCGTCACCACGGCCGGATTGGCGGTGATATCGACCTGACGGCTGACGACGGTCTGCAGTGCGTTGACGATCTGTGCCGAAACGACGATCGGGTCGATGCCGCCCCAGGGCCGCGCGCCGTGGGTCTGACGGCCCTTGACGACGATCCGGTAGGAATCGGAACCCGCCATCAGCGGCCCGCCGCGATAGCCGATCATTCCCGTCGGCATGTTCGCGAACACGTGCAGACCGAATACCGCCTCGGGTCGATACCGCTCAAGTACGCCCTCCTTGATCATCAGCGAGGCACCGCCCTCCTCACCCACCGGCGCGCCTTCCTCGGCGGGCTGGAACAGGAACACCACCGTCCCCGGCAACTCGGCGCGATTGGCGGCAAAGGCCTCGGCGATACCCATGAGGATTGCGGTGTGTGCGTCGTGGCCACACGCATGCATCACGCCAACCGTCTCGTTGCGGTAGGTGGTGGTGACGCGAGAACGGAACGGGACGTCGGTCTGCTCGACCACCGGCAGCGCGTCCATGTCGGCGCGCAGCGCAATCGTCCGTCCCGGCCGACCGCCCTTGAGTACGCCGACCACGCCAGTCTTGGCGACCCCGGTCTGTACTTCAAGACCGAGCTGCTTGAGATGCTCGGCGACGATCTTCGAGGTGCGGACCTCGCGGTTGGAGAGTTCCGGGTTTTGGTGAAAGTCGCGCCGCCACCCGAGCACCCGCGGCTCGAGTTTGGCGAGGCTCGCATCGACACGCGCATTCAGTTCCTGCGCAGTCGCCGGCGGCGCAGCGAAGGCGATGGCGGTCGCGCAGAGGCCGGCGGTCACGGTGGACACGGCGAGGCCGCAAAGGCGGCGCAGAGAATCTGGCTTGGGCATCATGATGAACTCCCGGAAAATTAGACGATACGCACCAGTTCATACACTGTCAGTCGGCCGCGGCGCTCGCCGACGGCAACGAAGCGGCCATCGCTGGACCAGCGCAGACAGGTCGGCTCGGACTCGGTGAGTTGCGCATCGAGGGCGACCGGCGACTTGCCCGGCAGCCACAACGACACGCGCCAGTCACGGCCACCGGTGACGAGGAAATTGCCCGCCGGCTGGAACGCCAAGCACTCGATCCGATCGGTATGCCCGCGCAACTGCAGCGGCCGCGAACCTTCCGGTCCCTTGCCGCCGAAATCCCAGAGCACCACCTGATCATCGGCAGCGGTTGCGAGATAGCGCGAGTCGCCGCTCCACACGGTGTACTCCACCTTGCCGGGATAGCCGCGCATCTGCGCATCGCGACCGCTCGAGAGGTGCCAGAAGTGCACCGTGCCGTCCTGCGTGCCGGTGGCCAGGAAGCGGCCATTCGGACTGAACGCGGCGGTAAGGCAAGGCGCCTCCCATGGGTAATGGCGCAACTGGAAACGCGGCGGCTCGATACGGTACGCCGCGAGACCACCGTTGATCGCGGCGGCGAGATCTCGTCCCGGCTTGTCCCAGCCAAGCGCCACGACCGTGGCCGAGAGCGGCGTCAGGGAATGTTCGGGCTGCAGCGCCGGTGTCCAGAGTGACACCTGCTTGCCGGCGGCGCTGGCCAACCGCTTGCCATCCGGCGACCAGGCGAGCGCGGTCGTCCAGCTCATCGAAGGCCGCTGCGTCGCCTGCAGGACACCGTCCCCGTCGTAGAGACTGATACGTGAATCCTGACCGCTGCTGACGAAGCACGCGCCGCGCGGCTGCCAGGCCACGGCGAGCGCGCCCATGCCGTGCTGGCCGATCTCACGTGCACCCAGCGCCTGACCATCGAGCGTCGCAAGGAAAACTTTGCCCTCACCGCCGGCCACCGCGATGCGAGCCGCGTCGGGCGACCAGGCGATGTCGACCACGTAGTCGTCGAGCGTCACGCTGCCGCGCGGCTCGAGGATGGCGTTCACCGCCTTCATGGGCACTGACTCGGGCGAGACAGGCGACTCATGCGAGACAGGAATGAAAGCCCGCCTCGAGTTCCTGGCGGTCAAGTTTACGGCCGATGAAGACCAGCGTGTTCAAGCGTGCCGCGGTGGGCGGCCAGGGACGCTCGAGCTGCCCATCGAACATCATGTGCACGCCGTGGAAGACGTAGCGGCGATCCTCGCCCTTCAGCGAGATAACGCCCTTCATGCGGAAAATGTCGGCGCCGCGGCTCTTCAGCAGATAGGACAACCAGTCGTTGAGCTTCTGCGGGTCGAGCGGACGCGGATCACTGATACCGATCGAGGAGATCTCCTCGTCGTGGTGGTGCGAAGCGAACGCCCGCTGCGCCACCGGACTCGCGCCGTCGATGCGCAGGTTGAACTCCGCCGGCGCATGTTCGCAAAACACCGCGTAAGCGCCCGCCTTAGTGATCTCGAGATCGAAATGACTACCGTCGTGGCTGATATCGATGGCGTGATGCGCCGTGCCGGGCAGGATGCGACCACCACAGACCACGCTGGCCGGCTCCTCGGCGAAGGCCCGCACGGCTGACTCGATGGTCGCGGCCAGACCGGCGTCGCTCGCCGCTGTTGCCGGCAAAATCACGAGGCCGAGACCGCCCGTATGGTCGTGGTCATGCCCATGGTGATGGTCATGATCATGGTCATGGCCGTGATCATGCGCGTGATCGTGGCCGTGGTCGTGATCATGGTCATGGGCGTCGTGCCCGTGCGCATCATGACCATGCGCGACGTCCGGCGTGCCGGTGCGCAGCGTGTAGCGACCGGCCGGCAACTGGTAGACGCCCGCCCACTCGAACGGATACTGCGGCTCAAGGAACGACCCGTCGACTGCAAGCGCCCGCTGCAGGTCGAAGGCGCCAACGTCGAGTACGCGATCGATGGGGACGTCGGCGTTGCGGGTGCGAAAGATTTTCGCCGTGCCGTTGATGGCGCGGATGCGACGCTCGATGCGCTCGAGTTCGGCTGCGGTGACCAGGTCGGTCTTGTTGAGCAGGATGACGTCGGCAAATGCCACCTGCTCGCCGGGCTCCTGCATCTCATCGAGATGCTTCTCGATGTGCCGGGCGTCGACCAGCGTGACGATCGCATCAAGCAGGAACTGCTGTTTGAAGTCATCGTCGAGGAAAAATGTCTGCGCCACCGGGCCAGGGTCGGCCATCCCGGTGGTCTCGACGATGATGTAGTCGAATTTGTCGCGGCGCTTAAGCAACTGCCCGAGGATGCGCAGCAGGTCGCCGCGCACCGTACAGCAGATGCAGCCGTTGTTGGTTTCGAAGATCTCTTCCTCGGCACCGATCACCAGCTGGTGATCGACGCCGACCTCGCCGAACTCGTTCTCGATCACGGCGATGCGCTTGCCGTGGTTCTCGGAGAGGATGCGGTTAAGCAGGGTGGTCTTCCCCGACCCCAGAAATCCCGTCAGGACGGTGACGGGTACCCGTTCCGTGGTAGCCATATCGACCGGATGATAACGTAAGGCATGGTCAAGGCTCGCGTCCTCCCGCCATCGGCGGCACACCTCCACGCGCCCGCGGACGCCACTGCGGTGGCGGACGTCCATGACCACTCGGCCGCACACGCCCATGCGACCGAACATGACCATGCAGCCTGCATCGACCAGGCGGTACGCACAGCGGCCGAGGTCTGCGCACGTCGCGGTCTCAACCTCACGCCGGTGCGTCGGCGGGTACTGGAGATCGTCTGGCGCGCGCACGAACCGATCGGCGCCTATGACATCCTCGGCGAACTCGCCAAGGAGCGCGACAAGGCGGCACCGCCGACCGTATACCGCGCGCTCGAGTTCCTGATCGACGCCGGACTCGTGCATCGGATCGATTCGATCAACGCCTTCATCGGCTGCGACGAGCCCGCAAGATCGCACGTTGCGCAGTTTCTGGTCTGCCGCAAATGCCATCGGGTCGTGGAGATCGACGATCCCGACATCAACCGCCTGCTGGCAGAGAAATCTTTGGCGGTCGGGTTTCGGGTGGAGCCGACCTCGCTCGAAATCAAGGGGCTGTGCGCAGACTGCGAGGACGCCGCACCCTGAGGCTTGCCGATGCGCGGCGGCGCGCCGCGACGATCAGCGGGCAGCCACCAGCCAGATGCCGGCGAACAGCAGCACGACGCCTGCGAGGCGGGTCAGCGTCACCGGATGCTGCGGAAAGCCCAGCAAGCCGAAGTGATCGACGACCACCGAGGCCAGCATCTGGCCGCCGACAGTGAGCGACAGCAGCAGCAACGCCCCGAGTCGCGGCCCAGCGAAGGTGGCAATGCCGACATACGCGGCGCCGAGCAGACCGCCGAGCCAGGCCCAGATGGGCACGGCGGCGAAAGCCTCGCGTGAAGGCAGGGGATGTCTGGAGGCCACGAAGAACAGCAACAGGGCGACAAGGCCAATGAAGAAGTTGGCCAGCGTGCCGTACAGCGCGCCGCCAAGCACACGGCTGGCGGTGGCGTTAAGGCCGACCTGCACCACGAGCCCGGTACCGACGAGAAAGGCGAGCAGCATGTAGAGGGATTGCAAGGGTGTCATTCTCCGGTTCGTGGACGCTGGCGGGCGGCGATGATCGCACGGCCGGCGCGACTCGCCAGCAGTCGCAGCACCAACCACCACAGCAAACGCTTCGCGAGCGGCACCCGACGCGGCGGGATCGCGGCGAACACCGCTGCGCCGACGTCCTCGTGGACGAGTTTTGCGGAATCCTTCATTGCGGCGAGAATAGCGGCCGGCCCCGGCCCGACGCCAGCGAGGCCAGCGGAACAGGCGTGAACGACATCCCGCAACATACCCGGCTGATGATCGAGCGGCTGCTCGATGCCTACTGCGCGCGGATCTGCCCGCCGCTCGCGCGCAACACCGTGATGATCGGTTACCGCATCGACGACGCGCAGGTGGTCGTCCACCAGCTCAAGCGCATCCTCGGCGTGGCCGGAACGCGCGAACCCGTGCCGGTCGCCCGCTTCCGCTACCGCGCAGCCGGCAATGACTGGGCGCTCGAATATTTTGAGGGTCGCGGCTGGCGTCGGCACCGCCCCTTGGCTTCGAGCCGCAGTTTCCTGGAGTTGCTGCGCGAGTTCGATCGCGATCCGGCCGGACTCTTCTGGAGCCGGCTCGACGGCAAGAGCCTGCGCTGGTGCAGTTCACGCGGTCGCTGCGATGGCTGCGAACAGCGCTACCAGGAGGTCCTCGGGCTCGACGCCCACGCTGACCGGCCCGCGACGGACGCGCCTGTCGACGCCAGAATTGCCGCACTCAGCGGGCCGTCAACTCGACGCTGATCGTCCGGGCTTCACCGTCGCGCGCGACCCTTGCGCGCACGATGGCACCGGGCGCAAAACCCTTGAGCATCTCGGAAAACTCGGCGAGGCTCGCCACCGGCTTGCCGTCGAGTTCGAGCAACACCTCGCCGGCGCCAATTCCGGCGCGGGCCGCGGGCGAGTCGGGAACGACCGATTCAGCGCGCACGCCCTGCCCCTGGTGCGCGTAATCCGGCACCAGGCCGAACGAGACACGGCGCGCCGGCGGCGCTGCGCCCGTTGTCGCCGACGCGTCGCTGCCCGACGCGGCCTGAGTGCTGCTTCGTGCAGGCGCATCAATCGTCACCGTCAGCGGCCCAGCACGTTGCAACAGGTAGTCGAGTGCTTCACGCGCGACGGTGGCCACCTTGACGAGGCCGTCGCCATCGATGCGATCGGCGGTGTCGGTCGGCCGGTGGTAGTCAAGGTGCGCGCCGGTGAACAGCTGGACACCCGGGATGCCGCGGTCAATGAAACTTTGCTGGTCCGAAGACTGCGCAGCGCCGGGAATGCTGCGTACCGCGATGCCCGTGGAGAAAGTGATGCCGCGGAACACATGCTGCCATTCACTCGCCGTGCCGGTGGCGAGTGCGCTGATCTCGCCGCGGCCAAGACGACCGACGGTGTCGAGATTGACTACCGATCGTATCCCGGCAAGCGGTAGCGGCGGGTGGGCAACGAAATGCTTCGAGCCCTGCAGGCCGGCCTCCTCGCCCGAGAACGCGACGAACAACAGCGTGCGCGGCGGCGGTCCCGCGGCCGCATAGGCTCGCGCAAGTTCCAGCAGCACGGCAACGCCGCTTGCATTGTCGTCAGCGCCCGGGTGCACCTGGCCGATCTCGCCGACGCGCACCCCCGGTCCACTGCGCCCCAGATGGTCATAGTGCGCGGCGACGATCACTGCTTCGCCAGCGAAGCGCGGATCGCTGCCGGGCAGCATGCCGACCACATTGCGCAGTCGCAGCGGCTGTTGCGCGCCCGGCGGGGTGAACGTGAAGGGCTGGAAGTAGCCGTCCACGCCACCCGCTGCGGTCGGGCCATGGATCTCGGCGACGGTCTTCAGCTTCGCCGCAGCGAACGCCGAGGCGACGTGCTCGGCGGCGCGCTCGAGGCCGCTCGAGCCGAGGCCACGACCCTCGCGCGCCGGGTCAGCGAGCCAGGCCACATCGCGCAGCATCGCTGTGGCATCGAACACGGCGGGCAGGCGCGCGAGCGCTGCACGTTGCGGATAACCGCCGCCCGGCAAGGGCTCGCCCCGCGCCGCGGGCGCGCGCAGGTCGAGGTGCAGAGGCGAGTCGGCGGCTGACCACTCGCCTTTGGCGGTGTTGGCAGGCTCGCTGCCGGCGAAACCCAGCCAGGAATACTTGCCGTAGTGCGGTAACTTGCGCGCCAGTCCCGGGGCGGCGTCGAGCGGTTCGACCACGACCCAGCCAACTGCTTTCGCGGCATCGCCGGGGTGGCGCCGAACCACTACCACCGAGTGGTCGGCAAAAGGCAAACGCGTGCCGTTCGCACTGATGCCCTCGGCGTCACGCTGCAGACCGATGCCGGGATCGGCGGCGAACAACTTCGTCGCCCAAAGATTATCGCGACCGAAGATCCACACCGGGCGGTCCTTGGGCAGTGTCCTCAAGGCCCGGTCCTCGACCACGGTGAACTTTTGCGCGCCGCCGCCGCTCCAGAAGTCGAGCATCTGCCGATAAGCTTCCAGCGTCGTCGACGGCGCCGCGGCCGGCAACACGGCGAGGACCTCTGGTTCCCCGAACATCTGCCCGAGCGAGGGTGCGGTCTCGCGGGCATCGAGCAAGCGGAAAAGGTCAAACTCCGGATCCACTTCGAGACCGAGCGCCGGTGCCCGCGGGCGCAGTTCGAAACGCGTGCGCGCCGCGGCGCTACGTACGCTGAAACTCTCGACACCGGCGGTCGTACGCAGCACAACGGGAACCTCGAGATCGAAAGGCGCCGCTTTCTGCACCTGGCGCAATTCGCCGTGCACGCTGCCGTCGGCGGCGATCGTGACGTCGGCGAGGCGCAGGTCCGGCGCGCCCGGGCGCGTCACCCACTGCGTCATGAAGGGCTCGAGATCCTGCTTCGCCGCAGCGCCGTGTGCACGCGCGAGATCGGTGAAACCCGCGCGCTGGCCGCGCTGCTCGCGATAGAAGCGCTGCAGTCCGCGGATGTAGGCCTCGTCACCCACGCGTCGACGCAGCATGTGGTAGGTCATCAGCGCCTTGCCGTAACCTACGGCCTCGGTAGCCGGGCTGTGCCTGGATCGAAACTCAGACAGCGGGAAATCGCGCGCCTCCTTGACGAAGTCGCGATACTTTTTCAGCGTGTCGCGCCGGTACTCGGCGCCCTGACCGAGTTGCTCTTTGTAAAGATGATCCGCGTGATAGGCCGTGAGCCCCTCGCACCAGTTGCCGCTCGCATAGTCGACAAAAACACCATTGCCCCACCAGTTGTGCAGGATTTCGTGCGGGTAGGACGAGGTAAGGATGAACGGAAAGCGGATGATCTGCGGGCCGAGCAGCGTGAAACTCGGCATGCCGTAGCCGGTCTCCCAGAAGTTCTCCACCAGCGCGAACTTGTCATAGGGGTAAGGGCCGATCAGCGTGCGGTACATCTCGAGGTTGCGCGCCGTCGCTTCGAGATACTTCGCGGCGAGCGCGTCATCCGGCTTGCGCAGGTAGACCTCTGCGGTCACCGCACCCGCCTGACGCGCGTAGCGGGTCAGCGGACCGCCAACGATATGCAGTTCATCGACCGGCGTTGCCGATTTCCAGCGCGCGCCGCTCGCCGCGTCAGCGACTCCGCTGCCGGGGCTGATCAACTGCCAGCCGGCGGGTGCAGAAGCGGCAAGATCGAAGGTGAACAGCGTCTCGCCGAGGTAGGGATACCAGAGCGTACTGCCGGCGAGATAGATTCCCTGATCGTTGATGACGCCGGCGGTTTCGCTGAAGCCGCGCGCGTACTCCTGTCCGGGTGTCTCGAAGCCGAAGTCGACCTTGCCACGATAACGCAGCCGCAGCGTCTTGCTGCCTGGGGCGAGCACCACGCGGTAACGCGCTGCCCGCCCGGAAGCCGTGATGGCGTTGGCCGAGCCATTGATGCCGGTGAACGTGCGGACGCCGTCGATCGGCAGGCGCTGCACGGCGGGCTCGGCCTCGACGATCTGCAGCGTGGAGGCGAGCAGGAATTCGACCGGCTGGCCGGCGGTCGAGTCAGGCAGTTCGAGGCGAACCTCCGCCCCGAGAGAGCGCTGCGCGGGATCGAGATCGACACGCAGCGAATAGTGCGCGACGGGCTCGGTCGCCGCCGATACGGCACGCGGCAGCAGCAAGAGGACGCTGCAGACGACCGTCGACAGCAGCACGATCGCCGTGCGCCGCGATGACCACCCGCTGCTCGTCAGGGTTGCCTGCGGAAATGCAGCCGCAGTTCCAATGGTTTGCCCTCGCGCTCGATCGCCAAGGTCGCCGAATCGCCCCATCGGTAATCTCCCACCTTGCGTTGCAGCGCCGCCGTGCCGTCGATGCGCAGACCGTCGAGACTGCGCAAGACGTCGCCCACGCGGAGACCCGCTGCGGCGGCGCTCGACGCGGCGTCGACCTGGATGACCTGCGACGGCTCCTTGCCAAGCCTGCCCATGAGCGACACACCGAGCACCGGCAGGGTCGGCTGCGCCGTCTGCGGTACACCCCAAAGATATTGGGCGTAGGCGCGACTCACCGTACGCGATGCCGAAGCCGGGTCGCGCGGCGGCACGGTCACCGGAATGAGCGAGGCGATGCCGCCCTTGAAGCCTGCGGCGAGCTGACGCGCGGCACCGAGATCGTAGGCTACATGCCCGGCGCCGATCAGCACCACGACGATCTCGCGCGGATCGGCCGGAACCGACAGCGCCTGTCCGGCCTGCCAGCCCATCGAGGCATCCCAGGTCACCTGCGCGAGATACAGCCGCTCCTGCTCCTGCGGGCTCATCTTCGAGTGCAGCGCGTCGTCGACATCGAAGTAGGAGCGCACCAGTTGCCGATGCTCGGTGCTGGCAAGATCGATCACCGGCGGCAGGCGACTGCGAACCGCGGGGTCGAGGCCGTCGAAGCCGCCGGCACTCCGTACCGCACGCACCACCTCGCGCGGCGCATTGAGTCCGACGAGCGTCAGCCGATGGTCGCGGGCAAAGAAAAAGATGTCACGGTAATGACCCCAGTGGTGAGACCACACCTCGTACCAGCGTGATTCGTCGAGGAAGCGCTGCTCCTCGAGTTCGCCGCGGCTCCAGCGCTCGAGCGCGGGATTACTGCCCCAGGGAAACATCTCGAGCCCGATGATGACTTTGCGGCCTGCCCGCTGCAGCGCCTCGATGGCACGCAACTGCACCCGATGAAACTCGCCGTTGGTGTGCTCTTCGCCGATGAAGAGCACGCGTACGTCCTGCAGGCGGCGGGCAAACTCGGCGCTGTCTACGGTATCGCCACGACGCGTGTCGACGATGCCATCCAGTACCGGGGCCACCAGCTGCCCGCGACGCGCCGGGTCGCCAATCTGCAGTTGCTCAGGTCCGCGG
>CAZIRD010000039.1:0-2951 GCA_964541625.1 uncultured Acidibacter sp.
AGACCGGCTGACTTGAGCAACAGACGCAGCGAACTGCGAACCGCGTCGTCGTCATCGACGATGAATACAGCGGGCTGTCTGGTCATGTGGTGTTTCCCCTTCGACATGGCAGATGCAGGACGAATCTCGAGCCGCCACCTGGCATGGGCTCGTAGGCGAGTTTGCCCTGATGGGCTTCGGCGATGGTACGGCTGATGGCCAGGCCGAGGCCGGTGCCGGTGGCTTTGGTGGTGCAGAACGGATCAAAAATACGTTCGATGAGTTCCGCCGGCACGCCAGGTCCGCTGTCGCGGATCTCGATCCGCAGCCGGTCGGCGCCGTCGGTGGCGGTGATCACCTGCAACCTGCGCTCGGCAGCCGGGCAGTCGGCGAGCGCTTCGATCGCATTGCGGATGAGATTGAGCAGGATCTGCTGCACCTGGATGCGATCGAGCAGCACGACCGGCAGCTCGCGATCGAGATCCCGCTCCACCCGAACCTCACCGTGTCGCAGGTCGCTCTGCAGGAAACCGAGTACTTCATTGACGAGCTCGTTGACTTCGGCGGCTTCCAGCCGAGTCTCGCGGTTCTGCACCAGCGCCCGCAGACGGCGGATGATCTCGCCGGCGCGCAGTGCTTGCGTGCTGATCTGATCAAGCGCGAGGCGGATATCGCCGTCCGGATCGCCGGCGGCGGGACCCGCCGCGACCAGCAGGCGCAGCGCCGCATTGGCGTAATTCGCGATCGCCGCCAGCGGCTGGTTGAGTTCGTGGGCGATGCCGGCGGCCATCTCGCCCATGGTGGCCAGCCGACCGACCTGGGTGATGCGCTGCTGCGCGAGTGCGGAATCCTCGGCGGCACGACGCGAGTCGGTGACGTCCTCCCCCGAGGCAAAGTAGCCGATGAGTTCGCCGCTCGCGTTGCGCATGGCGAGGCAGCGCCAGGCGATCAACCGGTGGCGGCCGTCGGCGGCCACGACCTCGTGTTCGAAGTAACGCTCCTCGTGCATCGGGCGCTCGGCCAGCGCCTCGAATTCGGCCAGCACCGCCGCGCGCTGCGCCGGTGCCACCGCCACGTCGATCCAGTCCTGACCCAGCAACTCCATCTCGCGGCGGCCGAGGACGTCGCAGCCCTTGCGATTGACGAGTTGCACGCGCCGGTCGGCAGACAGGGCCAGCAGAAAGACCTGCGCGATTTCGAGATAGAGGTTGGCACGGTCGCGCTCGCGACGGATCGCCGCCATCGCCTCGCGCCGCAGGGTGATGTCGTGCAGCAGGCCGACGAAACGCGGCGGGTCGGCGTCCGCGACCCGGCCCACCGAGAGGAACACGGGGAAGGTCGAGCCATCCTTGCGGCGCGCGTCGACTTCGCGACCGATACCGATGATGTGCGCGACGCCCGTGTTGAGGTAGCGCTCCATGTACTGATCGTGGGCGTCGCGGTCGCGACCGGTCATGAGGATGCTGACGTTGCGGCCGAGCAGTTCGCCGGCGGCATAGCCGAACAGTCGTTCGCCGGCCCGGTTGAAACTCTCGATATGGCCGCGGGAGTCGATAAGGATGACGGCGTCTACGGTCGCGTCGAGCAGCGCCTGCAATTCGCGCTGGACGGCCGGGAATGAAGGCGGCGGGGGCGTGGTCATGGTAGGTCTTCGGCCACGATGAATCCTAGCATGCCGCCGCTAGGTACTTCCCGCAATGGCCGCGACCCGCCGCGCGTGCGACCGTGCAGACGCAGCCCGTGTGGCTGCTCCAACGGAGTATTGAAATGACCACCACCGAGTTGGCCCGTGAACGTCTGCTTGCCCGTCGGGCGGAATTCATGCGGCGCAGCGACAGCGTCGCTGCCGATCTGCGCCACGAACGTGATCCGCTATCGGCCGATTCCGAGGAGCAGGCCACACAGCGCGAAAACGAGGACGTTTTGCGCGGCATTGGCATATCGTCGCTGGCTTCTCTGCAGGATGTCAGCCGAGCGCTTGAGCGTCTTGAGCGCGGCGAATACTTTGACTGCGCGCGCTGCGGTCTGGAAATCGAAACAGCGCGCCGCGAGGCGCTGCCCGAGACCGCGGTTTGTGCGCGCTGTGCCGCACTCGGGGTCTGACTGGCGTCGGAATTCGCTGCCGTGAGCCGACCCTCCATTCTCGTGGTCGCCGAGCGTGGCGGTGGTACGCAGGCGGCGCTGCAGAAGGCGTCGATCATCGCGCGCCATTTTTCGGCGCGACTCGAACTCTTCGCCTGCGATGTCGAGCACGGCTGGGCGCTGCGCAAAGACGCCGGCGATACGGCCGCCCGCGACAAGCTCGATGCCTGTCTCACGGCCAACTCCCGCTACCTGCAGGCGCTGCGCGTCTCATTGGCGGCGCCCGATCTCGAGGTCGGCTCCAGTGTGGTCTGCGCGGGCAGCTTGTGGGAGGGTGTGGCCGCCTGCGTCGATTCGCTCGCGCCGCTGCTGCTCGTCCTTGGTCTCGAGGACGAAGGCCAGCGGGAGCATCCGCCGGCGCTGCGTGCCGAACTCATGCAGCTGCTGCGTCATGCGACGGCGCCAGTATTGCTGACCCGCGGCAGATCCTGGGCGCCCGCGCCGCGTATCGTGGTGGCGCCGCAGTTCGGTGCGCCCGACCGGGGCACGCGTGCGGCGGTGCTGGAAATTGCGCAGCGTTTCCATGCCCAGTGCCACGGCTGGCTGATCGAGGCAGGCAGCGACACTGACGGCGCTCCGCAGACCCTCGGCAACTTCGCGGCGCGGGTAGCCGCCGACATTCTGGTGGTTGCTGCGGCCCACGAGGGCAGTTGGACGGAAGCGCGCGGTTCGGACCTGGAGGTGCTGCTCGGCGACGCGCGCTGCGACGTCCTCGTGGTGCCACGCGGGGCGGCACGGGGTTCATCAGGCGTCGTCGGCGCCGGAGTCCGCGCCACCGAGGTCGCGCTCCGCTCGAATCCGCCGCACGGTCAGCCAGAAAAATCCTGAGA
>CAZIRD010000039.1:3051-16989 GCA_964541625.1 uncultured Acidibacter sp.
CCGAGGTCGCGCTCCGCTCGAATCCGCCGCACGGTCAGCCAGAAAAATCCTGAGACGACGCTGATCAGCAGCAACATCAGCATCCCAAGCCAGGCGCCGACCTGCCAGGCTTCGCGCAGCCCGAGGAGTACGCCCAGCGGGGTGCTGACGAGCAAGATGGGTTTGGCGATACGCATGGCGCGAAAGCTTAGCGGGTTTGCACGCGGGGGAGGCCACCGGTAGTCTGCGCGCCATGAAAAACACCCAGCGGCATCAGCTTCTCGTCCTCTTGCTCGGCGGTCTCGCGGCGGTCTGCGCGCAGGCGGCGGAGTCCACGGCAACGCGCAACTTTTCAGCCGAAGATGAAGCGCTCTATCTCAAGCGCTTCCAGCAGTTGCAGCAATCGTTCATGAGCGGACTCGGGCTTGAGGCTTACACGCCGCTCGAGACCGTCGCCGGCGACCCGAAGACGCGGTCCTTGCCGGTCGTCGGCGCCGGGCAGGGCAGCATCGACCCCGCCGCGCTGCAGCAGGCGCGCGATTACGCGGCGAAGAACAATTCGTCGGCACTGATCGTCTGGCGCAAGGGCCGTATCGAGGCGGCCGAGTACTTCAAGGGTATGCAGCCCGCTGACAGTTTTGCCTCGCGCTCGCTCGCCAAGCCCATGACGGCGGTGGCGGTAGGCCGGGCGATTGCACTCGGCAAGATCCGCTCGCTGGACCAGCCGGTCGCCGATTTCGTCCCCGAGTGGCGGAGTGACCCGCGCCGGTCGAAGATTCTGGTGCGGCACCTGCTCGACATGCGCTCGGGCTTCCTGCCGCAGGCGCCGGCCACTGCGGCCGAGGACATTCTCAATCGCGCGTACCTGCATCCGCGGCACGACGAAATCATCATCCACGACTATCCGGTGGTCGATGAGCCGGGCAGCCGCTACGAGTACAACAACGCCACCTCCGAGATGGTTGCGATCCTCATAGAGCGCGCCACCGGCGTGCGCTACGGCCAGTTTCTTGCCCGCGAGGTGTTGCAGCGGATCGGCGCCCCGGGCGGCACCATCTGGATTAACCGCGAGGGCGGCGTCGCGCATGCCGGCTGCTGCCTGATGTTGCCGCCCGAGTCCTGGGTTCGACTCGCCGTGCTGCTGCTGCAGGACGGTCGTTGGGAAGGGCGTCGATTGCTGCCCGAGGGCTACGTGGCCGCGATGCGCACGGGCAGCGCGCAGAACCCGTGGTACGGCCTCGGCGTGTACGTCGGTGGCAAGTACATCGCGAGGCGCGGCTTCGCCAATCCCGCACGCGAGCCCGAGGGTCGGCGTGTGCTGCACTCCGAACCTTACCTCGCTGATGATGTCTTCCTCTTCGATGGCAACGCCAACCAGGTGGTGTACGTGATCCCCTCCGAGCAACTGGTCATCCTGCGCGTCGGCGACAACCCGCCGCGGGGGCCGGGGCAGGAGTGGGACAACTCGTTTCTGCCGAACACGGTGATGCGCGGTATCCGTCGCGCGGCCGGCGAAACCCCGCCGTCCCCGCAGCGACGGGATTGACTCGCGTTATACTGTTGTAGTTAAATAAAACACCTGTCTTGTTCTCCGCTCCGGCTCGATCCGTGGATCGACCGTGGCCCTGTGCTTTTCGGAAGGTCCCATGTCCCGCATTTTCTTCGCCAACGTCCCGCGCAGCATCATTTGGACGCTCACGGTGCTGCTGCTGCTCACTGTCCTCGGTTTACTACGTACTTTCGTTTTCTCGGGCGGCCGCGGCGGTGAGGCAAGTCCGTCGCCGCTCGTGTCGGTCACTGTGGTGAAGTCGGTGGAAATCGCCGATGTCGTGACCTTTGCCGGGGCGATCGCCGCGCGCGACGAGGCCGCGATCAGCGCCGAGGGCGAGAGCGGTCGAGTGGCCGGACTGTACGCCGAGGTGGGTGATCGTGTTCGCGCCGGGCAGGTGCTCGCCAAGCTCGACACCTCGCTGGTGGCCCCGCAAGTGGCCAGTCTGGAGGCCTCCCTGCAGGAGTCGAGGGCCAATGCTGCGGTGGCGCAGGCCGACTATCGGCGTGCCCAGGCGGTAGCCAGCATCGGCGCGTTGTCGGCGCAGGAGATCGAGCGCCGCGAGGCCGCGGCGATCGCCGCCGAAGCCAAGGTCAAAGTTGTCGGCGCCCAGCTCGCCGAGGCGCAGGCGCGCCTGCGACGCACGGAAGTCCGCGCGCCGTTTGACGGCATCGTGCTTACACGCTCCGCCGAGGTCGGCCAACTCGCCGGTCCCGGCGGTACGCCGCTGTTCCGCCTCGGCCGCGCAGGCGGCATCGAGATGCGCGGCAACGTGGCCGAGCGGGACCTGCCGCGGCTCGCGGTCGGTCAGCCGGCGAGCGTGCGCGTCACCGGCGTCGATCAGGACTTCAGCGGCAAGGTCCGCCTGATCGGTGCGGTGATCGATCCGCAGACACGGCTCGGCAGCGTGCGCATCGATCTCGAGCCGCATCGCGACCTGCGTCCCGGCGCCTTCGCGCGTGGCGAGATCGCCGTCGGCAAGGGGCAGCGTCCGCTGTTGCCGCAGACTGCGGTGATGAGCGACGACCAGGGCAACTACGTCTACACGGTCGATGCGGCCGGCAAGGTGCAGCGGCGCGGCGTACGCGTCGAGGGTGCGCGCGCCGCTGGCGTGGTGATTGCCGCCGGACTCGCCGGCGGTGAGCGCGTAGTCACCACCGCAGGGCCTTATCTGCGGGCCGGAGAGCCGGTGCGGGTGGCTCAATGAAAAACATGTCGGCATGGGCGATCCGGCATCCGACGCTGCCGATCGTCCTCTTCATGGTGCTGACTTTCATCGGTTTGGTCAGCTTCAAGCGTCTGCCGATCAACCTCAACCCCGACCTGACTTTTCCTATCGTCTTCGTGCAGGTCTCGCAGCCCGGCGCAGCACCGTCGGAGATCGAGACGCAGATCACGCAGAAGGTCGAGGGCGCTGTACGCAGCGTCGCCGATGTGCGCAACATCAGCTCGCGCGCTTCCGAGGGCAGTTCGATCACCACCGTCGAGTTCCAGATCGGCACGCCACTCGATCGGGCGCTCAACGATGTGCGCGATGCGGTGAGCAAGATCCGCGCCGATCTGCCGGAAGGCGTCGATGAGCCGCAGGTCAATCGCGTCGACGTCGAGGGCGGTGCGATCGCCTGGTTTGCGGTGTCGACCACGGGACGTACGCCCGAGCAGCTCAGCTGGTACGTCGACAACACGCTCAGCAAGCGCTTGCTGGCGATCGTCGGCGTCGCTCAGGTGTCGCGCGGCGGCGGAGTCAGTCGCGAGATCCGCGTCGAACTCGACCCGGCCCGCATGCAGGCGCTCGGCATCACCGCCGCCGAGGTCAATCAGCAGCTGCGCGTGCTTAATCTCAACGCGCCGGGCGGTCGTGCGCAGGTGGGCGGGGGCGAGCAGTCGATCCGCGTGCTTGGCGCGGCGTCGAGCGCGCTGGAACTCGGCGCGACGCAGATCCGACTCGCCGGCGGCGCGAGCGTGCGTCTGCAGGACATCGCCGAGGTGCGCGACGCGGTCGGCGAACAGCGCTCGGTGTCGCGCGTCAATGGTCGTCAGGCGACCAGCTTCGGTGTCTTCAAGGCGCGCGGGGCTTCGGATGTGGCGGCGCTCGATGCGGTCGAGGCGGAAATCGCCAAGCTGATGCGCGAGTCACCGGATATCGAGGTCAAGCGCGTGTTCACCACGGTGGAGAACACCCGCGAGACCTACCACTCGGCACTGATGGCGATGATCGAGGGCTCGATCCTCGCCGTGCTGGTAGTGTTCATTTTCCTGCGCGACTGGCGGGCAACCGTGATCTCGGCGCTGGCGATTCCCTTGTCGGCGATCCCGACCTTCGCCTTCATGTACTGGCAGGACTTCACGCTCAACAACATCAGTCTGCTCGCCTTGTCGCTGGTGGCGGGCGTGCTGGTCGACGACGCCATCGTCGAAATCGAGAACATCGTTCGCCACATGCGCATGGGCAAGAGCGGTTATCAGGCCGCACTCGATGCCGCCGACGAGATCGGTCTCGCGGTGGTGGCGACCTCGGCCACCATCATTGCGGTGTTCCTGCCGGTCAGTTTCATGGGTGGCTTTTCCGGCCAGTATTTCAAGCAGTTTGGCCTGACGGTCGCCGCGGCGGTGTTCTTCTCGCTGCTGGTGGCGCGTCTCATCACGCCGCTGATCGCCGCCTACACCCTCAAGCCGCACGAGGAGATCCGCTCCGCCGACGGCCCGCTCATGAACGCCTACCTTGAGGCGCTGCGCTGGACCTTGCAGCACCGCGGCGCAACGCTCGCCGGCGGTACGGTGTTCTTCCTGCTCTCCATCGGTCTTCTGGTGGCGGTACCCAAATCATTGATCCCGCCGCAGGACTTCGCCGCGGCCCAGGTGACCATCGAATTGCCGCCCGGCGTGCGCCTCGAGGAGACCGCCAAGGTGTCCGCGCAGGTCGCAACGATGCTCTCGCGGCAGCCTGAGGTGACCGATGTCGTCGAGTCGATCGGCGGCGACGATGTGCGCAGCGCACAGATTTTCGTCTCGCTCGTGCCTCGCGATCAACGGTCGGTGTCGCAGAAGGAGTGGCAGGACCGTGTCTTGCCGTCGTTCGCGCAGATTCCTGATGCGCGCATCGGTTTCTCCGGCAATGACGGCCCCGGCGGACTGCCGATCACGCTCTATCTCACGGGCGAGGATCCGGCAAAGCTCGAGGCGGCCGCTCGGCGCGCCGTCACCGCGATGCGGACGCTGCCGGAATTACGCGATCCGCGCATCAATGGTGATCTGCAACGGCCGGAGATCCTGGTGAAGCCGCGACTCGATCTCGCGGCCGAACTCGGCGTCTCGGTTGCGTCGATCAGCCAGACCATCCGTATCGCCACGCTCGGCGACTTGCCGCAGAACGCGGCCAAGTTCTCTCTCGCCGATCGTCAGGTGCCGATCCGTGTCAGCCTGCTCGAGGATTCGCGTCGTGACCTCGCCACGCTCGAAAACCTGCCGGTGCGTACCGCCTCGGGCTCGACGGTGCCGCTCAAGGCGGTCGCTGAGATCGCCCTCGGCGAAGGTCCGTCGACCATCCGCCGCTATAACCAGAGCCGCCGCGTGGTGCTCGAGTCTGAGCTCGCCAAGGGTGTCGAGCTCGGCCCAGCGCTCGCCAAGGTCTATGCCCTGCCCGAGATCAAGAATCTGCCTGAGGGGGTGCGGCTGGTCGAAGTGGGGCAGGCCGAGTTCCTCAAGGAATTGCTCGACAACTTCACGCTCGCGATCCTCGCCGGCGTGCTGCTGGTGTTCGCGGTGCTGGTGCTGCTCTTCGCCCGCGTATTCCAGCCGATCACCATCCTCTCGGCACTGCCGCTCTCGGTGGGTGGCGCAGTGATCGCACTGATGCTGTCCGGCAAGCCCTTCTCCATGCCCGTGGTCATCGGCTTCCTGATGCTGATGGGCATCGTCGGCAAGAACTCGATCCTGCTGGTGGACTTCGCCATCGAAGAAATGCGGGCCGGTACGCCGCGGCTCGATGCGCTCATGGAGGCAGGCCACAAGCGTGCGCGGCCCATCATCATGACGACCGTGGCGATGGTCGCAGGCATGCTGCCGGTCGCGCTGAGCACGGCCGCCAGCGGATTCCGTGCGCCAATGGGTATCGCAGTGATCGGCGGCCTCATCACCTCGACTGCGCTGACGCTGGTGATCGTGCCCTCGATGTTCGCGGTGATCGACGATGTCGAGCGCTGGATTGCGCCGCGCGTGGCGCGCTTTTTCACGCCCGCAGAGGGTGCTCGAACCAGCTGACCGGCATCGCTCAGCCCTGCCAGGCGAGCGCGAGCAGCAGCGTCGTCGAGGCGATGAACAGGGTTGCGAGTGCGCCGAGCGCGAGCGGCTGCCAGCCTTGGGCGATGAGCTTGCGCACATCGGTCTCGAGGCCGACGGCGGCGAGCGCGAGCGCGAGCAGTGCTTGCGCAAGCAGCGTCGCCGCCTGGCGCGTTTCCGCGGGCACCCAGCCGGTGCCTGCGAGCAACACCATGCCGAGGAAGCCAAACACGAACCAGGGCATGGGCACGCGCCCGCGGACGACTGCACTCTCGGCCGTCGCTGCGCGGGCGAGCTGCCGTTGCATCCAGATACCCATACCGATGACGAGCGGTGCGAGCATCAAGACGCGCGCGAGCTTCGCCACCGTCGCGAATTCACCGGTCGCCTCGCCACGCGCAAAGCCGGCCGCCACCACCTGCGCCACCTCGTGCACCGAGGCACCGGTCCAGAGACCATAACTGCGCTCGGCTAGGGGCAGAATACCGCCGAGCACCGGGTAGGCGAACATGGCGATGGTGCCGAACAGCGTCACGGTGGCGAGCGCATAGGCGACGGCTTCCTCGTCATCCCTCACTACCGTATTTGCGGCGACGATCGCCGAGGCGCCGCAAACGCCAGTGCCTGTTGCGATCAGCGTCGCAAGACCCGGACGGACACCGAGCCGCTTGCCGAGCCAAAGCGTGAAGAAAAACGTGCCGAGAAGCGCGAAGGCGAGGATGGCGAGTCCGGCCAGACCGATGCCGAGGATTTCAGCCAGCGTTACCTGCAGGCCGAGCAGCACGATGCCGGTACGCAGCGGCGCACGCAGGCAGAGCGCGATGCCGGCACGCGCCGCTTCGGGGCGGCCGAGCAGATTGCGCACCGTCATGCCAAGCAGGATAGCCAGCATCAGTGGGCTGATCTTGGTGAGTCCCGGTATTCCGGCGGCACGCAGGCCGAAGGCCGCCGCGGCGATTCCCGCCGCCAGTGCGAGGCCGGGCAGGGCCGCGATGTTCGCAGCGCCGGGTGGCTTGCCGGGGGGCGGCGCGCCGGAGGACGACGATGCAGTCGTGGATGCGGGATCGGAGGACGCCAAGGGGGACTCTCGCTGGGCCGTCAGCGACGACCGATGATGTTGCGTTTAGACAACATTATGCGCCGCCTCAGGATCGCCTACCACAATTTGCGAAAATGCATGTTGCGGAATTGGCTTGGTGTTAGACTCCCGGGCGATCGTTGCCTTTCTGTCTGCATCTCTGGGCGTAGTTACGCCGGTCTGCATTGCCGAATCGACATCGATCAGGAGCCACGGTGGATGTCGTCGTCGCAAGGCGAGACCAATACTACGGCGTTTGTATAGTTAGTTGGAGAGTGTGTCCAGAGATGGCAAAAATCTATGTAGGCAACCTGCCTTTTTCGGCAGATGAGGCAGCGGTTCGCACGCTGTTCTCGCAGCACGGCACAGTGACTTCGGTCGCGCTGCCCGTCGATCGTGATACCGGTCGTCCGCGTGGTTTCGGTTTCGTCGAGATGGCTCAGGAAGACGCGGCTCGCGCGATCCAGGCCCTCAACGGCTACTCCATGGGTGGTCGTCCGCTGCGCGTCAATGAAGCGCAGGATCGTCCCCGTACCGGTGGCGGCGGTGGCCGTCCGGGCGGCGGCGGCGGTGGTGGCGGCTATCGCGGCGGTGGCGGCGGTGGCGGCGGTGGCTACCGCGGCGGTGGCGGCGGTGGTGGCGGCATGGGCGGCGGCGGTGGCCGCTGGTAATAGCCCAGTCGACCGTCCCTCACAGACAGTCGAATGAAGAAGGCCCGGGGAAACCCGGGCCTTTTTCTTTGTGCGCGCGGCGGAGCGCGCCGCGCGTTCCGTGACCTCAGCCCGCGTCGGGCATGAGACGCACCAGCTGCTTGCCGACATTTTGGCCTGCGAACAGCCTGATCAACGCGTCGGGCATGCGTTCGATGCCCTCGAGGATGTCTTCCTGGTACTCGAGCCTGCCTGCGGCGATCCACTCGGCCAGTTGCGCTTCGGCGCGGGCGAAGTGCTCGCCCAGCTCGTAAATGAAGAACGCCTCCATGCGCGCCATCTTCTTGAAGATCGCGAAGCCGTTGCGCAACGCGTAGGGGCGCTCGACGCCATCGATGTACTGCGAGATCGCGCCGCAGAGCACTACCCGTGCATGCCGCCTGAGGTGGGCGAGGCCGGCATCGAGGATCTCGCCGCCGACATTGTCAAAGAATACGTCGATGCCCTCGGGCAGCAATTCGCCGATGCGCTGTTCGACCGCCTCGCGCCGATAGTCGATGGCCGCCCGGTAGCCGAGCCGTGCGCTCAGCAGGGCGCACTTATCCGGCGATCCGGCGATACCCACGGGATCGGCGCCCAGGTTGCGCGCAATCTGCCCGACGCTGGAGCCGACACCGCCCGCGGCGCCGGACACCAGTACGCGATCGCCGGCGCGCAGTGCGCCGATATCGACGAGGCCGAGGTAGGCGGTGAAGCCGGTGAGACCGAGCACGCCGAGCGCTGTCGATACCGGCACGAGGCGCTGTCGCACCCTGTACATGAGGAAGTAGGGCGAGCCGTCGGCGATGGCGTACTGCTGCCAGCCCATTTTGCCGTGCACGATCTCGCCTACGGGCCACTGCGGATTGCGCGACTCGACGATGCGACCGACGCCGCGGCCGTGCATGACATCGCCAATCTGCAGCGGCCGCTCGAACTTTTCGGTGTTGAGCATGTAGCCGCGCATCACGGCAGCGACGCCGAGGTAAAGCACTTCGATGCGGAACTCCCCGTCGACGAGTGGCCGCAGGGGTGTTTCGACCAGACGGAAGTCACTGGCGCGCACGGGCCCGACCGGCCGCGCGGCGAGCAGCCACTGCCGGTTGAGGGTCACAGCTCCCGGTCCCGGGTCTCCGGCACGAGCCATAGTGCCAGCACGAAAGCGCTGCCCATTACCGCCACCGGGTACCAGAGTCCCGCGAGAACATCGCCGGAGCGGGCGACGAGCCAGGCGGCGGTGAGCGGCATGAAGCCGCCGAACCAGGCGCTGGTCAGGTGGTATGGGACGGACAGCGCGGTGTAGCGGATCCGGGTAGGAAAGATCTCGGCAAGCCAGCCGGCACCGGGGCCGCAGGTGAGTCCGGCACCCAGGATCATCAGCAGGATGAGACCGATCAACTTCAGGTGCGTCGCGTCGAGGTCTGCGACGTTGCTGAGCGATGTGACCGCGGAGCGCTCCGGATAGCCGGCATCGGTGAGCGTCTGCTGCAGCGTCTCGCGATCGAAGCCGACCAGCCGTGTCCCGGCCACCGTGATGACGAGGGGCTCGCCGTCGAGCGGCGCGGCATTTGCGTAGGAAATGCCGCGCTTGGCGAGGTAGTCGCGTGCGCGTGTGGCGGCATCGAGATCGGCGGCACCCGCGAAGGGATCGAAGCGGGTCGGCGCCGCGTAGAGTGTGATCGGTGCGCTGGCTTGCACGGCCGCCAGCGCTGGATTGCCCACCGCCAGCAGGCCGCTATACGCCGGCATGATGGCGAGCGCCGAGAGCAGCATGCCTGCGAGCATCACCGGTCGGCGTCCGACGTGATCGGCGAGGGCGCCGCCGCCCACGAAGAAACCCATACCGAGCAACAGCGCGATGACGATCATCAGTGATGCGGTCGCGTTGTCGATCAGCAGCGCCGTCTGCAGGAAAACCAGCGAATAGAACTGTGCGGTGTACCAGCTCAGCGCCATGGCTGCAGCCACCACCAACGCCGCCGCCATGCGACGCCGATGCTCGGGTGCGAACAGCGTCTCGCGCACCGGCGCCTCGGCAAGTCCGCCGTCGCGCTTGAGCTTTTCGAACAGCGGCGATTCGGCGATCTGCATGCGGATGTACACCGACAACGCGAGCAGCAGCACGGATACCAGGAAGGGGATGCGCCAGCCCCAGGCGCGGAAGGCTTCCTCGCCGAGTGCGTAGCGGCAACCGAGGATGACGAGCAGCGAGAGCACGAGTCCCACGGTGCCGGTGGTCTGGATCCAGCTCGTGAAAAAGCCGCGCCGCCGCGTGTCGCAGTGCTCAGCGATGTAGATCGCCGCGCCGCCGAATTCGCCGCCAAGCGCGAGTCCCTGCACCAGCCGGAGGGTGACGAGCAGCGCCGGCGCCCACCAGCCGATGGTCTCGAAGGTCGGGATCAGACCCACGAGCGCTGTCGACAGACCCATGAGCACGATGGTGATGAGGAAGGTCTGCTTACGGCCGACCCGATCGCCGAGACGGCCGAAAACCAGCGCGCCGAGCGGCCTGACGGCAAACCCGGCGCCGAAGGCGGCGAGACTGGCGAGCAGCGCAGCCGTCTCATTCCCCGGCGGGAAGAACAGCGCGCCGAAAAAGGTCACGAGGCTGCCGTAGAGGAAAAAGTCGTAGTACTCGAAGACGGTGCCGGTGGACGCTGCAACCACCACGCGCGTCATCGGCGTGCGTTCGCTGGATTCGGGACTGTTCATGTTCACGCAGGGGTAGCCTGCGGCGATTGTAGGCGCAAATCCCGCGCTGACGGCTAGACTCGTTCACATGATGACCGCGTCCGCCACGCCGATCCGTCGCGGCTACTTCGACGGCCCGCACGGCCAAATCCACTATCGGCGCTGTGTCGAGGTGCCGTCACAGTCTGCCGGTGCCGGTGCAGGGGCCGGCGTAGCCACGGCGAAACCGCTCGTGCTGCTGCACCAGTCGCCGCTGTCCTCCACGCAGTTCGAGGCGGTGATGCCCGCGCTCGCCGCGGCCGGCTTCGATGCGCTGGCCCTCGACATGCCGGGCTTTGGCATGTCGGACGCCGCCGCAGCCGACGCGACGCTGGCCGATTTCGCCGCCATCATTCCGGCCGCGCTCGCCATCATGGGCTGGTCGAAGGCAGCGCTCGTCGGTCACCACACGGGCGCCGCTCTCGCTGCGGTGTTCGCCGCGCAGTCTCCGCAGGCGGTGAGCAAACTCGTGTTGAACGGTTTTCCGCTGCTCGATCAGGCCGAGCGCGACCATTTCGCCACGTTCTATTTCGGCCCCAAGGAGCCGCGGGCCGACGGCAGCCATCTGCTCACTGCCTGGGAGAACCGCCTGCGTTCGACGCCCGGCTGGCAGGACATCCGGCTGATGCATCGCTACACCGTCGAGGCGCTGCACCGCGGCGAAACCAACTGGCGTGCTTTTCCGCTCGTCATCGGTGCCGACCTCGAGGCGGTACTGCGCCGACTCGCCGTGCCTACACTGCTGCTCACCAACACCGGCGAAGACCTGTACGACTCGACACGCCGCGCGTACGCGCTGCGCGCCGATTTCTTTGCTTACGCGGAACTCATCGGCGGCTCGCACGACATCATCGATGAGCAGCCGGCGAACTGGGTCCGCGAAGTGCTCCGCTTCCTCGGCGCCTGAGGGTCTGGGCGCGACACTCGGTTCAAAGACCCGGTTCGGCGTCTGAATTCAGACGCTCAGCAGGACAATGGCGAGCGCCGTGCCTAGCGCCGGCACGATTACCGTCAGCACACCCACCGCCGGGTAGGCAGCGGAATACGATTCTTTGCAGATGCCGCGCAGCGTCGTCACCACGTAGCCGTTGTGCGGCAAGGAGTCGAGCGCCCCGGAAGAGATGGCGACCACGCGGTGCAGTGCGTCGGCGTTGACGCCAAGATCGAGATAGTGGGGCGCGAGGATCGGTAGCGCGATGCTCTGCCCGCCCGAGGCGGAGCCGGTGAGCCCCGCGATCACACTCACGGCCACGGCTGCACCGAGCAGCGGATCGCCCGGGATCTGCGTCATGGCATCGACGGCCGCCTGGAACCCGGGTGTCAGTTTGGCGACGGCGCCGAATCCCACCACCGCGGCGGTGTTGGCGATCGCGATCAATGCGCCGAGCGTGCCGCCGGAGACCGCGATGCCGAGCCGGCCCTTGAGAAATTCGAGGTTGAGCAGCAATCCCCCGAGTACGCCGACGCCCAGAGCCACAATCAGCGCGGACTCCTGCAGCGCGTCGTGCAGCAGGAATGACACCGCGAGCACGGCGAGCAGGGGCAGGATGCCGCGCCACATCGCCGGCAGCGCACGCTGCTCGCGCTGCGGATCGTCGCTGCGCGCCGTGAAGCGTTCACCGGCGGCGACTGCACGCCGCACCATCCACCGCAGTGTCAGGAATCCGCCGAGCGCCATGGCGGCGGCGACCACTGCGCTCTCCGCCGCAGCCGCATACGGCGTGGTCCCGAGGTACTTGATCGGTATCCAGTTCTGGATCTCGGGCGAACCCGCCGAGGTCATGGTGAAGGTGACCGAGCCGAAGGCCAGCGCGCCGGGGATGAAGCGCCGCGGCAGATCGGCGACACGAAACAGCGACAGCGCCATGGGATAAACCGAGAAGGCGACCACGAACAGACTGACGCCGCCGTAGGTCAGCACCGCGCAGGCGGCCACCACCGCGAGCACTGCGTGTCGTGCGCCAAGCCTGCCAACGATCCACTCCGCGACCGCGTCGGCGGCACCGCTCGCCTCCATGACTTTGCCGAACAGCGAGCCCAGCAGGAACATGAAGAACCAGGTCTGCACGAAGCCGACAAAGCCGCCCATGTAGGCAGAAGAGAAAGCGGGCATGCCCTCGACGGCGGTCTGCGGGAAGAGTGCGAAGCCGCTGGAGAGCGCCACCACCAAGGCACACAAGGGCGCGGCAATCAGCAGGTCGATGCCGCGTATCGTCAGGTAGATCAGCAGCGCCAGTCCAAGTATCAAGCCGAGCAAACTGAGCATGGATTCCTCCGCGGGCTACCCCGGCGTTGCGGTCAGCCAGCGAGTTTGGCGTATTCGGTCCGCAGTTCGCGCTTGAGAATCTTCCCATTCGGGTTACGCGGCAAGCGCTCGACGAGGCGCAGCCCTGACACCCGCTGTTGCTTGCCCACACGCTGGTTGACCCAGTCGCGCAGCTCGCTGGCGAGCGTCTCCGGTTCGCCCGGCGTCGCCCGCGGCACGACCACGGCGAACGGCGTCTCGCCCCAGCGTTGGCTTGGAATGCCGATTACCGCGACCTCTGCCACCAGCGGATGGCCGAGCATCACGCTTTCGATGTCGGTCGGGTAGATGTTCTGCCCGCCGGAGATGATCATGTCTTTCTTGCGATCGACGATGTAGAGGAAGCCCTCGGCATCGATTCGGCCAACATCGCCGGTGCGCAGCCAGCGCTGACCGTTCCGATCCGTCCAGGTTGAATCCGCCGAAGCCTCCGGCCGGTTGTAGTAGCCGGTCATGGTGATGTGGCCGCGCGAGACGATCTCGCCGGCTTCGCCGATGGGCAGTTCGCTGCCGGACTCATCAATGATGCGCAGCAGCGTGCCGGGCAGGGGGCGACCAACCGAGGCCTCGCGGCCGGCGGCATCCTCGGGGTCAAGGGTGGTGATCACGCCCTCGGTGAGTCCGTAGAGCTCTATGAAATCGCCGCCGAATTCGCTTAGCGCACGCTTCTTCAGTTCGATCGGCAGAGGCGAGCCGCAGCACATGATGGCGCGCAGCGAGTCGAGTTTGGCAGTCGGCAGTCGGCCGCTTTCAAGCAAGCGCTGGACGATCACGGGCACGAGCGAGGTGTGGGTGATTCGCTGGCGGGCTACGGTCGCAAGCGTGGCCTCGACCTCGAAGCCGGGCTCCACCACGATGCAGCCGCCGACCACCACTGTGCACAGCATGGTGACCCAGCTGATGTTCGAGTAAAGACCGATCGGACAGAGCGCGACTGCGCGACTGTCATAGCGCAGGACGATCGCCAGGCTACGCGCCCAGGACGCCCGCCGACCGTGATCGTGAACGATGCCTTTCGGGATACCCGTGGTACCCGAGCTGTAGATGATATTGGCCAGATCTTCGGCCGCGAGCGGCGGCAGTGGTTGCGCGGCATCGGCAGACGCTCGCCATGTTTCGTAGTCGAGCCATGGCTCAGGCAGTGGCTGCGGATGCGGTCCGCTGGCGATCCGCAAGCGCACCGCCGGCAGTTGCATCGCTGTCACCCGCGCAAGATGTTCGGGCGAGACAACTACCGCGGCGGCGCCGCAATCGTTGATCATCGCTTCGATCGCTGCATCGGCGACCGAGGTGTTGAGCGGTACCACGCAGGCGCCGGCCCGCAGGGAAC
>CAZIRD010000039.1:17089-19522 GCA_964541625.1 uncultured Acidibacter sp.
GCATCGGCGACCGAGGTGTTGAGCGGTACCACGCAGGCGCCGGCCCGCAGGGAACCGAACAGCACCTCGATCATCGCAACCGAGTTGCCCATCAGCACCGCCACCCGCTCGCCGCGGGCAATACCCGCGCCAGCGAGGGCGGACGCCGTGCGGCGGATCGTGGCGCCGAACTCGCCCCAATTCAGCGCCCGACCCTCGCAGACCAACGCCGGCCTGCGAGCCTGCGAGGCCGCGTGGCCGTCGATGATCTCGGGGAGCAACGGCTCCGGCGCGTCGAAATGGGCCACGATCGCCGTCCGCCTGCGCTCAGCGGAAGCGGTACTCGATGCTTGCCGAGACCGTGCGCGGCGCGCCGTAGAACACGCTGACGTTGTTCTCGATGCCGAGCGCCGACGGACAGCCCGTGCTCGCCACGCCGAAACAGTAGCCCGCGGTCTTCACGTCCTCGTCGGTGAGGTTCTTGCCGTGCAGACCGAGCGAGAGTTGGCCTGAGGCAGACGTCCAGTAAAGACTGGCATTCACCAGCGTGACGGCGCCCTGGTCGATCAGCGGATTCGGCACTTCGAACTGCACCACCGAGCCGCGGCGCGAGGCGTTTGCACTGGCGTTGAGTACACCACCCGCGAGCGACGTGGTGTAGTTGAGCGCGACGAACGCCATGGACTCGGGCGTATTCTGCACCTTGCGCAGCGCGGCGACGTTGATGTTGTTGACCAGCCACTCGTCGATCTTGGCATCAAGCAGGCTGGTGGCGAATTGCAGCGACCATGCATCGCTCAGCAGCACGTTGCCCTCGATCTCGATGCCCTTGATGGTCGACTGCGCAGCGTTGGTGACCGTGCCGACGAAGCTGTCGTTGATGCCATCCCGGTTGGTGTCTACACCGACCGAACCCGGGATCTGCATGTCCTGATAGTCGCTGTAGAAGAGGGCGATGTTGGTCACGGCGCGCCCGTCGAGCCAGTTCGACTTCAGGCCAGCCTCGTAGGAGTCGAGGTTTTCGGGTCCAAAGCCCTTGGCGACCTCGGGCGTGGCGAAGTTCGCGCCGCGCGGGTCGAAACTGCCGGCCTTGAAGCCCTGGCTGTAGCTCAGATACAGGTTGGTGTCGTCGCTGGCGCGGTAGCTGAGGTTGATGCGCGGCGAAAAGTCGGTGTAGGTACGCTTGGCTTCGAAATCGCTGCCTACCGCGATGCGGATCGCGTTGGTTGCGCCGAAGAAAGGCGAGGCGAGACCCAGGTAGTTGGCGCGGAAGATATCCGCGGCGCGCTCGTCGTTGGTGTAGCGGCCGCCGGCGGACACCGCCCAGGCGTCATTGATCTGATAGGTCACGTCGGCAAATGCCGACCAGGCCTTGGTATCCACCGAGCCGCCGGTGTAAGCGGTGATGCCGCCGGCCACCTGGCCGAGCACCACGTCGAAGTCGTTGGCGGCGCTGGCGTCGAGATAGTACGCGCCGACCACGGCGTTCCAGGCGCCGCTGCCATAGAGAAACTGCAGCTCCTGGCTGAACTGCTCGTTGTCGTATTTGACCGGCGCGTCGAAGTCCATCACCGAGAGGGCATCGAAGTCGATCACCGACTCGGAGTAGTCGTTGCGGTCTGCGGTGATCGAGCGCAGCGTCACCGCATCGGATACCCGCCAGTCGATGGCGAGTTTCACACCCTCGGCCTTGACCTGGTTGTTGCCATTGATGCCCTTGGTGGACGGACGGATCGCCGCTCCCGCCAGCGTGTCGCGCTTGTTCGCGAGCACGGGTTCCTTGCTCACGGCGCCGGCAAAGGGTCGCCAGCCAGCCACTGGCGCGGATTTGTCGTCGGTCTTGTCGTAGCCGAGGCGCACTGACAATGAATCCGACGGGTCGAACTCGGCGCTGAGCCGATACGCGAGCACATCCTTGTCGTAGTTGCCCTTGCCGGTCGTGAGGTTCTTGCCGTAGCCGTCGCGGTTCAGCGACGCTACCGAGGCGCCGAAGCGGAAGGCGTCGGAGAGCGGCAGTGTGCCGGTCAGCACGAGATCGCGCTGGCCGTAGTTGCCAACGGTCGCGCGCGTGCGCAACTCGGCCTCGGTGCCGAGCCGGCGGGTCACGTATTTGATGGCGCCGCCGACGGCATTACGCCCGTAGAGCGTGCCCTGCGGTCCACGCAGTACTTCGATGCGCTCGACGTCGTAGATGTCGAGCAGCGCGCCCTGCGGGCGGGCGATGTAAACGTCATCGACGTACAGCGCCACGCCCTGCTCGAAGCCGGCGAGCGGATCCTGCTGACCCACGCCGCGGATGAAGGCGGTGAGCGTTGAGTTGGTGGCGCGGGAGGGCTCGAGGGTCACGCTCGGCACCACCTGTGCGAGCTCACCGATGTCGGCGGCGCCGGAGCGTTCGAGCGCCGCGCCGGTGATGGCGGTGACGGCGATCGGCACGTCCTGAAGGGATTCCTC
>CAZIRD010000039.1:19622-21971 GCA_964541625.1 uncultured Acidibacter sp.
TTGCTGTTCGCCGAGAAGGGCTTCCATGCCGTCTCGGTTCGCGACATCACCCGCGCGGCGGGCGTCGATGTCGCTCTGGTCAATTACCACTTCGGCGGCAAGCAGTTGCTGTTCGAGTCGGTGTTCATGCGCCGGGCGGAGATCCTCAACGTGGAGCGCCTGCGCAAGCTCGAGGTGGTGATCGACCGCGCGCATCCGCGCGCGCCGTCGGTGGAGAGCATCATCGACGCGTTCACCCATCCGCTGCTCGACCGCTCGAGTCGCGGCAGCGCCGGCTGGAAGGCGTGGTTCGCGATCATCGCCCAGGTCAACAACTCCAAGGACCTCGGCGGCGTGATCATGACGCGCTACTTCGATCCGGTGGTGCAGGCGTTCATCCGCGCGCTGCAGCAGGCGATGCCGGGCTGCGACAAGCGCGACATCTACTGGAGCTATCATTTCCTCTCGGGCGCGCTGACCCTTACCTTTGCCGAGACCGGGCGTATCGACAACCTCTCTCAGGGTGTGTGCCGATCGAGCGATCTGGAGAGCGTCCACGAGCGCTTGGTCCCGTTCATTTCCGCCGGCTTCCGCGCCGTCTGCGGCCCGCGCCGCCGACGTTCGGTCAAGGCGACTCGATGAACTGACGGATCGTCCCGGCCGCCTGCGCGATCTCGAACAGGCCGTCGAGATGACCGCCGCCACCCTTCAGCATGAAGACTTCGGCACGCCCGCCGGCGCGAGTGAAGCGCGCGGCCGCCTGTTCGCTGAATTGCGGCGGAAAGATGAGGTCGCTCTCGGCCGGCACGAACAGCAACTTCGCCTTGATACCGTCGATCTCACTGTCGCTCAACCTGTACAGGGAGGCGGCACGCGACATGTAGATCATGTTGTTGGCGTCGATGGCGCTGGCGCGCATGTCACCGACGATGTCGAAGGCATCGACGATCTGGAACTGGCCACTGATGTTCTTGTCCGGATTCGGCAGCCGCGCGCTGTGGGCATAGCCGAAAGTCTCTCCCGACCAGCGCCAATGACGCGCCGTCAAGGTGAGGATCTTCAGCGACTTCGAGACGCCGACACGCGGACCCGGACCGCCGTAGTAGTCGCCGTTGTTCCAGGCGGGATCCATGCGGATCGGCGTGGTCCAGGCGTCCACCAGCGCGATCGTCCACGGGTGGATCTCGAAGCCGGGTCCGATCACGTGCACCACGCGCTCGACGAACTCGGGGTAGAGCGCCGCCCATTCCATGGCCTGGATCGCGCCGCCCGAGGCGCCGGCTACGGCGACGAGGCGCTTCACGCCGAGTTGGTCGAGCAGTGCCTTGTGCGTACGCACCGAGTCGCGCAGGCTGACCACCGGAAACCGCAGGCCATAGTGCTTGCCGGTCCGCGGGTCGATCGAAGCGGGGCCGGTGGTGACAACCTTCGGGTCGGCCACGTTGAGATTGGCAAAGGTATCCGCGCTGACCACGAAATATTTGTCGGTGTCTATGGCCTTGCCCGGGCCGATGATCGCGTCCCAGTAGCCAGGCAGTGGATCGCCGGCTGCGTACTTGCCGGCGGCGTGCGAGTTGCCCGAGTAGAAGTGCGCGATGAATATGGCGTTGTCGCCGCGCGCATTGAGTCTGCCGTAAGTCTCGTAGCCTAGCCGCACATCCGGGATCGTCTCGCCGGCTACCGTGGTGTAGCTCGGCAGCGTGAAGACCTGCTTCTCCACCAAGGGCAGCGTGGTGCTGGCTGTCGCGCCCGTCGGTGTTGCGGTTTGCGCGACGGCATTGACGGGCAGGGACGCTGCCAGGCCGAGAAGGAGAATGGTCGGGAATCGCGTCATGATCGTGGCTGTCTCCGTTCGTGTCCGGCGGTAACGCAGGAGATGGCGAAGATTTACAACGACCGTTGAAAAACGGCAAGCGGCATGCGCGCTTCCCCTCAGCCCGTGCGCAGACCCCGTTGCCCGTCCTCGAGCGCGAAGCGTGCGAGTGAACGGCCGACGGCCGTGGTCTCGCGCACCGAATCGAAACCGACGAGATCCGCTTCGAGACGCGTCTGCGTCACGGACAGGTGCAGATAGCCGCGGTGTGCGGCATCGAAGAGGAAGATATCCGGCGACCCGCTGCGCTGGTAAGCGTCGATGACGCGCTGCGGTGGTGGGCCCGAGGTGATCGAGGTCGTGACCAGCTCGCTGGCGACGATCGGTGAGGCAGGGTCGTCGGGACGCACCCGCTGGTCAGCGACGATGAACGAGTGGATATCACCGCCCAAAACAAGCGGATTACGGCAGCCGCTCGCCGCGATCGACGCCAGCAGTCGACGCCGCGCCGCGGGATATCCCGCCCAGCTGTCGTTCCAGTAGAGCTCGCGCTCGTC
>CAZIRD010000040.1:0-2737 GCA_964541625.1 uncultured Acidibacter sp.
TAGTCGTCGAGCGTGATGCCCATCTTGGTGGCGATCGCCGCGGGCTCCGCCTCGGCGCCGGTGTCGCGCTCGATCTCACGGATGGCCTGCGACAACTCGCGCGCACGCCGGTGTACCGAGCGCGGCGTCCAGTCGAGCGAACGCAAGGAGTCGAGCATGGCACCGCGGATGCGAATGCCGGCATAGGTCTCGAAGGTGGCGCCCTTGCCGTCGCGGAACTGGTCGGCCGCTTCGAGCAGCCCGATCATGCCCGCCTGCACCAGATCGTCGACGTCCACCGAAGGCGGCAAGCGAGCGCAGAGATGGTAGGCGATGCGGCGGACAAGGTCGGCGTGGGTGCGGACGAGTTCATCCGCATCCCTCCGGCTGGGCCGGGCCGCTTCCGTGTACGTGGTCAGCGCGTTCATTTGATCACCTGCATCCGTCGGGTAGGCGGGGCGACGAGCCGTTCAGCAAAGAATTCGATGTTGCCGCGCGAGTTGAGCGGCACTTCCCAGTCGCTGGCGGTGCGCACCAGGTTGCGGAAGGCGGCGGCGGCCGGGCAGCCCGGATAGGCCTCGATGACGGGTCGCTGCTCGCGGATGGCGCGGCGCAGCAGATCATCGTCGGGGATGTCTACGGCATGCTCGAGGATGACGTCGAGGAAGCGGTTGGTGACCTTCACGAGCGCATTGAAAAGGTGCCGGCCGGAACTTGGCGGCCGCGTCATGTTGGTAACGATCTTGAAGTGCCGCAGGTCGTGCTCGGAGCTGAGCACCTTGATGACCGCGTAGGCATCGGTGACCGATGCCGGCTCGTCGCAGACCACGACCATGACGTGCTGGGCGGCCTGCGTGAGCTGCAGGACACCGGGAGAGATGCCGGCGGGCGTGTCAACCACCAGCACGTCCACCTCGTCGACGAGGCTGCTGAAGGCGCGCACGATGCCGATATGTTCCGCCTGCCCGAGCCCGGCGAGCTGCGTGATACCCGAGGCGCCGGCGATGAGCACGAGGTTGTCGCGTACCGGCGTGAGGATTTCTTCGAGCGTACGCTGACCGGAGATGAGGTCGGCCAGCGTGAACCGCGGCGTGATACCGAGCATGATGTCGGCGTTGGCGAGGCCGAGATCGCCGTCGAGCAGCAGGGTCTTGCGGCCCGCAGCCGCGAAACCGACCGCAGTGTTGACGCTGACCGTCGACTTGCCCACCCCGCCCTTGCCGCCCGTGACGGCAATGACCTGTACGCCCCGACGGCGTCCTGCGGGACCGGAGTCGCGAGCGGCAACGGTGCGGTCGTCAACCGACATTCGGGATGGCCTCCATGTGTCGCGCAGGCAATCGGCCGTCGCCCGCAACCCCATGCCGGCGCAGCAATTCTCTCGCGAGTTCCACGAGGGTGTCCGGCCGGGCGGGACGGAGATCATCGAGCAGACGATTACCGCAAACAGTATATGCGACGGGTACCGCTGATTCCATGAGCGCCGCGAGCAGGCCACCCAGGGTCGTGCACTCGTCGGCGTGCGTCAGGATGCAGGCCAGATCGCCGAGCTGCGCGTAGGCCGAGATCAGCTCGCGAATGCTGCCAAGCTGGCTGACGGCCGAGAGCGCGAGACCGAAATGTGCCTCGGGCAGCGATGCCCGCAGGCTGGCAATGTGTTGGGCGAAGTCGGCGCTACGCGGGCTGAAGCCCGCGGTGTCGATGATGACGAAGCGGCGCTCGCCGAGTTTCTCGAACAGCGCCGGCAGGTCCTCGAGACGCTCGACCGTGTGCACCGGCAGACCGACGAGACGGCCGACCCGCGACAGATTTTCGCGTACGCCGAACCGCGACTCACCAGCGCTGACCAGGGCCGCGCCCTGCGCGCCGTTGCGCATCACCCAGCGCGCGCCGAGTGCGGCGATGGCGTTGGTCTTGCCGGCGCCCGCCGGACCAACCACTGCGTAGGTACCGCCCTGCTCCATCCAGGCATCACCGACCACCGGTACCCGACCGATCAACGCCTGGTATGCCGCGCGGCGCGCCGACTCGAGGTCCGTGGTGCCAGGCGGAATATTGTTGGCGACGTCCGCGGCAAGCGCGCGTCCGAGGCCAAGGTCGATCAGTTCCTGCACGACCTCGGCGACCACGGGCGCCCGCCGGGAGAGATCGTTCCAGGACAGGGCCGCGAGCTGCGTCTCGAGCAGCCGCCGCAGCGCCTTGAGTTCACCGTCGAGCGCTGACATCGAGGCCGCTGCGGCTGCGGTGTCGATGTGGGTCACCGCCGCGGTGGCCTGCGCCGGCGCAGGCACCGAGGCGACGGTCTGTACAACCGGCGAACCCTGCGCCTTGGCTGCGTTCGACATCGCGGTCGGCATCGATGTCGGCATCGACGTCGGCCTCGTTGTCGAGGCGGCGGCGGGCGCGTCACGCCGGGCGGCGGGTCGCTCTGCAGTCCGCTCGCTGCCACGGTCAGGGGTTCGATCCACGTAGCGATCAACGTAGCGATCGGCACCGCCGTCCGCGCGTGCGGTCAGCGACGGGAAACTCACTTCACGCACGCTGTTGTTGGCGGCGGCGAGCGGAATCTGGTCGCTAGCGACCGTCAGCTCGATCTGCCCCTTCACCCGGCGGGTGGACAGGATGACCACATCCGGGCCAAGTTCGTCGCGGACGAGCTTGAACGCGGTGCGCATGTCGGGGGCAATGTAGCGACGGATGTTCATGGGCGTCTATCTCAGGTTCCAATGGTGTTGACCAGCCGCACCTTGCGGCTGTC
>CAZIRD010000040.1:2837-21337 GCA_964541625.1 uncultured Acidibacter sp.
GGATCCTGCGAACGCGCACCGCACTCGACCAGCGTCTCGAAGATGCTGCGCAGGTTGCGGATGGAGATGCGCTCGGCGAGCAGGCCCTGCAGGACCTTTACCACAACGCTCAGCTGCAGCGTCTTCGGCGTCAGGTCCTCGACCAGCTTGGGCGCGAACTTGCCGAGGTTGTTCAGCAGCTGCTGCACGTCCTCATGACCCAGGACTTCGTGGGCGCTCTGGCCGATTACCGTGCTGAGGTGGGTCGCGATGACGGTTGTCGGATCGACGACCGTGAAGCCCAGCGACTGCGCCTGCTCGCGCGCCCCGGATTCGATCCAGTAGGCCTCCATGCCGAAGGCCGGGTCGCGGGTCTCGACGCCCTCGACCATGCCGAACACGCGGCCAGGATTGATGGCGAGTTCGCGATCGGGCATGACCGAGGCCTCCGCCACGGGCACTCCCGCGAGCGTGATGCGATAGCCGGTGGGCGGCAGGTCGAGGTTGTCGCGTACGTGGACGGCTGGCACCAGGAAGCCGAGCTCCTGCGACAACTTCAAACGCACGCCGCGAATGCGCGACAGCAGCTCGCCGCCGTGCGCCTTGTCGACCAGCGCCACGAGGCGATAGCCGACCTCGAGACCGATGCGATCGACCGGCTGGACGTCCTCCCACGACAATTCTTTGCGCTCCACCGGTGCCGGCGGCGGCGGCAGATCGAGCGCCTCGCGCGCCTTGCGCTCGGCCTCGGCGCGACGACGCACCAGCAGATTGGCGGCATACGCGCAGATGCCGGCTGCGGCGAGGAACATGAGGTTCGGCATGCCCGGAATGATGCCGATCACGGCGAACACGCCCGCGCAGATGTAGAGCATGCGCGGGTCGCCGAACAGCTGCTTCGACACCTCATTGCCGATGTCCTGCTCGCGCGACATGCGGGTGACGATGACCGCGACCGCGGTCGACAGCAGCAGCGCCGGGATCTGCGCGGCCAGGCCGTCGCCGATAGTAAGCAGCGTGTAGACCGAGACGGCGTCGCCGAAGCTCATGTCGTGCATCAGCGGACCGATCGCGATGCCGCCGAGGATGTTGATGAGCAGGATGAGGATGCCGGCGACGGCATCGCCTCGCACGAACTTGCTGGCACCGTCCATCGAACCGTAGAAGTCAGCTTCCGCACGCACTTCGCCGCGGCGCACCCGCGCCTCGTCCTGGGTGACGAGTCCGGCGTTGAGGTCGGCGTCGATCGCCATCTGCTTGCCGGGCATGGCGTCGAGGGTGAAACGCGCCGTCACTTCGGAGATACGGCCGGCACCTTTGGTGATGACCACGAAGTTGATGATCGTCAGGATGATGAACACCACGATGCCGACGGCATAGTTGCCGCCGATGACGAAATGACCGAAGGACTCGATCACATGCCCCGCCGCATCCGGCCCGGTGTGGCCTTCGCTGAGCACCACACGTGTCGAGGCGACGTTGAGTGCAAGGCGGAACAAGGTCGAGATGAGCAGGATCGACGGAAAGATTGCGAAGTCGAGCGGCTTGCCGACCGAAAACACCGCGATCAGCACCAGTAGCGACAGCGCAATGTTGAACGTGAATAGCACGTCGAGAATGAACGGCGGCAGCGGTACCACGATCATCGCCAGCAGCGCGAGGATGGCGACCGGCACGCCGACACCCTGGGTGAGCAGGGTTCGCAGCGCGGGCAGTCCCGTACGGGCTTCGGCTGAGGCAGCCACTTATGACCTCCCCACCGCGAGTTCGATTTTCTCGACCGCTGGGTCGATCACCGGCGGCCGCGGGCGCGCCGTGCCGTAACGGATCGCCGCCTTCAGCTGGTAGACGTAGGTCAGCACCTGGGCCAAGGCGACATAAAGCACGCCCGGGACCTCGTAGCCGACTTCGACATGCCGGAACAGCACGCGCGCGAGCGGCGGCGCCGAGACGATCGGCACGCCATGTTCGGTGCCGAGCTCGCGGATGCGCGCCGCCACCTCGTCGGCGCCCTTTGCCACCACCACCGGGGCAGCGTCCCTGCCCTCCTGGTAACGCAGTGCCACGGCGTAGTGAGTCGGGTTGGTGACAATGACGGTGGAACTGGGAACGTCCTTCATCTGCCGACCGCGGCCTCGACGAGCCAGCAGGCCGCGCATGCGCGACTTGGTCTCCGGATTACCGTCGGCTTCCTTGAACTCGTCGCGGACTTCCTCACGGGACATCCGCAGTTCCTTCGTGTACTGGAACATCTGGAACGGACCGTCGATCAGGGCGATCACGCCCAGCGCTCCGGTCATCGCCAGCAGGGCAAACGCCAGAATCTCGACACTCGCGCCCATCGCCGAGCCAAGCGGCATCGAGGCAAGGTGGGCGATCTCCTCCAGCCGGGAGGAAATGACCATCACGCCGATGCCGCCGACAAACAGGAACTTGACGAGCGCCTTGAGGAGCTCGACCAGGCTGCGCAGCGTGAACATGCGACCGATACCCGCCAGCGGGTCGAGCCGACTCCCCTTGAAAGACAGTGCTTCGCCGCTGAAATTCCAGCCACCGATGACCGCCGGCGCCGCCAGCGCCGCAACCACCGTGGCGCCGAGAATCGGCAGGATCGCGAGCCCCGCCCGGCGGAAGTCCTCGACCAGGTGGCGGATCATGATGTCCGGGTACATCAGATCTGTAGAGGTAATGGAGAGGGCACGAGACATCATTTCGGCCAATTCCGATGCAGCTTTCGTGCCAAACAAATATATGGCGCCCACTGCCGCCAGCGAGACTGCCGCCGCCGAGAGGTCCGCAGATCGGGGTACCTGGCCTTTCTTGCGCGCCTCGTCGAGGCGCTTGGCTGTAGGTTGTTCTGTGCGATCGTCGCTGTCTTTCTCTTCTGCCATCGGCGCGCTCCGTCAGGGCCGGGGCGTCTGTTGCAGGGCCAGCGCGTCGGCGAAGGCCTGCCGCATGAGCTCGAGGAAACCCTGTTGCACACCGGGAAGCCCGAACTGCAGCACCAGCAGACCGAACACCAGGCTGATCGGGAAACCGACCGAAAAGATGTTCAGGGTCGGTGCCGAGCGGCTGATCAGGCCAAAGGCCAGATTGGCAACCACCAGAGCCGTGATCCCGGGCAGCGCGATCTGCAGCGCGCCGGCGAACAGAAACCCACCCGACAGCGCGAGCGCCCATAGACCGTCCCGACCGATGCCCGCGAGCCCGATCGGCAGGGTACGAAAGCCGTCAACCAGCAGCTGGATGATGGCCAGGTGGCCGTCGAGCGTCAGGAATGTCAGGGTCGCGAGCAACACGTAGAACTGGCTGACCGCCGTGGTCGAGATGCCGCGCAACGGGTCGATGTTGAAGGCAAAGGACAGCCCCATCGAGTTGGCGACCAGCTGCCCGGCGATACCGACGGCATCAAACGCCATCTGCAACAGAAAACCGATGCCGACGCCGATCAGGATCTGCTGCACGATGATCTGCAGCCCTTCCAGCGACAGCAACGACACCTGCGGCAACGGCGGCAACATCGGGCCGACCAGATAGGCGACGAACCCGGCGAGCCCCACCTTCACGCGGGTGGGCAGTTGGCGGGAACTGAACATCGGCGCCACCGAAAAACAGGCCGCGATGCGCACGAACGGCCAGAACCACTCGGCCAGCCACCCCATCAGTTGCGCCTGGGTGATGCTGACCACACTTCACCGCAACAGGCTGGGAATGCTGAGGATCAGCGATTGGGTGTAGCTGACGATGACCTTCAGCATCCAGGGGCCGGCGATTACCAGCGTCGCCGAGAGGCCGATCAGCTTCGGAATGAACGACAAGGTTTGCTCGTTGATCTGCGTGGCGGCCTGAAAGACGCCGACCAGCAGACCGATCGCCAGCGTGACCAGCAGCACCGGCATGCCGAGGACGATGGTGGTGGTCAGCGCCTCGTAGCCGATGGACATGACCATCTCCGGGTTCATCGCAGGAAGCTCCCGGCGAGCGAACCCATGACCAGCGACCAGCCATCCACCAGCACGAACAACATGAGCTTGAACGGCAGCGAGATCAGTACCGGCGAGACCATCATCATGCCCATCGACATGAGCACGGCCGCCACCACGAGATCGATGATCACGAAGGGAATAAACAGCAGAAAACCTATAGTGAACGCGGTCTTGAGTTCACTGGTGACGAACGACGGCACGAGGATCGCGAGCGGTACGTCCTCCGGCTTCTCGAAGCCCTGCCCGCCCGAGATCTTCACGAAGGTGGCGATATCGCTTTCGCGCGTCTGATCGAGCATGAAGCCCTTCAGTGGCACCAATGCACGATCGATGGCCGTGCTGGCGTCGATGGTCCCGGCCTGATACGGCTGCAGGGCCTCGGTGCTGATGCGGTCGACGACCGGCGACATGATGAACAAGGTCAGAAACAGCGCGAGCCCGATCAACACCTGGTTCGGCGGCGTTTGCCCTGCACCGATCGCCTGCCGCAGGATACCGAGCACGATGATGATGCGCGTGAACGCCGTCATCATCAGCAGGATCGCCGGCAGCAGCGACAGCAGGGTCATCAGGATGAGCGCCTGCAGCGTCAGGCTGTAGGTCTGCCCGCCGCCCTCGGCATTCTTCACGGTCATCGCCGGCAGGCTGATGCTCACCCCGGTGTCCTGAGCGAGGGCAAAAGCAGGCATCAGACAGACGGCCGCGGCAAGCATCCACGGCGCGCAACGCAGGATGAGACCGCGCAGATCCCGTGTCATTTGCCGAGGCTCCGCCGCAGCAACTCAACGAACCGCTCGCCACCTGCGGTGGTCGTCGGCAGCTTGCTGCCACCGGCGGCGGCAATGTTTGTCCCGCCCGCCGCGTTCGCCCCGCCCGCCGCGTTCGCCGCGGCCGACAGGGAAGCCGTGCGATGCAGGATGGCCACCCGTCCATCGCCGACCCCGAGCACGAGGCGCATGCCATCGACCTCGAGCAGCACGACCCGCTCCTTGTTGCCGATCGCGATCTCGTCGATCACGCGCAAGGCAGAATTGCGGCTGCGCGGGGTCTGCCGGAGCCGCCGTGCGATCCAGCCGATCACCAGAATGGTGGCGATGACCACCGCGAGCGAGCCGAAGATCTGCAGCACGCTGGAACCGGTGCCGATCGGGGCCGGTGCGGCGGTTGCCGCGGGCGCCGCAAACTTGCCGGCCGGCGTCGTCGCAGGGGTGCCCTGCGCCACCGCGAGCGGCACCAGCAGTGCGAGTTGGGCGAAGGCGCCCAGCGTCATGGGGACGAGTCGCGCGAACATGCTATGCCGCTCCCGCCTCACTTGAGCTTGCGGATGCGCTCGGCCGGGCTCACCACGTCGGTGAGGCGGATGCCGAACTTGTCGTTGACGATGACCACCTCGCCATGCGCCACCAGCGTGCCATTGACGAACACGTCGAGTGGATCGCCCGCTGCACGATCGAGCTCGACCACCGAGCCCTGGTTGAGTTGCAGCAGGTTGCGGATCGGAATGCGGGTACGCCCCACTTCCAGCGAAAGCGTGACCGGCACCTCGAGGATGACATCGAGATTGACGTCACCGCTCGCGCCCATCTCGCCGTCGAAAGGGGCGGCGCCCGGCGCCAGCGGGTCGAACGCTGAAGGGTCCTGATTCTCGTTCATCACTGGATTTTGCTCCTGTCGGCTGCCGCGTCGGCAGCGTGGTCGACCATGCGGCCGTGCACGAACCGCTCGGTCACCTTGACCGACAACTGGCCGCGCGACGCGCCAAATTGGCCGCGAAACACCGGCACGTCCTCGGCATACACCAGGACCTTGCCGTTGAAGTCGCAGGGAATGACGTCCCCTGCCTTGAGATCGAGCAACTTGGAGAGCGACATGCTGGAGCGACCGACGAGCGCATTGAGCGTCACCTCGGCGTCCTTCATCTCCTCGCGCAGGCTGCCGGCGAGCTTGCGATCGTCGTCGCCGCTCTCGTCACGGAAAGCCTTCTCCAGCAGCCCGCGAATGGGCTCGATCATGCTGTAGGGGATCGCGACCATCATGCGCGTGGTGGCGCCCATGATCTCGAGCTCGTGGTCGGTAACCAGCAGCACTTCGTTGGGGTTCATGACGGTGGCGAACAGCGGATTGCTCTCCGCGGCCGTCATCTCGATCTTCAGCGGCATCACGCTGGACCAGGCCGCAGCGAGCTCGCGGATGGCGTGCTCGCGGAACATCTGCGTGATGCGCTCCTCGGCGCCGGTGAAGTCGCGATTGCGGATCTTGCGGACTTCGCCGCGGCCACCGAAGAAATTGTCGACCAGCGACGCCACCATGTCCGAGGTGAACACCAGCAGCGCGAGTCCGCGCAGCGGCGCCATGCGCAGCACATTGATCGACGTCGGCATCGCCATCTCGGAGATGAACTCGGCGTATTTCACCGTGCGGAACGGCGCCACCTGCATCTGCGCCGGGCGCCGCAAGGTGCGGACGATCGCCTCGCGGTAGGAACGACAGAAGCGCTCGTTGACGAGGTCGAAGGTCGGCATGCGGCCGCGCAGGATGCGCACCTCGCGACCGAGGTCGTAGCGTCGGGCCTCACCGGGCTCGCCGCCACCCTCCATGCTGACGCGGCCCTCGTTCATGCCGTTCAGCAGGGCGTCGACTTCCTCCTGATTGAGTACCGGTTCATTGGGGCTCGCCATGGCTGCGCTGCCTTACTGCATCACGAAGCTGGTGAACAACACGTTCTCGACCGCCTTGGCGTTGCCGCCGAGGGTGGTGACGATCTTGCGCACGATCTCCAGCGTTTCGGCGCGCAGTTTGTCCTTGCCCTCCTTGGTGGCGAGGAACTCGGCGTTCTGCTGACTGAGGAGCATGAGGATGTCGTTGCGGAACAAAGCCTCGTTTTCGGTCATCAGCGCTTGGGTTTCCTCCGAGCGGACGGCGACCTTCATCTGCACCTGCAGGAAGCGATACGCCTGCGCGCCCTCGAAGTTGGCCACGAAGGGCGGCTCGAAGGGGAAAAACTTCAACGTGATCTTGGGGCCCGCCGTCTCGGCAGCCTGCTCGAGGTGCTTGGCCTGCTGCTGGGTCCAGAAGTAGTACCCACCGCCGCCACCGCCCAGGACCACGACGCCGATGATGGGCAGCAACAATTTGTTCTTGCCCGGCGGCGGCGCGTCGGCGGCGCCTTTCTTGTCCTTGTCCTTGTCTTTGCTCTTTTCAGCCACTGCTCGATCTCCTGTGCCCTCGCGGGCGTAAGGCAACGAGCAAAGCCCGTGCCAACGTCAAATTAACGACACGGGGAGACCCTCAGGCTGCAGATCGACTACGCGTACAGGTCGACGTCGGTGCGTTTGCTACGGCGACTCCCTGACGGTCGGCTGCCGGCTTCGGCACTCCCCCCGGGCAGGTCCGTGGGGGACGCTCTCGAGGCCAGGCCCACCGGTCGCTCCGCGGCGCGGGCGAGTTGGCTGACGATCGAGGCATCGTTGAGTCGCAAACCCGCCGCGCCGAGCAGGTCCCGCAACTGCGGCAACGCCTGTTCGAGCACCGCCCGGGTCTGCGCCACGGCCGCTCCGAACGCAACGTTAACCTGCCCGTCGCGCAAGGTCACGCGGACTTCGAGGACACCGAACTCATCCGGCGCGAGACGGACCACGGCCTCATGACCGCCACTGGCCAGCAACTGTCCGAGATGGCTTGCGAGTGCGGCGCCGACATCCGGACCGTCAAACGGTAAGTTATTGTTTCCATTGCTTTCTGGCGTCGGCAACGGAACTGGGTTCGAGGGCCCTTCGGCGAGCGCCATCCGCGGCCGTTGCAGCATCGACATCACGGCGGAGTCGACCTGCAAGTCGATCTGCTTCACGCCCTCACGGCCGACCTGACGGCGGGCAGTCAGCACCGCGGTGCCGACGTCCTTCGTCGGCGTGTCGGCCGTCGGCGCCGAGCTCTCGCGGGATTTGTGCGCTTCGGTATCCGGTCGCGGGCGCGTGGCCTGTGGCTCAACGCTCTCTGCCGCGCGCGAAGCGACACCGCCCTGCGCCTTCACGGTCAGCGATTCGATTTGTCTTGCCAGCGGGTGGCGCAAAGGAATGGACGCCGCGGCCCCGTCGGTCCGCTGTTCAGCGTTCCTCTGGTTCGGTCGTTCCGACCGCTGGTCCGGGCGGTCGACCCCAACCGGCGGCGGATCGCCACTCGCCACACCGGCCGATGGCGGGTTGCCCGAGGCGACGCCGCCGGTCGACGGTCGCTTGACGGTCCCATCGTCAGCCGGCGGGCTGGCCGCCGACATCGGGGCCGGCGCAAGAACCGGCGGACGCGACAAGGCGGCGGCGACATTGCCGAGTTCGCCTAGCAGGTCATCGAAGCCCTCTCGCGGGCCGCGCAGCCGCTTGCGCTCACGCTCGCTCGCGATCTGTGCATCGTTGGTCGGCGGCCCCGCCGGACTCGCCAGACCCGGACCGTTACTGAATGCTGTGCCGGACATCGATTTTGCGGACGGTCTCAGGCCTCGGCCATCGCCGGCCGCGCCGAGCGTTGCCCGCGTTCGTCGATATCGCGTTGCTCGCGGCGGTTCTCGGTCTGCCGGTCCTCGGTTCGCCAGCGCTCAACCACCGCACCGACGGCGCGGTTCTGCACCGCCACCTCGCGCAATTTGTGCTGCAGTTGTACCCGCTCGAGTTCGAGTTGGGCGACCACCGACTCCTGCTGGCGGATCGCATCGGCGAGCCGCGCAATGAAGGCCTGGAAGTCGAGCAGCGCGCGGCCGCTCATGCCGAGCGCCACCCGCGAGCCGAAACTGTTCTCGTAGTCTCCCTTGTACTGCGCGAGCTGCTCGAGCCGGCTGCGCGCCTCGGCGAGCTTGGCGTCGGCGCCCTGCAGCCGGGTGGCGGCCTCGCGCTCGCCGGTTTGCAGCGACTGACGGTAAAGACCAAGGCGTTGTTCGCGTTTCATCTAGGGCGTCTCCGGGTCATTGCAACACCGCGAACAGCTCGTTGATGCTGTCGTTCAGGTTGGCGCTTTCGTAGGGCCGCTGCGCGAGGAAAGCGCCGATAGCCGGCCACAACTGCACCGCACGGTCGACCGTGGGGTTGGAACCGGCCTTGTAGGCGCCGAGGTTCACGAGCTCACGCGACTGGTTGTACGCCGAAAGCAGCTCGCGCAGGTGACGCGCAGCCTCGACCTGCTCGGGCGGCACGATCTCGTTCATGACACGGCTGATCGAGGCCTCGATGTCGATGGCGGGATACTGCCCGGATTCGGCGATCCGCCGCGACAGCACGATATGACCGTCGAGGATGGCGCGGGCCGCGTCGGCGATCGGATCCTGCTGGTCATCACCCTCGGTAAGCACCGTATAAAAAGCGGTAATCGACCCCTTGCCCGCGGCGCCGTTGCCGGCACGCTCGACGAGTTGCGGCAACTTGGCGAACACCGACGGCGGATAGCCCTTGGTCGCCGGCGCCTCGCCCACCGCGAGGCCGATCTCGCGCTGCGCTTGCGCAAAGCGGGTCAATGAATCCATCAGCAGCAGTACCGAACGTCCCTGGTCGCGGAAGTGCTCGGCGACGGCCGTGGCGAGCATCGCGCCCTGCAGGCGCAGCAGCGGCGGCGCGTCGGCCGGTGCGGCCACCACCACCGCACGCTTGCGGTCCTCAGGTCCGAGAATGCGGTCGACGAATTCTTTGACTTCGCGACCGCGTTCGCCGATCAAGCCAACGACGATCACCTCTGCGGAAGTGAAGCGCGCCATCATGCCGAGCAGGACGCTCTTGCCGACGCCGCTGCCCGCGAACAGACCGATGCGCTGTCCGCGGCCAATGGTCAGTGCCGCGTTGATGGCACGTACGCCAACATCCAGCGGCTCGCTGATCGGGTCGCGATCAAGCGGGTTGATGGTGTCGCCCATCAGCGGCCGCGGCTGGCAGCCACGGATCGGCCCACGGCCGTCGAGCGGCTCGCCGGCACCATCGATGATGCGACCGAGCATGCCGTCGCCGATGGCAACCGAACCCGCACGGCGGGTCGGAATCACGCGGGTATCGGGGTCGAGACCCTGCAAAGAACCGGTCGGCATCAGCAACAGGCGATCGCCCGCGAAGCCCACCACCTCGGCCTCGCTGGTCGGCGCATGGCGGGACACCAGCGAGCAGCGATCGCCGACCGCGGCCTGGCAGCCGCGCGCTTCGAGCATGAGACCGATCATCCGCGTCAGGTGACCCTCCACCGGCGGCAGCGGTATCTCCGCGGTGCGCGCACCCAGGCGCTGCAGGCGTTCGCCGAACGGAGTCGTCATCAGACGCCCCCCTCGGATTCGAGTTCGGCCATGATGTCGCCGCGGATCGCACCGTGCGAATCCGCGAGCACGGTCGCGCAGGCCACCGCGATCCGGGTCTCGAGGCGTGCGTCGATCTGCGCCGCATCAAGCATGACGCGCACGCCGCCGCGACCGATGTTCTGGTCGTCGACCAGCGTCCAGGACGTTTCGCTACGCCGCGCGTCGAGCCGTTCACGCACCGCTGCGGCATCGACGGGATGCAGGTGCACGCGCAGTTCCCGGCTGGACGCCGGCAATTCGCCCACGCATTGTCGAATGATCTCGATCACCTGCCCGGGGTCCTCGGCGAGTTGACGCCGGGCGAGTTCGGCGCCGACGCCGAGCGCAAGACGCGCCATCTCGTCGGTGGCCGCCTGATCCAGCCGCTCCAGCGGACGGGCCATTTGCGCGAACACCGCCGCGAGCGACGCGATGGTCTCTTCGAGGTGACGCAGGCGGGCCGTCACTTCGGCGGAGGCCGCTTCGATGCCCTCGCTGTAACCGCGCTGGTAACCGGCGTCGATCGCCGCCTCGATGGCGGCGCGGGCCTCCTGCTCGACTTCGGCGGCGGCCGGATTGCGGCCGCGGAAAGTGACCAGCGGGCCACTGACCCGCGGCGGCTCCCAGCGACGACCGAGCCCGGTGCTCGATGCAAAACGATCGGCAAGTGCTTCAGACATAGGTTTCTCCACCGCGGGCGCCGAGGGTGATGGTGCCCTCGTCCGCAAGCCGGCGGGCGACGTCAAGAATCTCGCGCTGTGCGCCCTCGACCTCCGAGAGCTTCACGGGCAGCGCCGCTTCAAGGTCGTCCTTAAGCATCTCGGCCGCGCGGGCCGACATGTTGCCGAAGATCTTTTCCTTGAGCGCATCGTCGGTGCCGCGGATGGCCAGCAACAACTTGTCGCTCGGCACCTGGCGCAGGAGTTCCTGCATGGCGCGATCGTCGAGCTCGTTGAGGTCCTCGAACACGAACACCAGGTCTTCGATACGCTTGCCGAGGTCGGGATCGGCGTCCTTGATGTCGCGCATCACCGTCGACTCGATCCGCGGATCGAGGTAGTTGACGATATCGGCAACGATCTTCGGACCACCGAACCCGGCGGCCTGCAAACGTGCTGCGCTGCCGAGCTGACGCTCCATCACTGCATCGAGTTCTTCGAGTGCATCCGGCTGGATGCCTTCCATGGTCGCGACGCGCATCAGCACGTCGGCGCGGACCTCTTCGGGGAGCGCAGCGAGCACCTTGGCCGACTGGGAAGACTCCAGCTGGCCGAGAATGATGGCGATGATCTGCGGGTGCTCGACGCGGATCATGTCGGCGACCGCCTTCGCCTCCATGTACTTGAGCGAGTCGATGCCCTTGGACGCGCGACCGAGCAGGATCTGGTCGATGATCGAGGCAGCGGCGGTCTCGCCGAGCGCCTCGACCAGCGCGTTCTTGACGAAATCGGAGTTGGACGCACCAATTCCGGTGGAGGCGTCGACCTCGGAAATGAAACCACCGATGAGATCGGTCACTTCATCACGCGGCACATCGGCGATCTGCGCCATGGTGATGCCGATCTTCTGCACCAGCTTCTGCGGCAGGTGCTTGAGGATAGCGGCCGCTTCCTTTTCGCCGAGGGTCAGCATCAGGATGGCGGCGCGCTCGATGCCGGAGCGCGGACTGCTGTTGAGTGAAACGTCAGGCATTGTTCATGGCCCACTTGCGAACGACTTGTGCAACCCGCGCCGGGTCACCCTGGACCAGCGCACGCGCGGCTTGGATATTCTGCTCGTACTTCGTCAGGCCTGCAGGCTTGCCGCCGGGCTGGTTCGGATCGCCGCCCGCTGCGCCCTCGGCGCCGGCGGCTGCCAGCGCGCCACCCGCTCCCTCAAAAATCGCCGGCAGGAAGTTGCCGTCGTCGTCTTCGTTCTGCGGGCGAGGCGGCGCAAGGATGTCTGTCAGCCGCCGCAGCAGCGGGCGAACCACAAAGAGCACCAGCACCACGAGAGCCAGCAATCCCGCCACCGCCTTGACGACTTCCAGGAACCAGCCCTGCTCCCAGATCGGCAACGATTCCATTTCGCCATCCGGCGTGCGCGGCTCGCCGCGCCACGGGCTGTTGACGACGCTGACGCTGTCGCCGCGGGCCGCATCGAAGCCGACCGCATCCTTGACGAGCGTGGTGATGCGATCGATCTGCTCGCGGGTGAGCGGCGCCTCGGTGACCTTGCCGTCGCGACCGGTGATCTGCACGTTGTCGACCAGCACCGCAACCGAGACCCGTCGCAGGCGACCGGCCGGCTGGCGCGTGTAGGCGACCGTACGGTCGATCTCGTAGTTGCGGGTCGCCTGCGTGGAGGTCGGCGTGTTGTTGGTGGCGGCATTCGCCGCCATCCCCGCCCCGCCCTGCGCAGCCGCCGCCCCGGCGAGCGTGGGCGCCGGTGCCGGCGCAGCCTGATTGGATGCCGAACCCGGGACACCGGAAGCCGTGATCGACTGGCCACTGCGATCCTCGGAAATCTGCTCGCTGCGGACCACGGCGCTCTGCGGTGCGAACTGCTCGCGGGCCTCCTCGCTCGCGCTCAGGTCGACCTGGGCGCTGACCTCGGCGCGCACGCGGCCCGGGCCCACCAGCGGCGAGATCAAGGCCTCGACGCGCTGGGCGTACATGTCCTCGAGCTGGCGCGAGAACTCCATCAACTGCTCGCGCTGCGCGAACTCGTCGCGGCCGCGCGGCGAGGACAGCAACCTGCCCCCCTGATCAACCACCGTGATCTGCGAGGCGTCGATGTCCGGTACCGCCGAGCCGACGAGATTGACGATCGAGTTGACCTGCTCGGCCGAAAGACGACGCCCCGATCGGAGCTGCAGAAAGACGCTCGCCCGACCGGGCGTGCGATCGCGGATGAACGTGGAATTACGTGCCGAGGCGATGTGCACCCGCGCCGATGAAACCTGCTGCATGCTCGAGATTGTGCGTGCAAGTTCTTGTTCTAGCGCGTATTGATAGCGAGCGCCTTCCATGAACTGCGACATCCCGAAGCCGTTACTCTTGGCCAGGTTGTCGAAACCGCCCGTCGACATGGTGCCCTGCTCGGCGAGCAGCATGCGGGCATCGTGGATGCGGTCTGCCGGCACCGAGAGGCCGCCGCTGCCGGGTTCGATGCGGTACTCGATCCCCGCACCCGACAACACCTTGGTCACCGCAGCCGCCTCGGCATCGGGCAGCGTGGCATAGAGCACCGAGTAGGTCGGCCCCTTGCTCCACAGCGTGACGCCGACGCCGACCGCGATCGCCGCCGCGAGGCCGACGAGCAGCAATACCGGCTTGATGCCGGCGGAGAGGGTCGACAGCAGTTTGCCGTCGGGCGCTGGATTGGTCATCGCTTGGGTGGCCATGTGCTCAATTCCCGTCTGCTGCGTGTCAGTGGTTCGGTGTCAACGGATCATGCCGGTCAGACCGGCATGTTCATGACGTCCTGGTAGGCGGCGATCATGCGGTTGCGGACCTCGACGGCACCACGAAACGCAATGCTGGCCTTTTGCATGTCGAGCATCACCTGCGGCAGCTCGACGCCGGGCGTGCCGCGTTGGAAGGCCACCGAAGTGGCTGACGCCTTGCTCTGCATCTCGCTGACGGTGTCGAGTCCGTTCTTGAGAACCGAGGCAAAACTGACCTTCGGCGCCGGATTGGTGAGTTCGGTACCCGACAGCGCCCGCTCGAGGCGCAGCGACGGCCCACCCGTTTGCTCCCGGATGGTTCTGATCTGCGACAGCACCCGGTCAATATCAATTTGGCTCATCTCGTCGACCTCGGAGACCTCTTGGCTCCGATACTGAAGCAAGTTTCGTGCCGTCGTCGAAATTCGCCACGATACAGGCGTAGCCCGTCAAGAACCCGTCGTCGGCTACTCCGCCGAGTCTGCCCCTGACATACCGAACCGGCGCATTTTCTCCACCAGCGTGGTGCGCCGCAGCCCGAGCAGCCTCGCCGCCTGCGACACGGTGCCGCCGCTGCGTGCCAAAGCCTCCGAAATCAGTTGTTGCTCAATGGCATAGAGATGGGCCTTGAGATCGAGTCCATCCGCGGGCAGACCCTCGCGGGGCGACTCGGGTGGCAGCGGCTCGGACGGGAGCGGCACGGACGGCAGCGGCTCGGGCATCATCGCCTCGACCGTCTCCATCACCGCCGGCGCGGCCGCAGCGGGCGCGGCAGTCCCATCCCCGATCTGCTCCGGGGCGCTGGCGAAGAGTTGCCCCGTGGCACTGCTGTCGAGGCCGGTCTGCTCAGCTTCGCTCAGCGGCTCGGCAAGGTCGACCAGCAACTGCGACAGCGCGTGCTCGTCGAGGAAACCGGCGCGGTAGCGGGTCGGCAGATCAAGGAGATCTACAGGCTGGTCGCCGTTGAGCACGCTCAAGCGCTCGATCAAATTACCCAGTTCGCGGACGTTGCCGGGCCAGGAATAGGCCTTGAGCGCCTCCAGCGCCCTGCCGGCCAGCCGCAACATCGGTCGACCGGCGGCCACGTTCTGCCGCGCAAACTCGTCGATCAACACCGGCAGATCGTCGATCCGCTCGCGCAGGCTCGGCATCTCGATCGGGAACACGTTCAGGCGGTAGAAGAGATCGCCGCGGAACTGGCCACGGGCGATGGCGTCTTCGAGGTTGCGGTGGGTAGCCGCGATGATGCGCACGTTGCAGCGGATGGGGGTGTGGTTGCCCACCCGCTCGAAAACCCGTTCCTGCAACACGCGCAGCAGCTTGACCTGCATGGGCAGGCTCATATCGCCGATTTCATCCAGAAACAGCGTGCCACCCTCGGCCACTTCGAAACGCCCGCGACGGGCGGTGTAGGCGCCGGTGAAAGCACCCTTTTCATGCCCAAAGAGCTCGCTTTCAAGGAGTTCGGCGGGGATCGCGCCACAATTGACCGCAACGAACGGACTTCCCCGACGCGGGCCGCTGTCATGGATGGCGCGCGCGACGACTTCCTTGCCGGTACCGGATTCGCCGAGGACGAGAACGCTGGACTCGTGGGCGGCAACCTTGCGGATGAGTTGACAGACGCTCTGGATGGCGGGCGACTGGCCACTCGGCAGACGCGCAGAGAACCCCGCGTGCTCCGCAGTGGACTGTATCTGCCTGGTTGCCAGCCGGGTATCGCCTGGCTGCCCGATGCGCCCTCCTCCCACGCGGCCCGTTATAAGCCACGTTTTTGACGCATGCGAGCAGAAATACCCGAGACTGTTCCGAATCGGAACAGAATTGAGCAGACGCAGGTCGCTTCGATTGCCTTAGCGGCCGCTAACGCGGGTGCCGGCGACGAGTCTGCGGTGGGCGCGGAAGATCAACCGCTCGAGCTGATCGGACTCCGCTTCCGTGAGCGGATCGAAATGCAGCCGTACCCGCCCGCTGGCCGCGTCCGACTCCATGATGGTGCCGAACAGGCGCAAGGGCCTCGGCACCTGCGGGTGGATGAATACTTCGGCCATGCCGCGTACGCCCCGCCCCGGCAAAGTCCCGCGGGCCGCCCAGGCGAGCCCGCGAAAGTCGAGTTCGACGTCGACCCGCTCGGCCGCGCCGCCGTGGGTGGCGGCCCGCAGGTCGAGCAGCAGTTCCATCACCAGCGTCATCTTGACGTCGATGCGGCGCAGTTCATTCATGACTGCCGGGTCGGATTCGCCCCGATCCGCAGACGGTCGGTCGTCAAATAGCTCGCAGGCCTGATAAACGCCGAGGTTGTGGGTGATGTCGGCGTGTGAGGCGCGGAGGTTGCCGCCAGCCGGTGCGGGCTGGAAGACCAGCGGCACGCTGGTCCTGAGGACGAGATCGCCCTCGCCGCCCATCAATAGCGTCCCGCACCGGGCGGTCGCACCGACGAGATTGAAGGCGACATGCCCGCTACGGCCGGCCGACCGCCAGGCGACGATGCGCCGAAACTCGGCTGGCCCGCTGCAGTCGAGGCCGCGGCTCCCTGCGCGGACGGCGCGATCGCTGCCCAGGCCGTGCGGATCTCGCCAAGCAGTCCCGCGAGATGCGGCAGGTGCTCCCTGCGGCTCGGCACCATCGCGACCAGCAACTGCCGCGAAATGTATTCGTAGAGGTTGTCGAGGTTGGTCGCAATCTCGCCGCGGCTCATGTCGAGGCAGCCGCGCAACTCATCGACGATGGCGATGGCCCGCTGCAAATGCAGAGTCGCATCGACGGAAGCGCCATTTTGCGCACACCCGCGTGCCTGCGCGATGCGCTGCAAAGCGCCATCGAGCAGCATCAGGATCAGCTTGTGCGGATCAGCCTCGGCTACACCGCCGTGGTTGGCGATCTGCCGGTAAGCGTTGGAACCATTGGTACGTGCAAAGGACATCGGTTACTCCGGGGCGACCATCCGGGGACACTGACCTTAACGACCGACCACGCCCGAACTTTAGCGAACTCCGCCGATTCACGCCCCCCCCTTCGCAATGGGATGCGGCCGACGTTACTGGGATAGCTTGGCCACGTAGCTGCTCGTACCCTGCATCTCGCTGAGCATCTTGTCGAGATTGATGAATTGCGCCTGATATCGCTTCTGGATGGTCGCGAGCCGCGCTTCCATGACCTCGCGATCCTTGGTCAGCCGCTTTTTTTCTTCTTCGAGCCCGTTGCTCCGCTGCGTGAGCGCGCCAGAGGAGTCGATTTGGGACTTGATGACCTTGTCCACGCGCGCCGCAAAGCCGTCGGACGCGGTGAACATCTTGGCCACCTCGTCCAGGTTGGTATTCAACGCGGTGGTCAGTTGGGTGTCGTTGACCGTCAATTTACCGTCGGCTCCGAGACGGATGCCGATCGCCCCCAGCATGTTGAAACTGCTCGACGCCGAGGCGGTCTTGCCCGTGATTTCGTTGCGCAGCGTTCCCTCGATGGTTCGGAGCGTGGCATCGCCCAGCAACGGCCCGCCGATCCGGGTCTTTGGATCATAGGCCCGAAGTTTTGCCGCTTGCGTCTGGAAGGCATTGTATTCATTGACGAAACGGTTGATTTGCGCCTTGATGGCCGAGAGATCGTTGCTGACGCCAAGGCTCAAGGTGGTCCCGGGCTTCGCAGCGACCAACTCGAGAGTCACCCCGCTCAGCGTGCCGGCCAAGGTGTTGGTCGCAGAAGTGACCGTTATGCCGTCGATCTTTATCGCTGCGTTCTGGGCCGAGACCGTATCGGCAAAGCCATTGACGAATGTGTCGAAGCCATTGGCCGCGTTGTTCGCGCTCATCGTGACGGCGTTGGACGCACCGGTTTTGGTGGCGGTGATCATCAGTCGCGCGCCGGTGGAGGTGGTGAGCACGGAGGCCTGTACGCCCGTATTACCCGTAGCGCTGTTGATGGCATCCCGAAGGCCGGAGAGCGTGGTGCCCTCGGCGACGGCGACCGTGAAAGACTGGCCGTTCTGGTTGAAGACAAGATCACCCGAGCCCACGGTGGCGCTGGATCCGCCGGCCTGCTCGGCCGAGGACCGCCGCTGCGCTGTCGCCAGCTGGGTGACCTCAATGGAATAGTTCGCGGGCACTGCCGCGTTGGTGACGGTCGCCTTGAGAACGGCGGTGTCGGAGCTGGTGGCGCGCTTGCTGACCAGCGCCTCGACAGTCTTGAGACCGCTCAGCGCCGACTGCAGGGAAGAGAGCGAGTTGCGAAGCGTGCTGACCGCACTCGATTTGCTGAGATTAGAAGACTCCGCCCGGGCGATCCGCTGCTCCATGGGCGCACGCTCGGCTGAAACCAGTTGGGACACCAACGTGTTGACGTCGAGACCGGATGAGCCGAGACCTGCCATGTGTTGCTACCTCTTGCTTACCAAACCTTCCTGGCACGATGACTAGCAAATAACGTACCAACCACCCTGCCCTGTCACGGTCTCGACCCATGACAGATAGCGTCCGGCCATCGAGGTTGACGGCCGTTTTCGAGATTACTGGAGTAGCGAGCGACCGTGAACCTCGACTGTTGACGGCGGCAGCGACTCGACGATATCGGCCTCGGCCTTGCTGCGCAGGTCTGCCTCGGCGGCAGCCAGTAGTTCGCTTACACCATAATTAAGGCTGATCAGTGCGGTACTGAGCGCTCGTACCGGACCACCCATTTGCGCGGCAAGTGCAAGCCCGAAGTGGTTGCCGTGTGCAGCTTCGGCTTCGAGGCTATTCGATAGCCACTGGATTGCGGTCAACAAGTGCCCGGCATTCGCCTCGAGTCGTCCCAGTTCCTCGCTCAGATTCAGCGTCGC
>CAZIRD010000041.1:0-21325 GCA_964541625.1 uncultured Acidibacter sp.
TCAGCGCAGGGCGCGCAGCGTGGTGCGGCAGAGTTCGAGGTGGGCCTCGTCGAGTCGACCGTCCTTGGCGACTTCGACCACGGTCTCGAGTACGAGCGCGGCCATCTCGACGTCGTTGCGCGCTCGGCTGATGCCGCTGCGCAAATCCTTGATGAGTTTGTCGCGCGCATCGAGCTCGCGCACCAGCGGGTCCCAGTGCGGGGCACGGTGCCGCTCGAGCAGGGTGTCGACCACCTCGCCATGCTTGCCGAGGTATTCGGCGTTGAAATTGCGCAGACCTAGGTCGCGCAGGCCCGGGATGTCGGCGAGTGTCTTTTCAGTGACCCGCTCGAAGCCCATGCTCCAGTCGACGTATTGACGTTCGTTGATCGAATCCTGGCGCAGGATCTTCATGCCGGTGTGGCGCGGGTCACGGGCGATCTTCTGCATCAGCGCCTCGACCACCTCGCGCTCACCCTCCAGCGACTGCAGGAAAGTCCCGTTGCCGAATAGCAGCATGCCGGTGAGGCCCCGCGCGGTGTTGTTGCGATGGCACTCCGAGAGCAGGCCGAGCAGGGCGTCGGCGGACAGGGGCGAGGCCTCCTGGCTGATGTAGGTGACGCGGATCATGTTTGGCTAGGCCTCTTTGGACGGACGCCCGGACGTTACTGGATCGCTGCCGTCGGGGGAAGGGTCCGTATCCCGGCGACGCATCTTGCCGAGCATGCGCAGCCCAAAGAAGCCAACGCTGCCGAACAGCAGGATCAGCAACCCGACCATGCCGAAGATCATCTCGCTGGTACTCAGCATGCGCTCATCGCCCTCGAACAGCCGCCCCCGGGCAGCTGGTTGATGTGCGCAGGAGCATACCGCAGCCGGCAAGGCTGCGGCGCCCGCTACATCCTGTCGGCGTTGAGGGCGATGGCATAGCCCGGCCGCAGCGACTGCGCGCCGATCAGCAGCCGCGGCGTCTTGCCCGAGTCGTCCAGAGTCAGCAGGCCGAGCGCAGTGGTGGTGTTGAGGTTGGCGAGACTGCCTTTGCAGCCGGTGAACGACAGCTTCACGCCGTAGGCGTTGAAGCGCGCGTCGATCATCGCTACCGCGCCATTGATGACGCAGCCGCTGCTGGCGTCCTGCGAGAACACCACGCCCGACGAGCTGATGTTGAGCGTCGCGCCCGTAGCCGAGTTTTTGTAGTTGCCCGCGACCTTGTCGAGCGCACTCGGCTTGCGATAGAGGGCATCGAAGTCGAGCGCGAGATCGCCGCTTTGCGCGCTGCCGGTCTTCGGCGTGAGCGTGAGCTTTGCAGCGATCGAGACGCCCGACTTGATGCTTCCCTGCAGACGCGCGCTGCCCTGCAGCGCATCGGCCGCACCGACCGAGAGTGCGGCGTCGATCTTCTCGCCGTCGATGCGAGCGAGGCCGAAGTACTGTACGCCGTCATCGCGCACGAACTGCGCTGCGCCGTTCTCGGCGACGAGACCCAGCACCGGCTTGCCGGAGATCGGATCCTTGCCGCGCCAGAGGCCGCCCTGCATCGGCTTCTTGCCGTCGGCAAACAGCGCGATCAGCGCCGGCATGCTGCCGAAGTTGCCGCTGATCGACAGCGTGGCGAGCTTCGGACCTTCGACGGTCGGCTTGTAGACGACCGTGACGCTGCAGTTCGCACCCGGCGCAAGGCTGCCGCTGCAGGTGTTGGTTTGCGAAAAATGGCTGGCTGCCGTACCCGTTAGCGCGATCTTGCTGAAGGTCAGCGCCGCGTTGCCGCCGTTCGACAGCGTGACCGACTGCGGCGCGCTCTGCGTGCCGTTGGCCTGTTCCGCAAAGGCGAGCCGCAGCGTGCTGGCGACCAGTTTGGAGCCGACACCGGTACCGGTCAGCCGGGTGCTGGCCGGACTGCCGATGGCCTGCCCGGCGATGCTCAGCGACGCGGTCTTGTCGCCGGGAGTCTTCGGGCTGAACGTCACCGTGATTTCACAGCTGCTGCCGGCCGCCAGCTTGCTCTGGCAGCTGCTCTTGACCTGGAAGTCGAAGCCATCGGGACCCGAGGCCCGCACAGCGCCCACGGCAAATTCGGCACTGCCCGAGTTGCTGAGAGTGAGCTTTTGCACCGCGCTGGTGCTGCCGACATTGACCGAACCGAAGGACAGCGTCGCCGGCGAGAGCGCGATCTTTGCGGCGGTCGCGGCAAGCGTGCCGGTGAGCTTCACCGACAGTGGCTTATCGCTGGTGGCGATGGTCAGCGTGGCCTCGCGGCTGCCGCTGGCCGAGGGCTTGAAGCTGACGCCGATGGTGCAGCGCTGGTTCTTGCCGAGCGGCAGGCGACAACCATTGACGATGCTGAAGTCGGCGGCGGCCGGACCGCTTGCCGTGGCGCCGGTGACCCGCAGCTGCCCCTCACCCGTGTTGCTGACCGTGACGGATTGCGACGGCGCGGCCCGCCCGACCTCTAGGGCAGAGAAACTCAGGCTGCTGGCCGATGCCGAAGCGACCGGTGTGGCGGTGGTGGTTGTCTGCGCGTGGCCAAGCCCGGGCAGCAGCAACAGGGCGGCGATCACAGCGAAACGGGGGCGGCGGAGGCTGTTCATTTGCGATCCTCGGGTCCGGGCTGGCGCGAAGGCGAGGCTGGCAGAGATACGCCTCCGGCCGCCCGTTTGCAACGCAACCCTTTTGAGGCTGATCTTTGCGAGGCGGGTCAGGCCCTCGCGAAGCGGGTCAGGGGCCTGGCGTGCCGAGCAGGAATGTCAGCGGCTCGGCGACCCGGTTGCGCCAGGCGTCCTCGTCGTGGGTCGCGCCGGGAAACACGCGCGAGACGACGTCCGGGGCTCGGTAGCCGAGTTGTTGCAGCAGCGCATCCGCCTGCGACTGGGCAAGGTCGTATAGCGCATCGAGGTCGCGGGTGCCGCGATCCATGTAGATCCGGCAACTCCCTGCGGGCGGCAGGCGTCGACGCAGATAGGCGAGGAGTGCCGCCGGGATCGCCGTGTTGCGCTCGAAGCTGCCGATCCAGTGGGTACTCAGCGCCGCAGCGCCGCCAAAGATTTTCGGCCGCTCGCAGAGCGCATAGAGGCTGATGAGACCACCCATGCTCGAGCCCATGATGAAGGTCGATTCGCGGTCCGTGAGCACCGGATAGGCGGCATCGATCGCCGGTTTCACCACCTCGACCATGAAGCGCAGATAGTCGTCGGCGGCCGGCCGGTCGCTGAGCGCCTGCGCGATGAACGCCTCGCGCAGAGCGGCGGGCTGCAGGTCCTGCAGCGCCGCCTGCGGGAAAAACTCGGCGTGGCGACGCGCGGGGTCGTTGTGGATGGCGACGATGATGACGTCGCGTAGCCGGCCCGCCGCGAGCAGGCCTGCCGCGACGCGGTGCAGCTGCCAGGACTTGCCGTTCCAGGTGCCTGTGGGTTCGAACAGCATCTGGCCGTCGTGCACGTATAGAACGGCATGGCGACGGCGCCGCTCAAAGCCAGGTGGCAGCCAGACATCGACGGGCCGCGCGGCGATACCCGCGGCCTGCAGCAGACCAAGACGCTCGATACGGCCGATATCTTCGTCGGCTGCAGCCGACGATTTGATCGTGTCCGCACCAAGCAGACCGCCGCCCAAGGTCAGCCAGAGGAGCGCTGCGCGCCGCTGTAAATCAGGCTTGACGGACATCGTGGTGGCTCCGAGCAGGTCCGCTTCTTCGCCACGCCATGCTGCGCGTACGGTTCCCGTCCGCGGCGGCGCAAGATAACATCGGCGACGGAAGGGCTTTTTCCCGACACGGAAGGGGGCGGACGCGCGGCCTCGAACAGGGCACCGCGCGCCGGGTGGCATGTCCAGCAAACCGATCAAGGCGACGTCCATCGACATCGCCCATCGTGCCAATGTTTCGCAGGCGACGGTCTCGCGCGCACTGCGCAACAGCCCGCTGGTGCGACCCGAAACCCGGCAACGTATCCAGCGCATCGCCGAGGAGATGCACTACCGCGTCGATCGCACCGCCGCGGGCCTGCGTACCCGGCGCAGCCGCACGCTCGCGCTGCTGTTGTTCGAGGAATACTCGAGCGACGCGCAGATCAATCCGTTTTTCCTCAACATGCTCGGTCACATCACCCGCACCGCTGCGCGGCGCGGCTTCGACGTGCTGGTGTCCTTCCAGCAGCAGAGCGAGGACTGGCATACCGACTACGAGCTCAGCAATCGCGCTGACGGGCTGATCCTGCTCGGTTACGGTGACTACACCACTTATGCGGATCGCCTGCGGCGCCTGACCGAGTCGGGCGCACATTTCGTGATCTGGGGCCCGATCATCGACTCCCTGCATGGCCACTACCTCGGCTGCGACAACGAACTCGGCACGCGGCGCGCCACCGAGCATCTTCTGAAGCTCGGCCGCCGCGCAATCGCCTTCGCGGGCGGTGCCTCGGAGCAGTGCCCGGAGTTCCTGCAGCGCCATCGCGGCTACGATTCGACGCTGCGCGCGGCCGGTCTCGAGGCCGATCCGCTGCTGCGCGTCGATGCGCAGAGCACTCCGGCGTCCGGCTATCAGGCCGGGCTGCAGCTCGTGAACTCCGGCCGACCCTTCGATGCGGTGATCGCGGCCAGCGACCTGATCGCGATCGGCGTCATTCGTGCGCTGATGGATCATGGTTTGCGCGTGCCCGAGGACGTCGCGGTGATCGGCTTCGACGACATCGTCACGGCCAGCTACTACAACCCGCCGCTCACCACCGTGCGGCAGGACACGCGGCGCGCCGGCGAGCGACTGGTGGAGAACCTGATCGAGCTCATCGACGGCGGCGTCGTACAGTCGACGCTGATCGAACCCGAGCTCGTCATACGCGGCAGTTGCGGCGGTCATCCCTCGGCTTCGCGATCATCGACGCGCAAGGTGGCAAGGCCGGCAAAAAGAAGCAGCACGCCGCCGGTGACCACGGCGTAGATCGCCTGGCCGCCAAAGATTCCCTTGACCAGCAGACCGAGCACGGTCCCGGCGAGGATCTGCGGGATGACGATGAACAAGTTGAAGATGCCCATGTAGAGGCCCATCTTCGAGGCCGGCACGGCGCCGGCGAGCATCGCGTAGGGCATCGCGAGGATCGACGACCAGGCGAAGCCGACGCCGATCATCGGCAGGATCAGCCAGCGCGGATCGTCAATGAATACGAAGGACACAAGCCCCGCGCCGCCGAGCGCCAGGCAGAGCATGTGCGCGCCGCGACGGCCAAAAAGTCTTGCAAGCGGCGCGAGCAGCAGGGCGGCGAGCGCGGCAACCCCGTTGTACACCGCAAACAGCACGCCCACCCAGTCGGCGCCGTCGTTGTAGGCCGCGGAACTCGCCTCACTCGCGCCGTAGTGGTGCGCGGTGACGCCCGGCGTGGTGTAGATCCACATGGCGAACAGCGCGAACCAGGTGAGGAACTGCACCACGGCCAGTTGCCGCATCACCTGCGGCATCGCGATCAGATCGTGGAGGATGGTGCGCAGCATGCCGCGCTGATCGGCCGCCGGCACATCGTGCACATCGTCGAAGCTGCGCAGGGTCTCGGGCGGATACTCGCGGGTGCGCAGCACCGTCCAGACTACCGCGCCGAAATACGCTGCGGCACCAAGGTAGAACGACCAGCGCACGCTGTCGGGAATCTCGCCGGCAGCGGCGACATTGTCGACCTCGAACCAGTTGTTGAGCATCCACGGCAGCGCCGAGGCGACGATGGCGCCGACGCCGATGAACCAGCTCTGCATCGCGTAGCCGAGTGCGCGCTGCCGGTTGGGCAGCATGTCGCCGACCAGTGCGCGGAAGGGTTCCATGGACACGTTGATCGACGCATCGAGCAGCCACAGCGTGCCCGCGGCGATCCACAGCGCCGGGCTGTTCGGCATGACGAGCAACGCGGCCGACGCGAGCAGTGCGCCGTAGAGGAAATAGGGACGCCGGCGGCCGAGGCGCGTCCAGGTCCGATCGCTCCAGTAGCCGATGATGGGCTGCACCAGCAGGCCGGTCACCGGCGCGGCGAGCCACAGCAGCGGCAACTCGTCCACCGAGGCACCGAGCGACTGGAAGATGCGGCTGACGTTCGCGTTCTGCAGGGCAAAGCCGAACTGTATGCCCATGAACCCGAAGCACATGTTCCAGACTTGCCAGAATCCGAGCGCCGGCTTTTGCATCTGCGTCCCCCCTGCCGAGCCGAGTGTCCGCGCCATGCTGCGGCTAGACAACGAAATGTAATCGTATTCAGCATTCACCTGCGGCGATGGATCGCGAACAATCGAGATCCGCAGCGCGTGCGATGCAGGGCTCGCCGGCCGCGGTTTCGGGGGTCTCGGGATGTTGGATGAAAAACCGTCGCTGCCGGCAGTCGACCAGCCGGCGACTCTGGCGCCGCCCGCCGCGGCGGACTGGTGGCGCGGCGCCGTCATCTACCAGGTCTATCCGCGCAGCTTCGCCGACTCCGATGGCGACGGCACCGGCGATCTGCCCGGACTCATCAGCAAGCTCGACTACATCGCCGGTCTCGGCGTCGATGCGATCTGGGTGTCGCCGTTCTACCGCTCGCCGATGGCCGACTTCGGCTACGACATCAGCGATTACCGCGATGTCGACCCGGCGTTCGGTACGCTCGCGGACTTTGATCGACTGCTCGCCGAGAGTCATCGGCGTGGCTTGCGCGTCATCGTCGATCAGGTGCTCAGCCACAGTTCGGATCGCCATCCCTGGTTCGAGGAGAGCCGCAGCAGCCGCGACAACCCGAAGGCGGACTGGTACGTCTGGGCCGAGCCGCAGGCTGACGGCACGCCGCCGAACAACTGGCTGTCGATCTTCGGCGGCTCGGCGTGGCAGTGGGAGCCGCGTCGCGGCCAGTACTATCTGCACAACTTCCTCGTCAGCCAGCCCGATCTCAACTACCACAACCCGCAGGTGGTGGCGCAGATGCTGGCCGAGGCGGAGTTCTGGCTGCAGCGGGGCGTCGACGGCTTCCGGCTCGATGCGATCAACTTCTGCTTTCACGACGCGCGGCTGCGCAGCAATCCGCCGAAGCCGCCCGAGGCACGCAAGGGACGCGGCTTCACGGTCGACAACCCCTACGCCGCGCAGTACCACCTCCACGACAACACCCAGCCCGAGACGCTCGGTTTCGTCGAGCAGTTGCGCGCGCTCGTCGACCGCTACCCGGGCGCGATGACGCTCGGCGAGATCTCCTGCGAGGATCCGTTCGCGGCGGTGCGCGACTACACCGCCGGCGATCGCCGCCTGCATTCGGCATACTGTTTCGAATTGCTGGTCGACCGGTTCTCCACCACGCATGTGCGCGACGTACTGACCACGCTCGCCGAGCGTGCGCCCGGCTACTGGCCCTGCTGGGCGGTCGGTAACCACGACGTCGCGCGGGTGGTCTCGCGCTGGTCGCAGCAGGGCGTGGACACCGCAGCGCGCGCACGGCTCTTCAACGCTTTCCTGTTGTCGCTGCGCGGCACGGCCTGCACCTATCAGGGCGAGGAACTCGGCCTCACCGAGGCGGAGTTGCCGCGCGAGGCGCTGCGCGATCCCTACGGGGTCGCCTTCTGGCCGACCTTCAAAGGACGCGATGGATGCCGTACGCCCATGCCCTGGAACGCCGTCGATCACGCCGGCGGTTTCACCGCCGGCGACCCCTGGCTGCCCATGCCTGCGGATCACCGCCAGCGTGCGGTGTCGGCGCAGGCCGCCGAGCCGGGCTCGGTGCTCAACGCCTATCGCGCCATGGTGCGTTTCCGCCGCGCGCAGCCGGCGTTGCGGCTCGGTGCCATGCGCCTGCTCGACTCGCCCGAAGGTACGCTCGCCATGGTTCGCGAGCACGCCGGGCAGAGCCTGCTCGCCGCCTTCAATTTCAGTGACCGTCCGGTGCGGCTGCCGCTGCCGGCGGCAACACGCCTCGAGTTGCTGAGTGGCCATGGCTTCGAGCCCTGCGACATCGGTCCGGCGCAGCTGACGCTGCCGGCGGCCGGCGCCTGCTTCGGTCTGCTGCACAGTTCAAAGAAATAAAAACCGCCCGCAAAGCGGGGAGGGTGGACAATGCTGACGCTCGTCGACTGGCTGGTCGTGCTGGCCTACTTCGTGGTCGTTTTCCTGGTGGCCTTCGGGGTCTCGCGGCGCAGCGAGACCCGCGAGTCTGCAGCCGGATATTTCCTTGGCAGCCGCAACGCCGGCTGGTTCATCGTCGGCGCGTCGCTGTTCGCCTCGAACATCGGCTCCGAGCATCTCGTCGGCCTGGCCGGCACCGGTGCGGCAAGCGGTGTCGCCGTCGCGCAGTTCGAGATTCTCGCTTCGCTGATCCTGCTGCTGCTCGGCTGGTTCTTCGTGCCGTTCTACCTGCGCAGCGGCGTCTACACCATGCCCGAGTTCCTCGAGCGTCGCTATTCACCGGCCGCACGCTGGTATCTCGCCGTCATCTCCATCATCGGCTATGTGCTCACGAAGATCTCGGTGACGATCTTCGCCGGCGGCATCGTCTTCGAGGCGCTGATGGGCATCGACTTCTGGACCGGCGCCTTAATCGTGGTGGTGGCGACCGGCATCTACACCGTGTTCGGCGGCATGCGCGCGGTGCTCTACACCGACATGATGCAGATGTTCGTGATGTTGGCCGGCGCCGGGCTCGTCACCTGGTTCGGCCTGCAGGCCGTCGGCGGCTGGGACTCGATGGCCACCGCCGCCGGCGCCGATTTCCTCGATATGTGGAAACCGGCCACCGATCCGAACTTTCCGTGGACCGGCATCCTGCTCGGTGCGCCCATCCTCGGCGTCTGGTACTGGTGCACGGACCAGTTCATCGTGCAGCGCGTGCTGTCGGCACGCAACATCGACGAAGCGCGTCGCGGCGCGATCTTCGCGGGCTTCGTGAAGCTCTTGCCGCTCTTCATCTTCGTCGTGCCGGGAATCATCGCCCACGTGCTCGCCAGTCGCGGCGAGCTGGTGCTGAGCTCACCCGACGCCGCGCTGCCGACGCTGGTGAGCACGCTGCTGCCGGAAGGCGTGCGCGGTCTCGTCGTGGCCGGCCTGCTCGCCGCCCTGATGAGCTCGCTGTCGTCAGTGTTCAACTCCTGCTCGACACTCGTCACCTGGGACGTCTACCGGAAGTTGAAGCCGGCGGCGCCCGAACGTGAACTGGTGGTCGTCGGTCAGGTGGTGACGCTGGTGATGGTCGGCTTCGGGCTCGCCTGGATCCCGATGATGAAGCTCATCTCGGGGCAGCTCTACCAGTACCTGCAGAGCGTGCAGGCGTACATCTCGCCGCCGATCGCCGCGGTCTTCCTGATCGGCATCTTCTGGCGGCGCGTCAATGCACAGGGTGCGATGGCTGCGCTGCTCGGCGGCTTCGTGCTCGGCATGTCGCGGCTCGCGCTGGAGCTGAACCGTGGCCTCGTCGGTGATGGCTGGCTGGGCTGGATCGTCGGCATGAACTTCCTGCACTTCGCCATCTTTCTGTTCGTGGTCTGCGCCGCGTTGCTGGTCATCGTGAGCCTTGCCACGCCGGCGCCCGATCCGCAGCAGATCGAGTCGCTGACCGTGGGCGCGCGCTCGGACGCTGCCGCGCCTGCCTCGCCGGCCGACGCGGCGGCCGCCGCCGCAGGAGCGCGCTGGCGGCGGCTCGATGTGCTGGCGAGCCTCGGGCTCGTGGCGCTGGTCGCCGCGATCTGGTCGTTCTTCCGCTGAGACGAATCCGCAGGCAAAAAAAAGCCGGGGCGAAACGCCCCGGCCAGTGTTTGTCGTTGTTGTCGAAACGTCAGAAGCGGTAGTTGATGCCGAACAGGTACTGCGAGCCGTACTCCTGGAAGTCGAGCACGCGGTCCTCGATCTGCGAGTAGGCGATGTACGGTTCATTGGTGAGGTTGTTCGCCTGCACCAGCACCTGCAGACCCTTGAGCGAGCCCTCGCCGAACTCGTAGCTGAGTTGCGCGTCGACGATCATGTCGTCCTGCACATAGCGGAAGCCGCGCTCGTTGGCGAAGTTGGTCACTTCACCGATGTACTCCGAACGGTAGCGACCGGCGACGCGCGCGCTGAAGCCGTGCTGTTCGTAGTACAGCGTGGCGCTCCAGACGTTATCGGAGAGGCCCGGCAGCGGGATGTTGCCCGCCGGCAGCGAGCTGATCGACCCGCGCACCGCGATGTTGCTGTCGGTGTACGAGTAGCTCGCCACGGCGCCGAAGCCCTCGAGCGCCGGCGCGAAGGTCTCGAACGGCACCGAGGCTGCGAACTCGAGACCCCAGAGCGTGCCACCCGAACCGTTCACCGGCCGCGTGAACTCGCCGGTGCGCTGCTTGGTGATGCCCGGCGCGAAGAAGGAGTTCGGCGTGGCATTGAACAGGTTGGTGAAGTCGTAACCCGAGACCGTCTGGTTGTAGATGTACGTCGACAGCTTCTTGTAGAACGCTGCCGCCGACACGTAGCCCTTGCGATCTTCGAAGTAACGCTCGTACGAGAGATCGAGCGCCCAGGCGCGCCACGGATCGAGGCGGGGGTTGCCGCCGCTGCCGCCCGGCTTGCCGGTTGCGCGGTCGTAGCCGCTCTCTTCAGTAGCTTTCAACTGGTCCATGCGCGGCCGCGCCATTTCGCGGGCGAGACCGAAGCGGACCGCCTGGTTCTCGTCCATGACGAAGGCGAGGTTGATCTGCGGCAGATAGTCCGTGTAGCTCTTGCCATCGCCGACCTGCAGGATCTGCTGTGCCGGACCGTAGGCGTTGGCGGCGAGGAACGAGGTCGAACTCTGGTCGGTACGGATGATCTGCACGCCGACGCTGCCCTTGAGGTTGACGCTGCCCGAGATCTCGTGATCGAGTTCACCGCGCAGCGAGCCCGTCCAGGTCTTCTCGTCGACCGTCCAGAACTTCGGCGCGAGGTAGGGCAGCGTGACCGGTGTGCCGTAGCTGATGGGGTTGTAGTACGCGCTGAGCACGCCCTTCACGTCCCAGGCCAGCGCCTGGCCCGCACCGGCGTAGCCAAGGTTCATCGGGTTGAGCAGGTACTGCGACTGCACGGCGAAGTAGCCGTCGCCCTTGGTGCCGAGTCCGGCCTCCGGCGACTTCTTGTCTTTGGTGCGGTCGGCGTAGTTGAGCGAGCCGGTGACCTTGCTGAAGAAGCCGATGTCCGCAGCGCGCACCACGTCGAAGCGCACCGAGGACAGTTCGTCCTCGGTCCGCGGTGCCTTGGTGTAGCCCGCGCCGTAGATCGTCGGACCCACCTGCACCTGCGCCGCGTCGGCGTAGTTGCGGGTGAAGGACAACGACGGCATGTTGCTGGCGCCGCGCAGGGTGAACGTGCCGGTGTCGTAGACGTTGCGCGGCGCGCCGGCTGCGGCGTTGATCGGCTTGTACTGCGCGTTGATCTCGAACTGGTCCTGCTTGCGGGTCGCCTTCGAGTAGCTGATGTCGGCGACCATCGACCAGGTGTCCGACAGCGTGAACTCGTTGCGGAAGCCGCCGGCGAGGATCTCATCCTCGGTGGTGAAGAGGAAGTTGCGGGCGAGCGGCACGACGTTGCGCAGCGTGCCGGCCACCACCGTGCCGTTGGTGATGGTGACGTTCTGGTAGCCGAACGGCGTGCCCGGCGCGAAGGTGCCATCGCAACAGGGGCCCGGGTAGCCGCCGAGGTTCACTTCGAGGCTACGGGCGTTGTTGGTCTGGTCCATCGTCGAGTAGTAGACGTCGATGGTGCCGTTGTAGGTGTCGCTGGGCTTGAACTGCAGCACGCCCATCATGCCGTCACGGACGGTCGAGCCCATGTCCGAGCGCACCTTCATGCCCTTGGTGATGCGGGTGCCGGCGGGAATGCCGACATTGAGGCCGGGCGCCCACTGGTTGCCGGCGACGTCTTCCCACGGCTCGTAGGTGCCGAAGGCGCGGGTGGCCAGCGGCGAGTCGAGGCGCGCGTAACCGAAGGCGAGGCCGACGGTGTCATCGGCGAACTGGCCGATGTACGAGAAGCTGGCGCGATAGCCGGTATCTTTGGAGTCGGCGCCGAGATTGTCGTTGCTGTTCATTTCGCGGCGCAGGTTCATGGCGACGGCGCTGCGACCGTACTCGAGCGGTCGAACCGTACGCAGGTCGATGGTGCCGGCAAGGCCCTGACCGACCAGTGCGGCATCCGGGGTCTTGTAGACGACCACCGAGTTGAGCAGTTCGGAGGGGTACTGATCGAACTCGACGCTGCGGTTGTCACCGGTGCTGACCTGCTCGCGGCCGTTGAGCAGGGCAGTCGAGAAGCCCGGGTCGGTGCCGCGCAGGCTGATCGCCGAGGCACGGCCTTCGGCGCGCTGCGAGGTTAGACCGGGCAGGCGGGAAATCGCCTCGGCGATGCTGGTGTCGGGCAGCTTGCCGATGTCCTCGGCCGAGACCACCTCGACAATGCTGGAGTTCGCCTGCTTGGCGGCGATGGCGCTAGCGAGGCTGGCGCGGAAGCCGGTGACGACGACTTCCTGCAGGCCGTCGTCCTTGGCGGCGTTCTGGGCCTGCAAGGCCGCGGGAGCAGCAAGCGCGAGACCCACGGCCAGAGCGATCGCCGAGTGCCCCGATGGACGGTTGTAGGATTTCCGAGCGTCGCGAATAGGCGACGGGCTCATCGACGCGTGACGCGTGATCATGTGCTTGAGTCCCCCTGATGATCGTGTTGGTGCGATGACGGAACACCGCAGCGATGATCGTAGGCGGCACGTGAAATACCCTGCAATCCATGCATACGATTGCATTCGATGAAAACGTATGCACGACTGTGGCGCCGCCGGCGTCCGATCCGGTTCAATGCAGGTCGCCGTTCGCTGCCACCGCGGGTGAGTCGATGAAAGCAGTTGTGGTTTTTCCGCAGCGCGTGCTGCTCGGTTCGCTGTTCGCTGCAGCGCTCGCCGGGCTGTTCGCGACGCTGGCCCTCGCCGCAGGCCGTGCGACGACGCTGGATGCCGTGCGTGCGCGGCCGGCCGAGCGCGAGCTGGTCTATTTCCTGCTGCCCGATCGCTTCGAGAACGGCGATCCCGCCAATGATCGCGGCGGTCTTGCCGGCGATCGGCTGCGCACGGGTTTCGATCCGACGTCCAAGGGCTTCTACAACGGCGGCGATCTGCGCGGCCTGATTTCGCGACTCGACTATATCCAGGGGCTCGGTGCGACCGCGATCTGGCTTGGGCCCATCTACAAGAACAAGCCGGTGCAGGGCGCGCCCGGGCAGGAGTCGGCCGGCTACCACGGCTACTGGATCACCGACTTCACCACGGTCGATCCGCATTTCGGCAGCGAGCAGGAGATGCGCGAGCTGGTGGCTGCAGTGCATGCGCGCGGCATGAAGATCTATCTCGACATCATCACCAACCACACGGCCGACGTGATCGCCTACCGCGAGTGCCCGACCAGCGAATGCGCGTATCGACCGCGCGCCGACTATCCCTATTCGCGGCGCGGTGGACTGGACGGCGAGACCATCAACGAGGGGTTTGCGGGCGATGGGCCGGGCCACCAGACGGCGGAGAACTTCGCGAAGCTGGTCCGTCCCGACTTCGCCTACACGCCGTTCGTGCCGCCGGCGGAGGCGAACGTCAAGGTTCCGGCCTGGCTCAATGATCCGATCTGGTACCACAACCGCGGCAACACCACCTTTTCGGGCGAGAGCAACGACATGGGCGATTTCGTCGGTCTCGACGATCTCATGACCGAGAATCCGCGCGTGGTGCAGGGCTTCATCGACATCTTCGGCGGCTGGATCGATCGCTACGGTATCGATGGCTTCCGCATCGACACCGCCAAGCATGTGAACGAGGAGTTCTGGCGCGCCTTCTCGCCGGCGATGCTGGAACGTGCACGCCAGCGCGGCATCCCGAATTTCCATATCTTTGGCGAGGTGTTCACCGACTCGCCGGCGGACACGGCACTGCTCGCGCGCTACACCCGCAGTGCCGGTCTGCCGACGGTGCTCGATTTCGCCTTTGCCGCTGCGGTGCGCGAAACCGTGGCCGGCAATGCCGGCACCGAGGTGCTCGCCCGGCTGTTCGCCGACGACGTGCTCTACGAGGGTGGCGCGGCGACGGCGCTGCGGCTGCCGACGTTCATCAGCAACCACGACTTCGGTCGCTTCGCGCATTTCGTGTTCCGCAAGCAGCCCGAGGTCAGTCGTGACGAGGCGCTGGCGCGCGTACAACTGGCGCACGCCATGCTGCTCACGCTGCGCGGCGTGCCGACGCTGTATTCCGGCGACGAACAGGGCTTCGTCGGTCTCGGCGGCGACCAGTCTGCGCGCCAGCCGCTGTTCGCGAGTGCGGTGCCGGAATACCTCGCGCAGCCGCTGCTCGGCTCGTCATTGACGCATGCCAGCGCCCACTTCGACCCTCAGCATCCGCTCTACCGACTGATCGCGCGCCTTGCCGCGCTGCGTGCCGCGCATCCGGCGCTGCACTCCGGCATGCAGGTGACCCGGCGCTACACCGAGGGCAAGCCCGGGGTGTTCGCGGTATCGCGCTTCGACCCGCAGAGCGGGCGCGAGTATCTGCTCGCCTTCAATACCTCAGCCAGCGCGATCGATGTCGCCGTGCAAGTGGAAACGTCTTCGCGCGGCTTCGTGGCGCTGGCGGGCGACTGCGCCGCGGCGTCGAGTGCCCCGGGAAGCGTGCGGGTACGCTTGCCGGCTTTCGGCTTCGCCGTCTGCGCCGTGCAGGAGTCCAGGCCATGATGATGCAAAGATTTCTCCGCCGCTGGAGTCTCGTCCTGCTGGTGCTCTGCGGGGCGGGCGCCGTGCCGCTGCGGGCCGGGGACGTCGCCAGCGTCGACTCGCCGGGCGGCGTGTTGCGCGTCACCGTGGCCATCAACGGCGAGGGGCGTGTGTCGTATCGCGTCGATCGCCGCGGGCAGGCGGTGGTCGCCGAGTCGCGGCTCGGCTTCATCCTCGCCGACGCGCCGAAGCTGGAGCGTAATTTCCTTGTAATCGAACAGTCCACGCGCTCGGTCGACAACACTTGGGAGCAACCCTGGGGCGAGCGACGATTCGTTCGCGATCGCCACCAGGAACTGCGCCTGCGGCTGCGCGAATCCAAGCCGCCTGTGCCGGCCTCCGCGGCCCGCGAACTCATCGTCGTTTTTCGCGTGTTCGACGACGGTGTCGGCTTCCGCTACGAATTTCCCGAGCAGGCGGCGCTGCGCGCCGTGAACATCACCGACGAACTGACCGAGTTCGCGCTGGTCGATGCGGCTACGGCCTGGTGGATCCCGGCCGGTGAGTGGAATCGCTACGAATATCTCTACAACACCACCCGCGCGGATGCGGTCGGGCAGGCGCATACGCCGGCCACCTTCCGTCTCGGCTCGGGCCTGCATGTCGCGGTGCACGAAGCGGCGCTGGTGGACTATTCGGCGATGTGGCTGCGGCGGGTGGAGGGCACGCGTTTCAAGGCCATGCTGTCGCCGGCGGCGCAGGGTGCGCGCGTCAAGCGCACCGCGCCCTTCGTCACGCCGTGGCGCACGTTGCAGATCGCCGAGCGCGCGCCGGGCCTCTACATGTCCGACCTCATCCTCAACCTCAACGAGCCGAATGTGCTCGGCGACGTGTCATGGGTGAAGCCGCACAAATACGTCGGCATCTGGTGGAGCCTGCATCTCGACACGGAGACCTGGGGTAGCGGACCGAAGCACGGCGCCACCACCGCCAATGCGCGTCGATACATCGATTTTGCCGCCGCGAACGGCTTCGGCAGCGTGCTCATCGAGGGCTGGAACCGTGGCTGGGACGCCGACTGGTTTGCCAACGGCGATTCCTTCAGCTTCACCGAACCTTATCCGGACTTCGACCTGCCTGCCGTGGCGGCCTATGCGCGCAGCAAGGGCGTGCGGCTTATGGGTCATCACGAGACCTCGGCCTTCGTTTCGCACTACGAGGAGCAGCTTGATGCCGCGCTCGAGCTCAGCGCGCGGCTCGGCATCGAGGCGATCAAGACCGGCTACGTGGCCGATGCCGGCGGTGCGAAATTCCGCGACGCCGATGGCAGTTTCCGCTTCGAGTGGCACGACGGTCAGGCGATGTCGCGGCATCATCTCAAGGTGGTGACCGAGGCTGCCAAACGCCGTATTGCCATCAATCCGCATGAGCCGATCAAGGACACCGGACTGCGGCGTACCTATCCGAACTGGGTCTCGCGCGAGGGCGCGCGCGGCATGGAGTACAACGCCTGGGGCTCGCCGCCGAATCCGCCGGAGCACGAAGCCAATCTGTTCTTCACGCGCATGCTGTCGGGACCGATGGATTTCACCCCCGGCGTATTGAGCCTCGTCGGCCGCAACGGGCAGCGCTTCCAGTCCACGATCGCCAAGCAGCTTGCGCTCTACCTCGTCATCTACAGCCCCATCCAGATGGCGGCCGACCTGCCCGAGAACTATGCCCGCTATCCGGCGGCGTTCCAGTTCATCAAAGACGTGCCGGTCGATTGGCAGGACACGCGGGTGCTCGATGGCGAAGTGGGCGATTACGTGACCGTCGCCCGCAAGGATCGCGCCAGCGAGGACTGGTATGTCGGCGCCGTCGGCGACGAGCAGCCGCGGATCCTCGAAGTGCCGCTCGACTTCCTCGATCCGGGCAAGCGCTATCGGGCGCAGGTCTATCGTGACGGCGACGATGCCCACTGGGACACCCAACCGCACGCGATCATCATCGAGACGCGCACCGCGAGGCAGGGCGATCGCTGGCGGATTCCGGTGGCTGCCGGAGGCGGCTTCGCGATCCGCCTGCAGGTCATGCCTTGAGCCCGGGCGCCCAACCGTCTTTCGGTGCCGCGGGACCGAGCGGGCCGCTGCTGGTCGGCGACATTGGCGGCACCAACGCGCGCTTCGCGATCTACGACGGGCCCGATCTGCCGCCCGGTGAGGGTCGACTGCTCGCGAGGGCGACGCTGGCGGCGGCCGACTACAGCCACTTCGTCGACGCGGTCCGAGCGTTCATCGCTGGCGCCGGGGTGGCGGCCGATTCACTGCGCGGCGCGAGCTTTGCGCTCGCCTGCCCGCTGGACGGCGACGAGGTCCGCTTCACCAACTCGCCGTGGCGCTTCCATCGCGACGAATTGCAGCGCCAGCTCGGACTGTCGCGACTCGTGCTGGTCAATGATTTCGAGGCGCTGGCCATCAGCGTGCCGCGGATGTCGCCCTCGGGCTGGCAGACACTGCGCGATGGCACGCCCGCGACCGGCAGCCCGAAGCTGGTGCTCGGCCCCGGGACCGGACTCGGCGTGGCCGGCATTGTGCCGGTACGCATCGGCGACGATCTGCTCTGGCGACCGGTGCCTGGAGAAGGCGGTCATGTCGCCTTCGCGCCGCTCGATGATTTCGAGGCGGCGCTGCTGCAACACCTGCGCGCGAAGCATCCGCGGGTATCGGTCGAGCGCATCGTCTGCGGCGACGGCCTCGTGCTGCTGCACAGCTTCCTGCTGCAGCAGTCCGGCGCTACGCCGCTGCGTCCGGCCACCGCGGCGGAGATCACCCGCGACGCACTCGCCGGCGAATCGGTCGCCCGCGATGCCGTGATGCGCTTCCTCGCCATCCTTGGCAGCTTCGCCGGCGACTGCGCACTGCTGTACGCCTCGCGCGGCGGCGTTTATTTTGGCGGTGGCATCCTGCCGCGGCTCTGGCCGCTGGTGCCGGCCAGCCCGCTCATCGAACGCTTCGATGCCAAGGGGCGCATGTCGCCGTGGATCTCGCGCATCCCGATGCGTCTCGTCGCCGACGACACGGCCGCGCTGCGCGGTGCAGCGATCGCTGCCTGCGTATAATCCCCTGACTTTTCCCGGGGGTCCCCACGATGACACGGAAGTCACGACTGGATCGCTTTCTGGATGCGATCGAGCGGGGCGGCAACGCACTGCCGCATCCGGCACCGCCCGGCAGCGGCGTTGACCGTCGCGGCTGGCTGGCGGCGATGGGCGCGCTGGCCGCCACCGCCGCATCGGCACGCGCGGCGGCAGCGCTGTCGCCTGCCGGCACCACGGGCAGTGTCGGCGCAGCGACGCCTATCCTCGCTGACGCCGTGGATGCCGGCTGGAGCGAGGCGGTCTGCCTGCTGGGTGACGGTACACCGCTCAATGATTTTGCGACGCAGGTCGCCGGCTGGCAGTGCAGCACGCCGCGTCCGCTGGATCCCTCGTTGGCGCGATTCATGGCGCTGCCCACGGACGTCAGTCGCGGTGCGAGGCAATGGCGGATCAGCGACGGATCGGGGCGTGCCGGGGCGCTGCGGGTCATCGAGTCGCCGGCACTCAAGACCGCCAGCGTTGATGCGGCGCCCGCGAAAGATTCGCCGCCGTGGTTCACGGGTGGTCTTTTCAGTCTCATGGTGCGCTCGAACGCGCTGCGCGAGCGCTGGAACGCAGCCCGGCAGCTCGGCTGGGAAGGGGTCACCGATCCGGTCGAACTCGAGTTTTCCGGCGTCAAGTTGGCAAACGTCATCCTCCGCGGACCGCAGGGCCTGCGTGTGTCGATCTATGAACGGATCCTGCCGCGCATGGCGGATGAGCCGGACCTGCGTCTTTTGCGCCGCCCGTTCAATTCCATGCAGGTGGTCGCCGACCTCGCGCTGGCGCGGCGCTTCTACGTCGAGGGACTTGGCTTCGAGGTGGTCGGTGAAGGGCGCTTCCGCTGGCAGGCCGACCGGCCCAACAATTTCGGCGTGCCGTCTGAGCTGGCCGCTGCCGCCGCCCTCGACTACCTGATCGTTGCGCCGCGGGCCGGGGGCCCGACGCAGGTGGAGATCGTCCATTTCACGGGACTGCCGAGTGGACGGCGTCCCGCTGTCGGACCCGAACAGCCGGGGCTTTACGCGCTGCGGTTTCCGGTGACCCGGGTCGACGCGTTGCGGTCGCGCCTCGCGGATGCCGGATGGCCGATGATTTCAGGGGTGATGGAGTTCAGCGGCGATACCGGCGAAGGTGTTCGCGCGTTCGCGGCAATCAGCCCGGAGGGCGCGCGGCTCGAGTTCGAAGAGTCGGCGGGCGGCGACTGAACGACCGCGCCGGATCCGGCAGCGGACGGCCTGCCCGTGTCAGTGGCGACGATCCGAAACCTGGGGCAGCGGCGTCCTCATGCCGCTGACGACACGGCTCAACGAGGACACCTCGGCCAGCCGCTCATACATCTCGCGCCCATCGCGAATTCTTTGTCTGGATTCCGGGTTGGCATCGCCGTGTCGTTCCAAAGACTCGATGGCCATGCGCAATTCGCGAAGCACGACAACCTGCGTCACGCCGGACTCGTCCGGCGTGCGCAGCTCGTCGAGTGCCGCAAGTATCAGCTGCTCGAGCTCGTCGAGCTGCACGGCCACATCGTTCGCCATTGAGAAAACCCCCGAGCGGCGAGACTGAACCCCCGTTTGCGGCGGCGCAAGGTATTTCGTCTTTCGGGCAGGGGTCGTGTAAACCCAGGCTGACGGTCTGGAACTCGGGTGCGCAAGACCGTCGCGCACGACGACCTTCAGCCAAAGAAAAGCCAGCTGCCGGCAGCCGTGATCGCGACCACCAGCGCCGCGACCAGGCGCACGGCCACGAACGAGAACATCGGCTGCACGGGAAACACATGCGTGGTTTCGATCGCGGCCCACTTGTGCACCATGACATCGCGCCCGGCGACGGCAGTCACGCTACGCACGAAATCACGTCGGCTGCGATAGCGGATCATGGCCACCATCTGCCAGGGCTCGGCGCCGACGGGTTCGATGAACGTGCCGCTGCGTCGGGCGATGAACAGCGGAAAGTTGCCGTAGCGCAGCAGCCAGGGAAAGAAGGCCCGCGCGTAGCGTCGATCCGCCGCGGCCGCGCTGTCGTCGTAAGCGTAGCCCTCGGGATAGGCAGCCTTGGCCCGATAGCGGATCAGGTTGACCATGACGAACTCGCGGCCGTCGTCCGCGGCGAGCAGCTGCTGCAACGCGGCGAGCAGCTCGGGATCGTCACGATCCAGCCGGTGCTGGTGCATCAGCCGAAAGAAGGCGCTGCGTTCCTCGGCGGTGAGCGGCCGGGTGCGGCCGCCATACCAGAGGACAAAGGCGATCTGTGCGATCGCCGCCAGCAAGCCGATCCAGGCCGCGGTGGACAGCGCGCTCATCGTTCCGCCGGGGTACTGACGATGAACTCGTGGATGCGCCGGGCGAGTTCGGGACCCTTGTCCTCCTGCAGAAAATGTCCCGCACCGCGGATCTGTTCATGCGGCATGCCGGCGGCACCGGGCACCCGGCGTTGGAACATCTTCTCGCCGCCGCGGGTGATCGGATCGCGCGTGCTGAAGAGCGTCAGGAACGGTTTCTGCCACGACTCGAGTACCTGCCACGCGGCTTCATTCGCCGCCCGCTCCGGATTATCCGGGTCGGCCGGCACGAAGCGCGGGAACAGCCGCGCGGCGAGTCGATACCGCCCGCTCGGAAAAGGCGCGTCATACGCGGCGATTTCGGCCCGGGTGAGCGGCGTCGCACAACCTGTAGCAACGATACGGCCGATCGGAAACCACGGACTCCAGCGCGCGAACGCGCGCCAGATGCGAAATGCCCGTGGCACGCTGCCGGCCGCACCGGTCGGCAGCCCGCCGTTGGCCAGCACGGCCCGCGCAAACCGCTGCGGCGCAGCCGTCAGCATGCGCAGACCGATCAGTGAGCCCCAGTCCTGACAGAAGAGCGTGATGCCGCGCAGATCCAGCGCCTCAAGCCAAACGTTCATCCAGGCTACATGGTTACGGTAGGAGTAGTCGTCCGGGTGCGAGGGCTTGTCGGAGCGGCCGAAGCCGACCAGATCCGGTGCCACCACGCGATGGCCGGCTGCGAGCAGAGTCGGAATCATCTTCCGGTAGAGAAACGACCAGGTGGGCTCGCCGTGCATGAGCAGCACCGGCGCGGCATCGCGCGGGCCTTCATCGATGAAGGCGATGCGCAGGCCGCCGACATCTAGATAATGCGGCTCCCAGGGAAAGTCCGGCAGCCCTGTGAAGCGCGCCGCCGGCGTACGCAGGACCCGGTCGGCATGGATCGACGGCAGGCCGCTAGTCAAAGAAATACGTCTCCGCCGTTCGGGCTCAGGCACTGGCCCTGATAATGCCGGCCGGCCTCGCTGGCGAGGAACACGTAGCTCGGCGCGATGTCGGCGACCTCCGCGATCCGGCCGAGCGGGATCGCCTTGCGGATCTCCTCGAGCAGCGCCGGTGGTACGTCGTCGAGGATGGGCGTGTGCGTCGCGCCGGGCGCAATGCAGTTGATGGTGATGTCGCGGGCGCCGATCTCCAGCGCCACGGTACGTGTGAACGAGAGAATGCCGCCTTTGGCGGCCGTGTAGGCGGCGAACCCTGGCGCACCCTTGTAGGCGAGTTGCGAGGCGGTGTTGATGATGCG
>CAZIRD010000042.1:0-4900 GCA_964541625.1 uncultured Acidibacter sp.
AAACTGGCCGGCTGGAGTTGATAGCCGCGACCGACCGCCTCGCCCTTGAAGAGGCCGAGCAATTCATCCTGGGAGAGCGGCCGCGGCCGCTGCGGCGGCGCCTCGGCGACGTTGCGGCTGAGTTCGTCGAAGAGCCCGGCCCACTCGGAGCCGGGTCGCCCGATGATTTCGTAGTTGGCGCTCTTGCGACGGATGTCCTCGTGCGCCGGGATCGCGGCGAGCACCGGGATGCCCGCGGCGGCCGCGAAGGCCTGCGCCTCACCGGTGCCGTCGTCCTTGTTGATCACGAGCCCCGCGACGCCGACGTTGCCGCCGAGCTTGCGGAAGTACTCCACCGCCGAGCAGACGTTGTTGGCGACGTACAGCGACTGCAGATCGTTGCTGCCGACGACGATGACCTTCTGGCACATGTCGCGCGCGATCGGCAGACCGAAGCCGCCGCAGACCACGTCGCCCAGGAAGTCGAGCAGCACGTAGTCGAAGCCCCAGTCGTGGAAGCCGAGCTTCTCGAGCGTCTCGAAGCCGTGGATGATGCCGCGTCCGCCGCAGCCGCGGCCGACCTCGGGACCGCCGAGCTCCATGGCAAACACGCCATCGCGCTTGAAGCAGACGTCGCCGATCGCCACCGGCTCGCCCGCCAGCTTCTTGCGCGACGAGGTCTCGATGATGGTCGGGCAGGCGCGTCCGCCGAACAGCAGCGAAGTGGTGTCGCTCTTCGGATCACAGCCGATCAGCAGCACCTTCTTGCCCTGCTGGGCCATCATGTAACTGAGGTTGGCGAGCGTGAAGCTCTTGCCGATTCCGCCCTTGCCGTAGATCGCGATGATCTGCGTTTCTTTGGTGACCGGCGCGGCGGCCGGGACCAGCGGTTCAAGGGCCGCCTCGGCACGCAGACTGCGCTTGAGTTTCTCGACGGGAATCGACACGGTATCGCCTGGGGGGGTCATGCGGCCTGCCTCCAATCGAGGATCATCTTCAGACATCCGGAATCATTGAACGCCTGTCGATAAGCCTGTTCTGCCGCGACGGCGTCGCGACGGTGGGTGATCAAACCATCGAGCGAAAGTTGCCCGGCTGCGAGCAGCCGCAGCACTGCCGCGAGGTCGGCGTCCTTCCACTCGGCGGCGACACGCAGGCGCGTCTCGCGCATGAATGCCGGCGGGAAACTGAAGCCAACCGGTTCGGTGTAGAAGCCGGCAAGCACGACCTCGCCGCCTGGAGCGAGGCGCGCGATCAGCGCATCGAGGATCGCGGCATCGCCGCTGACGTCGCAGACCAGCCGGTAGTCACGGCGGGCGTCTTCCTCGGGGGCACACACCCGATAGCCCTCGGCGCCGTCGAGACGGGCGGGATTGCGTTCCCATACGATCGGCGCCGGTGCACCGCAGGCGATCGTCAGGCGCGCGAGCAAACGTCCGAGCACGCCATGGCCGACGATGAGTTCCGGGGGCTTCGAGTCTGCCGCGACGAGCGCGTGATGGGCGGTCGCCGCGAGCGCCAGCAACACGGCGCGCTCGCCGAGCGACTCGTCGACCGGAGTCACGCGCGCGGCCGGCACGACCAGTCGCGATGCTGCGCCGCCGAAGAGGCCGCGCACCTCGCCGAAGCAGCGCGCGCCCGGCACGAACACCCGCTCGCCGACCTGACGACTGCCCGCATTCCTGCCGACCGCCACCACACGACCCACGGTCTCGTACCCAGGCACCAGCGGATAGCCCATGCCCGGAAACGGCGGCATCTTGCCCGACCAGAGCAGACGCTCCGTGCCGGTGCTGATGCCGCTCCACTCGGTGGCAACGAGCAGATCGCCGTCCGCCGGCGTCTGCAGGGCGAGCCGGTCGAGCGTCAAGCGCTCCGGCCCCTCCATCACCACCGCAAGTGTGTTCAATCCCTGACTCATGCAGGCTCCCGGCCTGACTATCCAACTGTCAGTCTACGCTTACGCCATAGAGTGTCAATCTAGAGAGACACTTTTTTCGCAGCAGATGACGCTGGTCTGCAGCGGCACACGGGTGCGGTGGCGGCTGATGCGCACGAAGCCGGCTTTTTCGAGCATTGCCGTCAGCTCCTCTGCCGTGCGCGGTCGGCCGCTGCCCATCGCCCACAGGTACATGCCGAAGTAGGCGTCGCCCATCCGCTCCGCGCCCGGCGTGCCGGCGAGCGGCTCGGCGACGAGCAGCCGACCGCCCGGTACGAGCGCCCGGTACGCGGCGCGCAGCAGCACCTCGACCCGCGGGTCGTCATGGTCGTGCAGTACGCGGACGAAGCTGATCAGGTCGGCACCCGTCGGCAGCGGATCGCGCGAGAAATCACCGGCAAAGATTTCCGCCCGCGTCGAAAGCCCCGCTGCGGCAAAGCCGCGCCCGGCCTGCTCGGCCACGCCCGGCAGGTCGAAGAGCATCAGCTGCGCACGTGGCGCACGCTTGGCTAGCGCGCGCAGGAACGTGCCATCGCCGCCGCCGACGTCAAGCACCCGGCGGCAGGCGCTGACGTCGACCGTATCGAGGATCTCGTCGGCCACGAGGCCCTGCGATGCCGACATCAGCCGGGTGTACTCCGTCGTGCGCTCGGCAGCGACCTCACCGGGTGTCGCGGCGCTCGCATAAGGCCAGTAGCCCGCCAGTGCGGTGGAACCGCGCGGGGCACGCAGCATGGCGAGCGGATCGACGAGATCGGCATAGAGCACCGCGTGGTGCTCGATCATCGCCAGCACGCCGGGATTACCGAGCAAGGCGGCGCCGCGTCGACCCAATGCCCAGGCCGCAGCACTGTCGAGTCGACAGGGCTCGAGCAATTCGAGCGCCGCCGCGGCGCGCAGCAAGGTGACCGCTGCCGGCGCCGGCATCGCCATCGCGGCAAGCAGATCCGACTCCCGCGCCGGGGCGCTGCGCAAGCGCTCGAGCAGACCGAGACGCACGCAGCCGAGGGTGATCTGCGAGTAGGTGAAGCCGGCGACGATGTCGAACAGTTCGCGCGCTTCGCGTCGCGCGCGACCGCGGGTGAGCGGAAAGGCCGCTGCCGCACGCTGGAAACGCGCACTCATGAGCAGACGGTTGCGCCACGCGCGCCACATCGCCGCGCGGTCGTCTCAGGCGGCGCGCTGCAGCAGCGAGGGCGGCAACAGCCGCTGCGCTTCGAGGTCGACCAGTTCGCGCAGGAACTCGGCCCCGGGGCACGCCGGAATCGAGGCGGCGGCTTCGGCGATCAGCCGCTCGAAGTGGCGAACGGCGCCGTGCACGCCGAGTTCGGCGAGCGCCGTGGGCCGGCCAAGTTCGGCATCGCGGCCGGCCGGTTTACCGAGTTCGTCCTCGGTGCCGAGTGCGTCACGCACATCGTCGGCGAGCTGGTACGCCTCGCCGAGTCGCTCGCCGAGCAGCCGCCAAGGCGCAGGATCCGCACCCGCCGACAGGGCGCCGCCCACGGTGGCGGCGATGAACAGCGCGCCCGTCTTCTGCCGTCGATATTCCTCGAGCGGCGTGGTGGCCTCGCATTCCCAGGCCTGACCCGCCACGAGGCCGCCGGGTGCGCCGACCGCGCGGGCGAGCGCGAGTACGATGCCCGCCAGCCGCTCCGGCGCGCCGGCGTAGGCTCTTGCCACGTTCTGGAAGGCCAGCACGATCAGCGCATCGCCGGCGAGCAGCGCGATGCGTTCATCGAAAGCGCGATGCACGGATGGACGGTTGCGCCGGGTCGCCGCGTCATCGAAGCACGGCAGATCGTCATGCACCAGCGATGCGCAGTGCAGCAATTCGATCGATGCCGCGGTGGCCTCGGCGAGCGGTGAATTCGGCTCGCCACAGCCTGCGGCGATTGCCAGACAAAGCCGCGGACGGATACGCGCCCCGCCAGGGAAGACGGCGTAGCGGATGGCCGCGGCAAGACGCGGCGGGCAGCCTAGGGCATCGCAGGAGGCCACGGCCGTTTCGAGCGCCGCCTCGATTCCAGATGCACTTTCCATGAGCGCCTCCGCCAGCCCGGGCGGAACCCGGAGCTTCACTGGCAAATGTCAACTTTGATTGTCACACTAGGTCGTCATGCAATATAGACACGCGCCGGTGGTGAGTCAAACCGGGCCGGACTTCGCCGCGGCGCTGGTGCCGGACGGTTACGCGTGGTGGTATGTCGATGCCCTCAGCGACTGCGGCCGACACGGCTTCACGCTGATCGCCATGCTCGGCTGCGTGTTCTCGCCCTGGTACGCGGCGGCGCGGCGACGTGGCCCGACCGACCCGCTGCAGCATTCCGCCGTCAACATCGCCCTCTACGGCGAACGCGGGCGGCGCTGGGCACTGACCGAGCGCGCCGCCGACGATGTGACCCGGGACGCCCGTCGTCTCGAGATCGGTCCGAGTTCGCTCGCCTGGGATGGCAACCGGCTGCTCGTCGAGATCAATGAAATCACCTCGCCGTGGCCGAGTCGGCTGCGCGGCCGCATTGCGCTGCAGCCTTCGATGCTGTTGTCGCGCGCCTACCCGCTCGATGCCGCGGAGCGCCACCTCTGGGTGCCGGTATCGCCCTACGGCCGCGTCGAAGTCGCCTTCACTCAACCCGCACTCACCTGGCAGGGCACGGCGTATTTCGACGCCAACGCCGGCAGCGCGCCGCTCGAGGCGGATTTCGATTCCTGGAACTGGTCGCGGGCCAGCGCCACCGATGCCAGCCGGATTTTTTACGACACGCGCTGGCGGGCTGCCGCCGGCGCCGGGCGCTCGCTGTCGCTGCGGATCGACCGCCGCGGTCTCTGCGAAGAGCTGCCGCCGCCGCCGCGGCGCGAACTGCGGCGCACGGCCTGGGGGATCGCGCGCGAGACGCGCTGCGATGCGACGGCGACGCCGCAGATTCTCGACACACTGGAGAGCGGTCCGTTTTACGCGCGCTCGCTGCTGCGTACGCAGGCCGA
>CAZIRD010000042.1:5000-12501 GCA_964541625.1 uncultured Acidibacter sp.
GCGAGTTCACGCTCGAACAACGTCCCGGCGACCAGCGGATCGCCGGCGACGCCGCGCAGTGCGTCGTGGCGGGCAATGGCATCGAGCAGATACTGCGCCTCCGGCAGCACGGCGTGTTCCGCGCCGCCATTGCGCCGGGTCGCGGCGATCAGCGCCTCGGCCAGCAGAAAAAGTTTGCGACGCGCCGAGACTACGGCCCGCGAAGACACCGAGTCGCCGCCGCGGCGGCTGACCTCGCGGCCAATTGCCGCGTACATGAGCCTCGCGGCATGGATCGCCGGACGACATTCCACCGGCAACTCGTCGATTCCCGCCGCAGCGCGCTCGTAGAGACGCGACGCCTCGGCGAGCAAGCGATCGATGACGCCGCCGAGGCGCGGCTCGAAGTGCGGCGATCGCAGCCACTCCTCGGGATCGATGCCGGCCTCGCGCAACCAGTCGCGCGGCAGGTACAGCCGGCCCATGCGCGCATCCTCGCCGACGTCGCGGGCAATGTTTGACAACTGCATGGCCACACCGAGATCGGCCGCGCGGGCGAGCGCCCCGGCGGCACGCACGCCCATCAGCAGCGACATCATCACGCCGACCGTACCGGCTACCCTTACACCGTAGGCACGCAAACTGCCGAGGTCGTGATACTCGCGCGCCGTGGCATCCCAAGCGAAGCCCTCGAGCAGCGCCGCCGGCAACACCTGCGGGATTTCGAACTGCGCGACCACGGCGGCAAGCGCGCGATCGGCCGGATTGTCGATCGGCTCACCACGATAGGCGAGATCGAGGCGACGCTGCAGGCCGGCAAGCGCCTGCAGCGGCTCGGCGCTGCGGTCGATCGCATCGTCGGCTTCGCGACAGAAGGCGTAGAGCGCCAGCGCCGAACTGCGGATGCGACGCGGCAGCAACAGTGACGCTGCGTGGAAGGTCTTGGAGCCCACGCGGATGGCGGCCCGACAGGCCGCCATGTCGGCACTCGACGCGACGAGATCCCGACCGGTGACTGTAGTGGTCTGCATTGCGTCGATCGTCATGTTTGTGGGTGGTACCGATCGCAAGCCCGTCTCCGGCACCCTGCGGTGCACGGTGAAACAATGTACGACTTCGCCGTCATCGGCTGCAACCTCAGTGCTGACCCTCGCCCTCCCAGGCGAAATCGAGCATCGCCACCTCGCCGAATGTCATCCGCTTGCGCGCGGCCAGGGTGATGATATTCCACGCGGTGTAGGGCATGCCGATGAACGGCCATGGATCCTGCCGCTGCCAAGTGACCTCGCGAGCCGTGCGCAGGCATTGCAGGTTGCGGCGAAAGCGCGCCGAGAACATCGACTTCTGGGTTTCGGTGAGACAGGGATAGAACTGCTGCGCCAATCGCTCGGGCCGCAGCCCCGGCGCCGCTGCGCACTGCGGATCGAGCATGATCGCAGCCAGTCCCTCAGGGTCAACGAAATGGATGCCGCTGGTCGCGCGCGGATTGCACTCGAGGCCATGAACGACACCGGCATCGTCGATCATCAGGTCGAACGACACGAAACCGTCGAAGCCCGTGTGGGCGACGAAGCGGCGGATCCAGGCATCGACCGCCGGCGGTACGTCGATACGCTCGAAGCACACCGCCACCGTACCCTGCAGCACCGCACCGCGATAGAGCACGGTGATGAGCACCTCGCCCTGCCGCGCGATACTGAAACTGCTGACCAGCTCACCCGCGACAAACCGCTGCACGATCGCGCGCTCAGTCACCTGCGGTACGGGCTCGCTGCGCCGCAGGATACGTACGCCACGCCCGGAGCAGGATGACACCGGCTTCAGCACGTAATCCGCTGAGGCCGCGAGCGCGGCCGCCTCGAGCGAGTCGCTCGGGTAAGTCTCCGGAGCGGCAACGCCCGCTGCGCGGCAGGTATCGATGAAACGGCCTTTGTCGTGTACCGCGAGGATCCGTGCCTGCGGCATCGACCATAGTCGGCAGCCTGCGGGCAAGCGGCCGTGGAGCGCCGCGACGTGAACGATTTCTTCGGAAATCGGCACGACGAGATCGACCGCCTGCTCATGCACGATCTGCAGCAGATCGGCGAGATAGGCCTGTCGATCGAGCGCCGGCGCGGTCACCACGAAACTGCCGGCTACTGCACGCGAAACGCCGCTGAGATGGCGCTCGAACGGTTCGGCGATCAGTACCCGCACGCCCGCGGCATGCAGGGCACGCGCCACTTCCAGCGCTTTCGGCAAGCGGCCCAGGGTAAGCAGCGCGGTCGTCATGCGCCAGCGCTGCCTCGTCGCGCTGCCGCGAACGTGCCGCCGCGCGGCGCCACGCTCGCCATGAGCTCGCGCTGCGGCCGGATCGTCAGCCGCGCCACGGGGCGGACCCGATGCGCGTCATGCACGCGCAAGTCATAGCGCCGCGCGAGGCGCGCCAGGATCAGGGTCGCCTCCAGCGTCGCGAAGCCGGCGCCGATGCAGGTCCGCGGCCCGAGACCGAACGGCAGGTAAGCACCCTGCACCAGTTCGTGCTCGCGCTCGGTCGAGAATCGATCCGGATCGAAGGCGTGCGGATTGCGCCAGTAGTCGCGATGCCGGTGGATGGTCCAGGGAGCAATCATGATCATCGCGCCCTTCTTCACGCGGTGACGACCGATCGTCGCCGCCTCGGCGGCGACCCGCGGAATGAACGGAATCGGCGGATAGAGCCGCATGCTCTCGCGGAACACGTTGCGTACCAGGGTCATGCGCCGCACCTGTTCGAGTTCGAGCGGGCCGTCGCCGGCCAGCGCATGCACCTCGGCGCGCACCCGCGCCATCAGCTCGGGCTGCATCGACAGGATGAAGAATGCCCAGGTCAGCGCGCTCGCCGTGGTCTCGTGCCCGGCGAGGAACATCACGCCGAGCTGATCGAGCAGCTCCTTGCGGCTGAATCCCGCACCACTATCGACGTCGCGTGCCTCGATGATCTCGGCTGCGATATCGTCCCAGGACTGACCCGCCTCGGGCAGGTGCGTATCGACGAGATCACCGAGATGTTGGCGGATCCGCTCGCAGGCCGCGAGCACGCTCTCATGCTGCGGAATCTCCGTGAATGGCGGATCGAAAATGAGCCGCCGCAACTCCACCTGCGCGCAGGTGCGTTCGAAGACCGTGAAGGCCTCGAATACATCCACCGCGGTCTGCGAGCGCAGCGAGGTCGAGAACACCGTCCGGCAGATGATGTCGGCCGTGAGGTGACTCATGGCGAGATCAAGCGAGAAGCTGCCACCATCGGTCGCCAGCGCATCGAGCCGGGCCTCGTAATCATCCAGCGCCGCGCTCATCGAGACGAAGGCCTTGTTGAGGCGCATGTGCGAGAACGACGGTTCGATCATCCGCCGCTGCCGACGCCAGACGCTGCCACTTGAAACGAAGATGGAATTGCCGACCAACGGTTCCAGCGCCCCGACCATCAGATCGCTCTTCGGAAAGACCTCGAGCGGGTCGGTGAGGACCTCGCGCAGCAGCTCGGGCGCGTTGACGATCAGGATGGAGCGGCGCGAGTAGCCGAGCCAACCGGTCTGCACGCGATAGGCCTTGCCGGGCAGCAGGCTGAGCAAGTCGCCGTCACCGCGCATCGCAACCCGCAGCAGCGAGGCGAGCGCCGCAAGGGAAGTGGGTCTCGGCGGTTCATACATGCACGCACCCTAACGCCAGCCGACACGCTTTGACAATTGCGCGCGACAGAGTGCAGCATCTTTCGCATGCCCGTGCACACCCCGTCGACCATCCTGCAAGTCTTTGACGGCTTCGTGATCCTGCACATCCTCGCGGGCAGCCTCGGTCTGGTGTCGTTCTGGATTCCCGTGCTCGCACGCAAGGGCAGTACGCTGCATCGTCAATGGGGCCGCGTATTCACCTGGAGCATGCTGGTCACCGGCAGCGCGGCCATCGGCATCAGCACTGCCACGCTGATCGATCCGGCCGCTACGCATCCGCACCTGCCCGCAGAGCCCTGGGTGGGTGGCGTCTTCGGCTGGATGATGCAGGGTCTCGCGGTGCTCACCATCAATCTCGCCTGGTACGGCCACAGCTGCCTCGTCAACCGGCAGGATCACCGCCGCAATCTCGAGTGGCGCAACCTCGGCCTGCAAGTCCTGCTGCTCGGGGTGTCGCTCAACTGCATCTGGCAGTCGCTGCGCATCGGGCAACCGCTGATGCTCGGCATGCCGGCGATCGGCATGGCGACCGTGGCCACCAACCTGTGGTTCATGCTCAAGCGCCGTCCCGGGCAGCTCGACTGGCTCAAGGAGCACATCAAGGCACTGGTAGGCGCCGGCATCTCGGTCTACACGGCATTCTTCGCCTTCGGCGCCGTGCGGACCATCCCCGCCCTCGCTCTGCATCCGGCGCTGTGGTCCATTCCGCTCGCCGTCGGTCTTGCACTGATCATCTACCACCGCTGGCAAGTCGATCGCGGTCGCGCCTACGCCGCCGCTCGCCGCAGCGCACCGGCCGGCTGAGCGTGCGCCACGTCGCCGTCGTCGGCGCCGGCATGGGTGGACTGAGCGCGGCCGCCGATCTTGCGCGGCAGGGCTATCGCGTCAGCGTGTTCGACAAGGAAGCTACACCCGGCGGCAAGCTGCGCGCGGTGCGTGTCGGTGAGGTCTCAATCGATGCCGGGCCCACCGTGTTCACGATGCACTGGGTCTTCGACGGACTGTTTCGCGACGCCGGTACCCGTCTTGAGGATCACCTCGACCTCGTCCGCGCCGACGTGCTCGCCCGTCATGCCTGGAGCGATGGTGGACGTCTGGATCTGCACGCCGATCGCGATCGATCCTGCCAGGCCATCGCCGAGTTCGCGGGTCGACGCGAGGCCGCGGGCTTCCGCGACTTCTGCGCACGCAGCGGCCGGCTTCATGCCAGCCTGCGCGACAGCTTCATGACCCGCGCCCTGCCCTCGCAGGCCCGGCTGATCGCCACGCTGGCGCGTCGCGGATTTGCCGCCGACGGCCTGCGCGCGATGCTCGGCACGCCACCTTGGCAAAGTCTCTGGCGCGCCCTTGCCGGGCACTTCCAAGATCCCCGCCTGCAGCAACTCTTCGGTCGTTACGCGACCTACGTCGGTTCGTCACCTTTGGCGGCACCCGCCACCCTCATGCTGATCGCCCATGTCGAGCAGGAAGGGGTATGGCTGGTGCGCGGCGGCATGCGCAAGGTAGCCGAGGCGCTGCAATCGCTGGGCGAGCGACACGGCGTGCGCTACCGCTATGGCACGGGTGTCGCGGAGATCCTGCTGCAGGATGGTCGCTGCTGCGGGCTGCGGCTCACCGACGGCGAGCTCATCGACGCCGAGGCGGTGGTCTTCAACGGCGATGCCAACGCGCTGGCCGCAGGCCTGCTCGGCGGAGAGGTCACGCGCGCCGGCGCGGCGATGCCGGTAGCCGCTCGTGCACTATCCGCGGTCACCTGGTGCCTGCATGCACCGGCGAAGGGCTTCGAGCTCGAGCATCACAATGTTTTCTTTGGCAACGATTATCCGACCGAGTTCAATAAAATCTTCAAGGATCGTCGCCTCAAGCGGCAGCCCACCGTATACCTGTGCGCGCAGGATCGCGGCGCGCTGGCCTCGGGGGCTACGGCAGCAGATCGCATGCTGCTGCTCGTCAATGCACCGGCGGATGGTGACCGCGGTGGCATCGACGATGACGCCCTCGCCGTCATCGAAAGCGACGTCAACGAATTGCTCGCACGTTGCGGCCTCGTATTCGAACGGCGCGCCGGCGACTGCGTGGTGACCCGCCCGCAGGATTTCGAGCGCCTGTTTCCCGCCACCGGCGGTTCGCTATACGGCCGCGCGAACCATGGCGCGTTCGCGAGTTTCGCGCGGCCCGGCGCCGCCACTGCGATCCCTGGCCTGTATCTCGTCGGCGGCTCCGCCCATCCGGGCCCGGGGATCCCGATGGCGACGCTCTCGGGGCGCATCGCCGCGGCGAGGATTGCTGCCGATTTTCCTTGAAGGCAGACGAACCCGCCGAGCGGATCAACGCCCCGGCGGCGGCACGATCTTGTCGAGGATGTTCGCCGAGGACACCACCCCAGGCAAACCCGCTCCGGGATGGGTCCCGGCGCCGACCAGATAGAGACCGCTGACTTCCTCGCTGCGATTGTGCGGCCGGAACCAGGCGCTCTGGAAAAGCTGCGGTTCCATGGCGAAGGCCGCGCCATTGACCGACGAGAGACGGTCACGGAAGTCGAGTGGCGTCAACATATGCGAGGTGGCGATGCACTGACTGAGCCCGGGAAGCACCGTCTCCTCGAGTCGCCGCTCGACTGCAGCCCGATACGGCTCGGCCTGCGCCTCCCAGTCGGTGCCGCTCTGCAGGTGCGGCACCGGCGCGAGCACGTAGAAGCTGTCGCAACCCGGCGGCGCCAGCGACGGGTCGCTGGCGCTCGGTCGATGCAGGTAGAGGCTGAAATCCTTGGCCAGTACCTTGTGCCGGAAAATGTCGTCGAGCAGCCCGCGATAGCGCGGGCCCAGCACCATCGTGTGGTGGTAGACATCATCGAAGCGTCGATGGGTGCCGAAGTACCAGACGAACAGACTCATGGAATATCGGGCGCGGGCGATCTTTGCATCGGTCCAGCGCCGCCGCGGATGCCGCGCGAGCAAGCGACTGTAGGTCCACGCCGCATCGGCGTTGGAAACGACGATATCCGCCGCGATCTCCTCGCCATTCACCAGTCGCACGCCGCGGGCCGCACCGTCCTCGACCAGAATCTCGGCGACCTCCGCGTTGCAGCGCAGTTCACCGCCGCCGTGCTCGACCAACTTGACCATGCCCTGCACCAGCGCGCCCATGCCACCTTCGGCGTAGTGGACACCATAGGTGCGCTCGAGGTGCGCGATCAGGCAGTAATACGCGGTGGTTGTGAATGGATTGCCGCCGATCAGCAGCGGATGGAAGCTGAAGAGGATGCGCAGCTTGTCGCTTTTGAAGAAACGGCTCACCTCGCGGTAAACGGAACGGTATCCGCCAAGGCGCACGAGATCCGGTGCCGCTCTCAGCAGAGTACCGATCTCATGGAAGGGCTGCTCCGCCTGACCCTTGAAGGCCACTTCGAAGATGTCGCGGCTGACGCCGAGAAAGCGATTGAAACCCTCGACGTCGCGCGGCTCGATGCGCGCGATCTGCTCGCGCATCATCTCGAGATTGGAGGTGTAGCGGAACACGTCCCCGTCGTCGAAGCGCACCTCGTAGAAAGGATCAAGTGCGCGCAGCGTGACGTCGTCGGACAGTTTGCGGCCGCAGAACTGCCAAAGATCGGCGAACAGGTAGGGCGCCGTGATGATGGTCGGACCGGCGTCGAAGGTGTAGCCATCCTTGCGGTAGACATAAGCCCGACCGCCGGGCGCGTCGAGCTTTTCGAGTACGGTGACCCGGTAGCCACGCGCGCCGAGTCGAGCCGCGGCGGCGAGACCACCGAAACCGCTGCCGATGACGATCGCCCTGTTGCCCCGACCCGTCGCGCTGCTCATTGCACC
>CAZIRD010000042.1:12601-20562 GCA_964541625.1 uncultured Acidibacter sp.
TCATTGCACCCATCCCGTCATTGCACCCATCCCGTCATTGCACCCATCCCGATGGACAAAATTGACCGGCGTCATGCGCCCGTCTGCCGCGCCACGCTGCGTCGCACCTTGCGTACCGCCACATACACGAGCCCGGCGACGAGCGGAATGCTCACCGCCGTGACGATGCCGGCGTCGATCGGCCAACCGGAATCCGCCAGCCCCTCGGCAAGGTACTTGACGAGTCCCACGATGTAATAGGTGACGGCGGCAACCGACAGGCCTTCGACCGTCGCCTGCAAGCGCAACTGCGCCGCCGCACGCTGGTTCATGGACTCCAGCAACTGCTGGTTCTGCAACTCGCGGGTGATGCCGATGCGGGTGGAGAGCAACTGCGTAGCCCGCGTCACCCGCTGCGAGAGCGACTCGAGCCGAGCCATCGCCGCACTGCAGGTGTTCATGGCCGGTGCCAGTCGGCGCTCCATGAACTCCTGCCAAGTCTGCAGGGCGCCAAGGCGCTGCTCGCGCAACTGTGCGAGGCGTCGCTGCACGATCTCGTAGTACGCCTCGGCAGCCCCGAAGCGATAGTGATGATCAGCCTCGTAGCGTTCGATCTGTGCCTGCAGGCTGGTGAGCCGGTCGAGCAGCACGGGTTCACCCGCCGGGTCTGCACGCACGAGTTCGTTGGCAATGCCGGAGAGTTCGCGCTCGTCGCGCGACAGCAACGGCGACAACTCGCGCGCCACCGGGAAAGCCAGCAGCGCCAGCATTCGGTAGAGATCCACCTCGAGCAAGGCCTGCACGGCGCGGCCAGCCTGCGCGGGAGTCAGCCCGCGATCGACCAGCAGCAGACGGCTGTAGCCGGCGTCATCGACGCGAAAGTCGGTCAGCGCGATGGCGGTGTCGTCGGCGATCTGCGAACCCACCAATGGCCGGTCGCCAAAACCGCTCGCCGACAGCCGCGCAAGGTCGGGCGGGTCACACGTCGCCGCAGCAATGATCTCGGCGTGTGCGGCGTAGATCACCCGACCCGGCAGCGCGCGCACCCAGTCCGCGGGGACGGCGTCGATGGCGGGACGTGCGAACGGCTCGCCGTCTGCGCCATCCACCACGAAGACGTAGCGGCTGAATTCCGTATGCCGCTCCCACTTGAGACGAAAGGCGCCGAAATCGAGCGCGAGATAGCCCGCAGGAGTCGCCGGTACCGCGACGCCGCAACGATCGCCAAGCGCGCGCAGCGCCTGCCACTCACGCGCTCGATCATCGCCATTGCCGAGCAGCGCGAGACAACTCACTCGGCAGGGCGAGTCCAGCGGCAGCGGCGGTCGCGCATGCACTTCATCATGCAGTTCGGCACGCAGCGGATGTGAGTCGGGAAGCAGCAAGCGGATGGACCTCGACGGCAAACGGCTGCGGTTCAGGGGGGAGTAGCTGCGACCAAAATACCGCGTCGTCGCTCAGGATGGAATCAGCACGCCACGACGTCGCGCATGATCGATGACGAGGCCGGCGATCAAATCGGGACGCTCCTCGTGTGCCAGATGACCGAGTTCGGGGTACTGCACGACCTCGGCCGCAGGCAGCAAGCGCTGCACGCGGGCCGCCTCGCCCGGCAGGATCATCCGGTCGCGCGAACCGACCACCAGCGTGAGTGGCACGCCGAGACGACCGAGCTCACGTTCCAGCGGTCGCACATCCCAGACCGCCATCATGGTGAGCGCCGCGCCGGCGTGCGCAGGGAACCTCGACAGGCGGCCATAGAGTTCCATGCCACGGGCATCGAGTTGCGAGCCCGTTGCGGCGAGCATGCGCTCCACCTCGCGCGGTGACTCCAACCGTCGGGCAAAGAAACGCGAGACCCAGTCGCTGCTCGCGATCGCGCGTATGAACGGCGTCACGGCCGGATGCTTGAAGCCCGAAAGCGGCAGCAGCGCACCGTTGAGGCTGATGAGCTCGGCGGGCTGTATCAGACCATCGAGGCAGGCCCGACAAAGAATGGCTGCGCCGGCCGAGTGGCCCACCACAATCACGGGTGCGATCTCAAGCTCGCGCAACAGCCCCGCCAAGCCCTGCGCCATGGCGGGCAGCGACAGACCCATGGGCTCGGTGGGGCGGGAGGTAAATCCGTGACCCGGGAGATCGACTGCGACCACACGGAAAAAGGTGGCGAGACGCGGCAGCAGGTCACGAAACGAGTGCGTCGAAGCGCCGGTGCCGTGCACCAGCAGGCAGCTTGGCCCGTCACCGGCGATCTGCACGTGCCAGCGCAGACCGCCCGCATCGACGAACCGGCTGCCGTCGCGATTCGGCCAATCGGCCCCATCGCGCTGCCAATCCGGCGCCTGCCGCTGCGTTGCGTTCCTCTCCATGCCTGCTGATTCGTCAGCCGACTGCCGTTAGCATGCCGGGGATGATACGCCGCCTGCTCACCGGTCTCGCCGCCGCCATTGCGCTGCTCGCCATCCTTTACCTGTCGGGACCCGTGCAAGCGCTGGATACCCGTACACGCCCGGCATCCCTGCCGGCGGACCCCGTCGCACTCGAGCGCTGGCTGGCCGACGGTGAACGCCGTCTGGGCGATGTCGTCCCGGGCGCCGAGAAACATATCCGCTGGGCCCATGCGGACCGCCGCCGAACACCGCTCGCCATCGTTTACCTTCATGGCTACACCGCGACGCGCCAGGAGGTCGACCCGCTCTGCGACGAACTCGGCGCCGCGCTCGGCGCGAATGTCTACTACACGCGGCTCGCCGGACACGGCCGCAACCCGCGGGCGATGGGCGAAGTGACGGGCAATGATTGGCTGCAGGACGCCGCCGACGCGCTCGCGATCGGTCGCACGCTCGGTGAGCGGGTCGTCGTCGTCGGCACCTCCACCGGCGGCACGCTGGCGCTGTGGCTGGCCAGCCAGGCAGGCAGCGACGCGATCGCCGCGCAGGTGCTGATCTCGCCGAACCTCGGCCCGCGTGATCGCAAGGGCGAGTTGCTCGCCGGACCCTGGGGTGCGCAGTTGCTCGCGCTGCTCGTTGGCGAGGAGTACCGCTGGCAGCCGACCAATGCCGAGCATGCGCGCTACTGGAACTGGAAGTATCCAGCGCGCGCACTGCTGCCGATGATGGCGCTGGTGCGCGAGGTTCGGGGCAGCGCGCTCGAGTCGATCCGCACCCCGACCTTGCTGTTCTACTCGCCGAACGACAAGGTGGTGGATCCGCGGGAAATCATTGGCGCGCAGGGGCGGCTCGGCGCCGCGATCAAGCCGATGGTGTCGATCGATCGCAGCGGCGATCCCTCGAACCATGTGCTTGCCGGGCGAATCCTCTCGCCCGGTGCCACCGCGCAGGTACGCGCCCGCATCCTGGAGTTCATTGCCGGGCTGCGGCTCGACGCCAGCCCACCGGCAATACCCGCAGCGAAGAGCGCTCAGCCCGCCGTCGGGGTCGGGTAGGGGCGGAGCGACTCGCGGTAACGCTGCGCGCGACGCGCATAACTCGCCGCCGCACCGCGGATGAGGGCGAGATCGCGCTCGGTCACCTGGCGTACCACCTTGCCGGGCGAACCCATGACGACGCTGCCATCGGGGATCTGCTTGTCAGGCGGCACCAGCGCGCCGGCGGCGATGATGCACCGGCGGCCGATGACACTGCGATCGAGCACCATCGCGCCGTTGGCGATCATGGATTCGTCACCGACGGTGCAGCAGTGCAGAAAGGCCATGTGCCCGACGGTGACGCCGACGCCGAGCCGCGTCGGCACGCCCTCGTCGGTATGGATCACCGAGCCGTCCTGGATGTTGCTGCCCGCGCCGATGTCGATCCAGTCGTTATCGCCGCGCAGCACGACATTGAACCAGACGCTCGCCCCGGCGGCGAGCCGCACGCTGCCGATGATCTCGGCCGAGGGCGCGCACCAGCTGTCCGCCGCGATATCGGGACGGCGCTCGCCGATTGCATAGAGCATCAGGGCTTGGCCGTGGTGTCCTTCGCGGCCTTCCGGTCCGCCTTCATACGGGCCACGTCGATTGGGCGAATCTGCTCGATCGGGCAGGTGTCGCGACCGGCGATCACCTTCTCGAATCGACTGATGTTGTTGCCGGTCTGCGTCACGCGGATGCCGTTCGCAAAGTTCAGATCCGGACAGTTGTCCCAGACCTTGAGCAGCCAGGCTTCATTGATGCCTGTCCAGATGACGAGCTGGTTGCGCGAAACGGGCGTCCAGCCGTCGACGCCGCGCATCGTCGTGATCTGCTGCACCGGCTCGCCGGCATAGTCGACGTACTTGAGCCCCGCTTCGTCGCGGCGGGCAAGCCCGGAAGCGCAGGCGGCCAGCACGGTGGCCGTGCAAAGAAACGCAAACAGCTTCTTCATGGCTAGGTCTCCCCTGACGGATTTAGGTACAAAGTCTAACGATGATCGCTTCTGGCACAATGCGTACTACCCCTGACAGCCGCGGACCGAACGGCCGGAGCGCAGCCCATGCGTGACCTGATCGACATCTTCCTCCAACCCGCCGGCGTGCTGGCGAGGCAACAGGAGCAGCCCCGCTGGTTGCCGCCGGCGGCGTTGCTGGTGGGCGTCACCGTGCTGGTCACGTGGCTCTATTTCGACAAGGTCGACGCCGGCTGGTTCACCGAGCAGAGCGTGCTGCGCTCCGGGCAGGAACTGACCGCCCAGCAACTGGCGGCGATCCGCGAGTCGGCGGGCGGCGGCATGATCAAGTGGACCGCCAGTCTGGGCAGCGCCGTCGGGCTCGGCGTCTCGCTGCTGCTGTACGCGGTCTACTTCCTGCTAGCCGGCAAGGTGACCGGTGTGTCGGTGGGTTTTTCCCAGGGTCTCGCGCTCGCGAGCTGGTCGCAAATGCCGCTGCTGCTGAACTCGGTCTTGATGTTCATCAGCATCCTCGGCATGTCGCCGCAGACCTCGCTCGAGTCACTGTCGCTGACCAGTCTCGATGCACTGCTGCTGCACCTGTCCGTCGACAGTCCCTGGTATGGCTTCGCCAACGCGCTCAGCCTCCTGTCGATCTGGACCGTGTTCCTGGCGGCGCTCGGCTGGAAACTTTGGAGCAAGGCGACGCGCTGGAACGCGGCCTTGACCGTCGGGCTGCTGCCGTCGCTCGTTGTTTATGGAGCCATGGCGATCAGCGCCATGTTGAAGTGACATGAAACTCGACAAACGCTGGATCGGTGGCGTCGTGGTGGTGCTCGCGATCGCCATACCCCTCACAGTCAAACGCTTTTCGGCCGGCAGCGGGGTTGAAGTCGACTTCGCCAGCGTGGCCGCGCAGCAAGTGCGGCCGAGCATCCTCGCCTCGGGCACCCTCGCCTACCGCAACGAAGTGAACCTGACCGCGGAGGTCACCGCCAAGGTCGCCAGCATCCTCGTCGAGGAAGGCGACACGGTCGAGAAGGGTCAGTTGTTGCTGCGCCTCGACCCCGAGACCTACAACAACATCATCGCCCGCGAAGAAGCCGGCGTACGCCAAAACCGCATCAGCATCGAGCGTCAGCGTGCGGTGGTCGCGCTGCGCAAGCAGCAGTACGAGCGCAGCCAGAAACTTGCCGCGGCGAACCTCATCGATCGCAATCGACTCGATGAAGATCGCAACCAGTACATCGTCGCCGAGGCCGACCTGAAGAGCTCGGAAGAGGCCCTGCAGCGCGCCAGCGCCGTGCTCGGCGATGCCCGCGAGCAACGTGCGAAAACCGAAATCCGCGCCCCGATCAGCGGGCGTATCGTCGCGCTGCCGATCAAGGTCGGCGAAGTCGCCATTCCCTCGACGGCGTCGCTCGCCGGCGCGCAGCTCATGAAGCTCGCCGACGTTTCGGCAATCCTCGCCGAGGTGAAGGTCGACGAGGCCGACATTGCCAAAATCAGTCTCGGCCAGCGCTCCGATGTGTTTGCAGCGGCGTATCCGGACACCGCACTGCGGGGCAGGGTCGAGAAGATCGCGCTCACGCCCACGGTCGACGGGCAAGGACGTTCCTACAAGGTGACGATCGCGATCGAGACGCCGAAAGAACTGCTGCTGCGCTCCGGCATGAGTGCGCGCGCCCTCGTCTTTCTCGGCGATGGCACGCGTCGGCTCGCCGTCCCGGTGGAAGCCGTGGTCAGCGAAACGCCGGAGAAGAACGTGGTCAAACGCTACGTCTGGCGTGACGACCAGGGCGTCGCCCGCAAGACGGCAATCACCACTGGTCTCTCCGACGATCGCTGGGAGGTCATCGAGTCCGGCCTCGCCGCCGGCGCCCGGATCATCGTCGGCCCCGGCAAGACTTTGCGTCGTCTGCGCGACGGCGATCGCATCACCGAACGCAAGCGGGACTCGGCTGCTGCGGACGGCGGCAGCAAAGGCAAGGACGAATGATCGAACTGCAGGGCATCGTCAAGCGCTACGTGCTCGGCGATGAGACCGTGCTGGCGCTCGCCGGTGTCGACCTGTTCGTCGGTCGCAACGAATACGTCGCGCTCACCGGCCCCTCGGGTTCGGGCAAGTCGACGCTGATGAACATCATCGGCTGCCTCGACTCGCCCAGCGAAGGCCGCTACATCCTCAACGGCCGCGACACCTCGTCGCTGCATGAGGACGAACTCGCAGCAGTACGCAACCGCGAGATCGGCTTCGTGTTCCAGAGTTTCCACCTGTTGCCGCGGCAGTCTGCGCTGCAAAACGTAATGCAGCCGCTCGTCTATCGGCACCTGCCGCCCGCCGAACGGCGCGAGCGGGCGGTCGAGGCGTTGCGCAAGGTAGGCCTTGGCGACCGTCTCGACCATCGGCCGAACCAGCTCTCGGGTGGCCAGCGACAGCGCGTCGCCGTCGCCCGCGCCCTGGTGGGCGAACCCTCCATCCTTCTGGCCGACGAGCCGACCGGCAACCTCGACTCCAGGACCTCGGCGGAAATCATGGCCCTGTTCGATGCGTTGCATGCCCAGGGGCAGACCGTGGTCGTCGTCACGCACGAACCGGATATCGCCGCCCATTGCCATCGCACCATCCGGGTGCTCGATGGCCGCATCCTCGATGACCACCGCAACCCGGCACGGGCCGCCTGAAGGACGCAGGAGCATGATCTTCGCCGAAGCCTTCCGTGCCGCGCTCGCCAGCCTCAGTGCGCACCGCCTGCGCAGTTTTCTCACTACGCTCGGCATCCTCATCGGCACCATGGCCGTGATCGCCGTGGTCTCGGTGCTGCAGGGCTTCTCCGACTCAATCAGCAGCCAGTTCTCCGACCTCGGCAGCAACACCCTGACGCTGGAAGCCGTCAATGAACAGGAGAACTTCCGCAGCGGGCAAATCAACCGCATCTCCTTCGAGGACGTCGACGCGCTGCGCTTCCGGGTCAGCGGCATCGACCGGGTCGCGCCGATCATCAGCGCGCCGCTCGGCGCCACGCTCTACAAGGGGCGCAGCGTGCTGCCGCAGATTCTCGGCGCCACCGAGGAGGCGCAGGACGTGCTTGGCGTCGACACCTCGATCGGTCGCTTCCTCACCGGCAGCGACGAGAAGAACGGCCGGCGCGTGGTGGTCATCGGCACCGACGTGCGCGACGAGTTGCGCATGCCGGCGGATCCGGTCGGCGAGTACCTGCTGATCGGCCGCGAATGGTTCCGCGTGGTCGGCCTGCTCGAGAAACGCGGCGAAATCTTTGGCTTTAGTCAGGACAACCGCGTCTTCATCCCCTTCAGCGTGGCGCGCTCCCTGACCGGCACCTTCGAACGCGGCTTCATGGAGGTGTCGTTCACCGTCACCAACCTCGCCGAAGTCGAGCAGGTGCGCGAACGGGCGAACCGCACCATCCGCGCCACCCGCAAGATCGCCCCGGGCAAGAAGGACGACTTCGAGATCAAGGCGGCAGACTCGTTCGTCAAACAATTCAACAACATCACCGCCACGGCCACGGCCGTGCTCGCCGGCATCGTCGGCATTTCATTGCTGGTGGGCGGCATCGGCATCATGAACATCATGCTGGTGTCGGTCACCGAACG
>CAZIRD010000043.1:0-20559 GCA_964541625.1 uncultured Acidibacter sp.
GCCTTGTCGACCACGTTCTGCATTTCCCAGGGCGAGAGGAACTGGCCCTTCTTGATATTGACCGGCTTGCCCTGCGAGGCCGCGGCAACGATGAAGTTGGTCTGCCGGCAAAGGAACGCCGGTGTTTGCAGCACATCGACTACGGCGGCGACGTCAGCGAGCGGCGTGTCTTCATGTACGTCGGTGAGTACCGGTAGCCCGAAACGTGAGCGGATGTCGGCGAGGATCTTGAGTCCGGCATCGATGCCCGGACCGCGGAAACTCGCCCGCGAAGACCGGTTGGCCTTGTCGTAGGACGCCTTGAAGACGTAGTGCACGCCGAGCCGCGTGGTGATCTCGCGCAACCGCCCGGCGATCTCCTCGCAAAGCGTGGCGCTCTCGATCACGCAGGGCCCGGCGATCAGGAACAAGGGCGCACTGGTACCGACCTCGACACCCGCGAGCTTCACGAGGCGCGCTCCGCGCGCCGCCGCCTCGCCGCCGCAACGAAGCCGCTGAAGAGCGGATGGCCATCGCGCGGGTTGGAAGTGAACTCCGGATGGAACTGGGTAGCGACGAACCACGGGTGACCGGCGAGCTCGACGATTTCGACGAGTTCGTCACGCGACATGCCCGAGAAACTCAGCCCCGCGGCGCGATAACGCTCGAGGTAGTGGTTGTTGAACTCGTAGCGATGCCGGTGCCGCTCGCGGATCACCGCCTTGCCGTAGAGCTCCCGGGCGCGCGAGCCCGCGGCGAGCAGGATGTCCTGGCCGCCGAGTCGCATCGTGCCGCCGAGGTTGGAGCCTTCGTCGCGCGCCTGTCGGCCGCGCGCCGCGTCCTGCCACTCGGTGATCAGCGCGATCACCGGATGCGGCGTGGCGCGATTGAACTCCGTGCTGGTGGCGCCCTCGAGGCCGAGCACGTGGCGCCCGTACTCGATCACCGCGAGTTGCATGCCGAGGCAGATGCCGAGATAGGGAATGCGGCCCTCGCGCGCGTGGCGCACGGCGGCGATCTTGCCCTCGATGCCGCGCTCGCCGAAGCCGCCGGGAACGAGGATCGCGTCCATGTCGGCAAGCATCGCCGTGCCGCGCTCCTCGATGTCGGTGGACTCGATGAAGTGGATATTGACGCGCGTGCGGTTCTGCACACCGGCGTGCGTGAGCGCCTCGTTGAGCGAAAGGTAGGAGTCGCGGTTCTGCACGTACTTGCCGACCATCGCGATGTCGACCTCGGCCTCGGGATGCGCCTTGGTCTCGACCACGCGCTTCCACGCCGAGAGGTCGGCCGGCTTCGCCATCGACTCGAGGCGCAGCTTCTCGACCACGATATCGTCGAGGCCCTGCTCGTGCAGCAGCAGCGGGATCTCGTAGATGTCTCCGGCGTCGACCGCCGAAATCACCGCGCGCTGCTCGACGTTGGTGAACAGCGCGATCTTGCGCCGATGTTCGGCGGGCAGCGGGTCATGCGCGCGGCAGAGCAGCACGTCCGGCTGGATGCCTATGCCGCGTAATTCTTTGACCGAATGCTGCGTCGGTTTGGTCTTGATCTCGTTGCCGCCGCCGACCCCCGGTACCAGCGTGAGATGCATGAAGATCGCCTGGCTGCGGCCAAGCTCGACGCCGATCTGGCGGATGGCCTCGAGGAAAGGTAGCGATTCGATGTCGCCCACCGTGCCGCCGATCTCCACCATGCACACGTCCGAATCGCCGGCGCCCTGCATGATGCTGGCTTTGATCTCGTCGGTGATGTGCGGAATCACCTGCACGGTGGCACCGAGGTAGTCGCCGCGGCGTTCCTTGGCGATCACCCGCTCGTAGATGCGCCCGGTAGTGAAGTTGCTGTTGCGCCCGGTGACGGTGCGCACGAAGCGCTCGTAATGCCCAAGATCGAGATCGGTCTCGGCACCGTCATCGGTGACGAACACCTCGCCGTGCTGGAACGGGCTCATCGTGCCCGGATCGACGTTGATGTAGGGGTCGAGTTTGACCATCGCGATCTTGAGACCGCGCGCCTCGAGGATGGCCGCCAGCGAGGCGGAGGCTATGCCCTTTCCCAACGAGGAAACGACACCGCCCGTGACGAAAACGAACCGAGGCATGAGTGACCGCCGCTGTTAGAGCACCGGAAGGAACAACCGGTACGACGGGATGTCAGATTAGCAAAAACCGCCCTCCCATACCAGCCGCAATCGATATCTCTTCGGTGTCGCCGCGGCGCCGGCGCGATACGCAGCGGCGACGCAGACTCCAGGCACCGCAATCACCTCTCCAGACGCGCCGCGTGCAGCGGCGAGCAAAATCGGCAGGCGCGTCCGCTCCCAGGGCGGCAACGCCGCGACGCGCAGCAACTCCTTGAGGGCCTGCGCCGAGCCGCCGGCGTGGGTGACGACCCGCTCGCCACCTGCACGCCCCTCGACCCAGAGCGTGGCCGGCAAGGTGCGCGCGTCGAGCTCACCATGCGGGTCGGCCAGCAAGCACAGTTCGCCCCAGCCCTCGCCCAGCCACAGGCGGCGACGACGGCGCCAGGCCCAGGCGCGTTGCACGCCGAACGGCCGCGGCGCCGTCGGCAGGGCATACAGCCGTCCGCGAAAGCGGCGTACCTCGCCGCCGGGCCAGCGTACGAGCGGCTGCGCATCGGCGCGCGCCGCCGGCAGTTCGCTGCGGATCCGCTCGAGATGTCGGGCATCCGGCACAGCGAGTCCGCGACTGCGCAACCAGTGGCGCAGCAGATTGCGCTGCCGCGCTGCAGTCAGCGTCGCGAACCGTTCGAGGTCGATGAGCCGACCTTCGACCATGACCTCGGCGAGATCGCTGGCGGCCAGTTCCTCGAGCAGTTCGCGCGCCTCGCCGAGATGTCGCGCACTGCGCGCCGCCACCGTCGCGGCCGACGGCCAGCGCGCCTGCAGCAGCGGCAAGACACGTTGCCGCAGGTAATTGCGGTCGAAGCGATCGTCGATATTGCTGTCGTCCTCGACCCAGCGCAGTCCCCGCGCCCCGACCCATTGCTCGAGCGTCGCACGTGTTTCGCCGAGCAGCGGGCGCACCAGCGAGCCGCGGGCGATCGACATCTGCCGTGGCATCGCCGCCAGTCCGGCGACACCGGCGCCGCGCAGCAGTTGCAGCAGCAGCGTCTCGAGTTGATCGTCGACATGGTGTGCGGTGAGCAGCCACTCATCGCGGCGCAGACCCTTGGTGAGCGCGGCGTAACGCGCACGGCGTGCGGCCGCCTCGAGGGACTCGCCACGGCCCCGCGATACGGTGATCCGGCGCACGGTGAGCGGCACGTCGAGTTCGCGGCAGAGTGCGCGGCAGTGCCGCGCCCAGAGGTCGGCGGCCGGCCTGAGCCCGTGGTGGACGTGCATCGCGCGCAGCGCGAGCCGCCGCCAGCGAACTTCGCGACGACGCAGTGCGACGATTGCCGCGAGCAAGGCGACCGAATCGGCGCCGCCACTCAGCGCAACGCAGCACCCCGATGGCGGCTTCGCCTGCGCAAGCTGCTCGAGTTCCCGCCCGAGCCGCGCGACCAGCGGATCAGCCGGAGCGCTCAGCCGCGCTCCTCGGAAAACACCCCGAAACCCGCGAGGCGCTGCGCACGCTCGGCGCGCAGGGTATCGCGTGACTTCGCACGCAGCTCGCGCAGATGGCGGGCGATCGCGTCCTTGACGGAGCTCGCGATCACCAACGGATTGCGATGCGCGCCGCCCAGCGGCTCGGCGATCACCTCATCGACCAGCCCGAGTGCACGCAACCGATCGGCGGTGAGTCCCATCGCCTCGGCTGCGGTCTCCTTCTTGTCGGCGCTCTTCCAGAGAATCGAGGCACAGCCCTCGGGCGAGATCACCGAATAGGTGCTGAACTGCAGCATCAGCAGGCGGTCGCAGACGCCGATCGCGAGCGCACCGCCCGAGCCGCCCTCGCCGATCACCACGCTGACCACCGGCACGCCGAGCTTCGCCATCTCGAAGAGATTGCGGGCGATGGCTTCGCTCTGGCCGCGCTCCTCGGAATCAAGGCCCGGATAGGCGCCCGGGGTGTCGATGAACGTGACCAGCGGCAAATTAAAGCGGTCGGCGAGGTGCATGAGCCGCAGCGCCTTGCGATAGCCTTCGGGCTTGGGCATGCCGTAGTTGCGCCGTACCCGCTCCTTGGTGTCGCGACCCTTTTGATGGCCGATCACCATCACCGCTTCGCCATCGAGGCGCGCGAGTCCGCCGATCAGCGCCTGATCGTCGCCGAACATGCGATCGCCGTGCAGCTCCTCGAATTCGCTGAACGCGGCGCGCAGGTAATCGAGGGTATAGGGTCGCTGCGGATGCCGGGCAAGCTGCGTGATCTGCCAGGGGCTGAGTCGCGCAAAGATGTTGCGGGTCAGCTGGTCGCTTTTCGCCTGCAGACGGCTGATCTCCTCCTGCACATTGACCCCGGCGCCGGCAGTGATGTGGCGCAGCTCCTCGATCTTGGCCTCGAGTTCGGCGATCGGCTGTTCGAAGTCGAGGAAGTTGATAGCCATGCGGTGCAGGTTACGGGGCGGCCCCCGGGCTTTCAACCGTAGGCGGAGCTGGCGATCCCGGGCGGCGGACCGTAGACCACACGCACGCCGGTCGAGCCGACGAGTTGTTCGAGGGCCTCGATCAGCTGCGGGCTCGCCCGAACTTTCCATTCCGGTCCGAGTTCGAGCGCGCCGCTCGCGCGCTCGCCGGCGTAGCGCACGCCGACCGCGCAGGGTCCAGGCCGGTGCGCGGCCAGCGTGTCGGCGAGGCGCTGCAGCATGAGACCCTGATCGGTGCCGTTGGCCCGCGGCCAGAGCAGCACGATGCGATGCGCCTGCTGCTCGCGGGCCCGATCGAGCTCGGTGACTTTCTTCGCCGCGAGGCGCCAGGTATCGCCCTGCTCGTCGAAGCGCAGCTGGCCCTCGACCAGCACCAGCGCGTCCTTGACGATCACATCGCGATGCTGCTGCAGGATCTCGTCGAAGAAGGTGACTTCGATCCGTCCGGTGCGATCATCGAGCACGATCGAGGTACGGTTGGCGCGCTTGCGGATCTCGTGGATATAGCCGGCCACCGCCGCAGCACGACCACCAAAGAATCCACGCTCCGGCGCGCCCTGCGACGGCCGGTCGCTCTGGATATCGGCGATCCGGCCGCTGACGAAGCGCGCAAGATCCTTCTCGTAGCGCGCCAGCGGATGCCCGGTGAGATAGAGGCCGAGCGTTTCGCGTTCGCCGGCGAGGCGCAGCGACTCGCTCCACTCGGGCTGTGCCGGCACCGCCTCGGCGCTCGCCTCGGCGCTAGTGCCGCCCGCCTGCGCGAGACCAAAGAGATCGACCTGCCCGGTCTCCACGGCACGCGTCGCCTGTTCGCCAAGCTGCATCGCCGCCGCCACCCGCGCCATCTGCGTGGCCCGATTGACGCCGAGTGAATCGAGGCTGCCCGAGCGAATCAGCGCCTCGAGCACACGACGGTTGACGCGATTGAGATCGACCCGCCGGCAAAGATCCTCGAGGCTGCGGAAGGGGCCGTTCGTCCGCCGCTCGGCGGTGATCGCCTCGACCGCCGACTGACCGACGCCCTTGATGGCACCGAGCCCGTAACGCACCTCGCGCGGCGCGGCGACCACGAAGGCGTGGTCGGAAGCGTTGACGTCGGGCGGCAGCACCGTGATGCCCATGCGGTCACACTCGTCCTTGATGGTCACCACCTTGTCAGTGTGATCCATGTCGGCGGAGAGCACCGCGGCCATGAAGGCCTCGGGGTGATGCGCCTTGAGCCAGGCAGTCTGGTAGGAGAGCAGCGCATAGGCCGCGGAATGCGACTTGTTGAAGCCGTAGCCCGCGAACTTCTCCATCAGATCGAAGATGTGCGCGGCCTGCGCTTCCGGCACGCCTCGCGCCTTGGCGCCATCAACGAAGATGCTGCGCTGCTTGGCCATCTCTTCGGGCTTCTTCTTGCCCATCGCGCGTCGCAACAGATCGGCGCCGCCGAGGCTGTAGCCCGCGAGCACCTGGGCGATCTGCATGACCTGTTCCTGGTAGAGGATCACGCCGTAGGTCGGCTGCAGCACGCTCTCGAGCGAAGGGTGCAGGTAGTCGATGGGCCCGTCGATGCGGCCATGCTTGCGGTCGATGAAGTCGTCGACCATGCCCGACTGCAGCGGACCCGGCCGGAACAGTGCCACCAACGCGACGATGTCCTCGAAGCGATCGGGCTGCAGCCGGCGCACGAGATCCTTCATGCCGCGCGACTCGAGCTGGAACACTGCGGTGGTCTCGCAGTTCTTCAGCAGCTGGTAGGTCGGCGCGTCGTCCATCGGCAGCATGGCGATGTCGAGCGGCGGCAACGCCGTGCCCGCGACAGCAGCGCCATCCGCGCATGCCCCGGCGCCCGCGACACCCGCACGCTGCGCATTGATGGTCTGCACCGCGTGCTCGATGATGGTCAGCGTACGCAGGCCGAGAAAGTCGAACTTGACGAGGCCCGCCGCTTCGACGTCGTCCTTGTCGAACTGGGTGACGACCCCCGTGCCGCCCTCTTCGCAGTAGAGCGGCGCGAAGTCCTCGATCACCGAGGGTGCGATCACCACGCCGCCAGCGTGCTTGCCGGCATTGCGCGTCAGCCCCTCGAGCGACTTGGCGAGATCGATCAGGCCACGAACCTCTTCGTCCGCGGCGTACAGCTTGCGCAGCTCGGGCTCTTTCTCGAGCGCCGCATCGAGCGTGATGTCGAGCTCGAAGGGGATGAGCTTGGCGATCCGATCGACGTAGCCATAGCCGAAGCCGAGTACACGCCCGACGTCGCGGACCACGGCCTTGGCCGCCATGGTGCCGTAGGTGATGATCTGCGAGACGCGCTTGCGGCCGTATTTCTCGGCCACGTACTCGATCACCCGGTCGCGTCCATCCATGCAGAAGTCGATGTCGAAATCGGGCATGGAGACGCGTTCGGGGTTGAGGAAACGCTCGAACAGCAGGTCGTATTGCAGCGGATCGATGTCGGTGATGCCGAGCGAATACGCGACCAGCGAACCCGCACCCGACCCACGGCCCGGGCCCACCGGTACGCCATTGCCGCGCGCCCAGCGGATGAAGTCGGCGACGATCAGGAAGTAGCCCGCGAAGCCCATCTTGCAGATGACCTCGAGCTCGCTCGCGAGCCGCGCCGCGTAACGATCGCGGTCGACGAGCGGCAAGCGCGCCAGGCGCGACTCGAGCCCGCGTGCCGACTCACTCTGCAAATGACCTTCGGTCGTTTCGCCGCCCGGCACCGGATACGCCGGCAAGCGGCTCTCGCCGAGCTGCAGCAGGAGGCTGCAGCGGCGCGCGATCTGCAGCGAGTTCTCGAGCGCCTCGGGCAAATCAGCAAAGAGTTCGGCCATCTCCTCCGCGCTGCGCAGGTACTGCTGCGGCGTGTAGCGCCGCGGGCGCGTCGCGTCGCCGAGCTGCAGACCCTCGTGGATGCAGACCCTGGCCTCGTGCGACTCGAAATCGCCTGGCGCGAGGAAGCGCACGTCATTGGTCGCGACCAGCGGCACGGCAGCGGTCAGCGCGAGTTCCACGGTCGCGGCGATCAGTGCCTCCTCGCCTTCGCGACCGAGACGACTGACCTCGAGGTAGTACCGATCGCCGAGGAGCTCGCGCCAGAACGCCAGCTGCCGCTGCGCCTCGGCGGGCTTGCCGGCAAGCAGCGCCCGGCCAACATCACCCTCGACGCCACAGGACAGCGCGATCAGGCCGGTGGTGCTGTCGGCGTCGAGCCAGGCGCGCTCGATACGCGCCACGCCACGCTGCTGACCTTCGAGGTAGGCGCGGCTGACGAGTCGGGTGAGGTTGCGGTAGCCCACCTCGTTCTGGCAAAGAAAAGCGATCCGCGTCGGTGCCACCCGTTCGCCGGCCTCGGCCACCCACAGGTCGACGCCGACGATCGGCTTGACGCCCTTGTCCATCGCCGCTTTGTAGAACTTGACCATCGCGAACAGATTGCTCTGGTCGGTGACGGCGATCGCCGGCATGCCTTGCGCCGCCACCTGCTCAACGAGATCGGCAATGCGTACCACGCTGTCGACCAGCGAGTACTCGGTATGCAGACGGAGATGGACGAAACGGCTCATCGCAGGCGCGATCTTACCGGCGCGTAGCTGCGTCGGTGTACCGGACTCGCGCCGAGCGCATCGAGCGCCGCAAGGTGCGCCGGTACCGGATAGCCCTTGTGGATTGCGAAACCATATCCGGGATATCGCGTATCCAGTTGTTCCATAACGTGATCGCGCACGGTCTTGGCGAGTATCGAGGCGGCGCTGATCGCGGCCACCTTGCTGTCGCCCTTGACGATCGCCACCGCCGAGCGCACCGCCGGCAGGCCATCGAGGCGCGGCAGCCGGTTGCCGTCAACCTCGAGACGCGTCGCCGGCACGGCGAGCGCAAACACCGCGCGACGCATGGCGAGCAGGGTCGCCTGCAGGATATTGATGGCGTCGATCTCCTCGGCGCTCGCGAGGCCCACGCCCCAGGCGATCGCCTGCCGGCGGATGCGCGGCGCGAGTTCGGCACGCTGCGCGGGGCTCAAGGCCTTCGAATCGGCGAGACCGTCGACGGGCCGCGCGGGATCGAGGATCACGGCCGCGGCCACTACCGGCCCGGCGAGTGGCCCACGACCCGCCTCATCGACGCCGGCAGTGAGGTCGATCGCGGCGTCGAGATCACGCCCCACGAGTCGAGCCTGCCCCGTTGCCGGCCCCTGCATCGGTTACCTCATCGGCACGCTCGCCGAGCAACTCGAGCACTGCCGCGGCGGCAAGGTCGGCGCCGCCCCGGCGCAGATCACGGTGCACGGCCTCGAAGGCCACACGCAGTTGCGCGCAGGACTCCGGCTGCTCGAGCCAGCGCAGCAGCGCAGCGCCCAGTGCCGCCGGCGTCGCCGCCTCCTGAAAAAACTCCGGTACCACTTCGCGCCCCACCAGCAGGTTGGGTTGCGCGAAGTGATTCACCTTCACGAGTCGCAGCCGTCGCAGCAGGAAGGCGGTCAGCGGCGCAAGCCGATAGGCCACCACCATCGGTCGTCGCGTCAGCAGCGTCTCAAGGGTCGCCGTACCCGACGCCACCAGCACCACGTCGGCCGCGGCCAACACCCGACGCGACTGACCCTCCACCACCTGCACGCGCGCGCCGCGGCCCGCAGCGGCGGCCGTTGCGAGCGCGGACTCGAAGCAGGCCCGGGTCGCCGCGTTGGTGAGCGGTGCAATGAAGCGCGTCGCGGGTCGGCGTGCTGCCAGCCAGGCGGCGGCGCCGATGAACGGCTCGGCGAGCCGTGAGACCTCACCCAGACGGCTGCCGGGCAGGATCGCCACCACCTCATCGTCATCGGCAAATCCGAGCGCGGCGCGCGCCCCGGCGCGGTCGGCCTCGAGCGGAAACTGGTCGGCGAGCGGATGGCCGACGAAGCGCGCGCTGACGCCGTGTCGGGCATAGAACGGCGGCTCGAACGGCAACAAACAAAGAATCCGGTCGCAAGCCGCGGCGATACCGCGCACCCGGCCCTGCCGCCACGCCCACACCTGCGGGCTGACGTACTGCACGGTGGGGATGCCGTCGGCCTTCAGGCGCCGGGCGACGCCGAGATTGAACTCCGGCGCATCGATGCCGATGAACACGGCGGGGCGGCGGCGGCGCAACTCCGCCAGCAGTCCGCGCCGCAGCCGCAGCAGCCGCGGCAGGTGGCGCAAAATCTCGGCAAGACCCATCAGCGCAAGCTCGTCGCTGGACGCGAGTGCCTCGCAGCCCGCCTCGCGCATCCGCGGTCCGGGTATGCCGACGAAGCGCGCGGCCGGCAGCCGCTGGCGGATTGCCGCGATCAGCGCCGCGCCGAGATTGTCGCCGGAGGCCTCGCCGGCGACGAGCGCGATCAGCGGGCCGTCAGCCACAACCCGTCCATTCAACGAATCAGGCTGCGGTTCGATCGCGGGAAGAAGTCGACGAAGGCGCGCAACTCCGGCTGGCTCTCTGCGGCGGCCGTGATGGCCGCAATCGCCTGCTCGAGCGGCAGGTCGGAGCGATAGAGCAGCTTGTAGGCGTTTTTGATGTTGCGCACTTGTTCCGCCGAAAATCCGCGACGGGAAATGCCGGTCGCGTTGACCGAGTGCGGCTCGGCCGGGTGACCCACCGCCATCACATACGGCGGCACGTCGCGGGTCACCGCCGTGTTGTTGGCGATGAAGGCGTGCACGCCGATCTTGCAGAACTGATGCACGCCGGTGAAGCCCGCGAGGATCACCCAGTCATCGACCTCGACGTGCCCGGCCAGCGTCGCGAGGTTGGCGAATACGCAGTGGCTGCCAACGATGCAGTCGTGGGCAACGTGCGAGGAGGCCATGAACAGGTTGTCGTCGCCGATGGTGGTGACGCCCTTGTCCTTGGCGGTACCGCGATTGACCGTCACGTACTCGCGAAACGTGTTGCCATCGCCGATCACCACACGCGTCGGCTCGCCGGCGTACTTCTTGTCCTGCGGCGCATCGCCGATCGAGGCAAACTGGAACACCCGGTTGTTGGCGCCGATCGTGGTGTGCCCGGTGATCACCGCATGCGGCCCGATCACGCAGCCCGGGCCGATCTGCACGTCGGCACCGATGATCGTGTACGCGCCGATCTGGATATCGTCGGCAAGCCGCGCACCGGGAGCGACCACCGCCCGCGGATCGATACCGCTCGCCATCACGCCTCGCCCTGCGCCGGCTTGCCGGTTTCCGGTGCGACCATGAGTTCGGCTGAGGCGACCTCGACCTCACCGACCAATGCGGTGGCGGCAAACTTCCAGATGCCGCGCATCTGCCGCTGCAACTGCGCCGTCAAAATCAGCTGATCGCCGGGTTCGACGGGCCGGCGGAAACGCGCCTTGTCGATGCCGACGAAATAGAACCGCGTCTCGGCATCGGGCATCACGCCGGCGGTGCGAAAGGCGAGTATGCCGGCGACCTGCGCCAGCGCCTCGATGATGATCACGCCAGGCATCACCGGCCGATGCGGGAAATGCCCGGGGAAAAACGGCTCGTTGTAGGTGACGTTCTTGAGCGCGCGGATGCTCTCGCCCGCCGTGCACTCGAGCACGCGATCGACCAGCAGGAAAGGGTATCGATGCGGCAACTGCCGCAGGATCCCATTGATGTCGAGTACGGGGTCGCTCACGTTGGGTCCTCGTCTTGGATGTCCTTGGGGTCGCCGCGCCGCGCCGACCCGCCGCGCTCGAGTGTACCGACACGGCGGTTGAGCGCATCGAGTCGTTTGAGCCGCCCGACGATGCGCCGCCACGCCGCCGCCGGTTCGACCGGAATGCTGCCGCCGGAATACACGCCGGGCTCGCGGATGTCGCTGCTGACGAAACTGGTACCAGTCAGGGTAACGTCGTCGCAGATGCTGAGGTGGCCCGCGACACCGACGCCACCGCCGAGCCGGCAGCGCGCACCAATACGTGTGCTGCCGGCGAGACCGACGCAGCCGGCGAGCGCCGTATGCGGACCGATGACGCAGTTGTGACCCACCTGAACAAGGTTGTCCATCTTCACGCCATCGCCAATGACCGTGTCATCGAGTGCGCCGCGATCGATGGTGCTGTTGGCGCCGATCTCGACGTCCTCGCCGACGCGTACCGTGCCGACCTGCGGCACGTGCAGCCAGCGCTCGCCCTCGGGCGCGAGGCCGAAGCCCTCCGCACCCACCACCGCCCCGGGGTGCAGCACGGAGCGGGCACCGATGGTCACCCGATCGAGCACGGTCACGCGCGCAACCAGGCGAACGTCCGCCCCGAGCAGAACGTCCTCGCCCAGCACCGAACCCGGACCGATGACGGCACGCGCGCCAATGCGGCTGCGCGCGCCGACCACCGCCAGCGGTCCGACATGCGCCGAGGGGTCGATCTGCGCATCGGCGGCGACAATCGCCGAGGGATGTACGCCGGCCGACGCCACCGGCAACGGGTGCAGCAGCCTCGCGATCCGCGCGAAGCTCGCATGCGGATTGCTGCTCAGCAGGCAGTCGATCGACGTGGCCTGCAGCATCGAGGGCTGCAGCACGATTGCGCCAGCCTGCGCCGACGCAAGCTGCCCGACGAGCTTCGGGTTGGAGAAGAACGCCAACCCCCGCGGCCCTGCCGCCGCGAGGGTACCGACGTGTTCGATGGGGCGATCAGGGTCGCCGCGGAGCGTAAGCCCGAAGCGGACCGCGAGTTCGCCGAGCGTGACGGCCATGGAGTCCGCCGCGCGCAGCGCGTCCGCTGGCCTCAGCGCGTGGCGGGCTTGGCCGCCGCCGCGGCGCCGCCGCCATTGCGCTGCTGCAGACCGGCAAGCACCGCCGGGGTGATGTCGAGCGCCTGGGTGGCGTAGATCACGCCGTCGGTGACCACGAGGTCGAAGTTCTGCGCCTTCGAGAAGGTGCGCACTTCCTCGATCAGCGTACGCTGCAGCTTCGACATCTCTTCGTTGCGACGGGCGTTGAAGTCGTCATTGATCTCGGCCTGGCGGCGGGCGAGATCACGCTCACCGTCGCGCAGGTCCTTCTCGGCGCGCGAGATCTGCTCGGGCGTCATGGTCGCACGGTCCTTGCCGAGCTTGTCGCGCTTGCCTTGCAGCGAAGTCGCCTGGGTCTGCAACTCGCGTTGCTTCGCTGCAGCTTCGCTGCGCAGCGAGTCGATCAGGGTCTTGCCCTGCGGGCTCTCATCCATCAGCCGCCCGAAATCGAGCACGCCGATCTTGATCTCGGCCATCGCCGGAGCGCCCGCGAGCGCCACAACCGCCGTCATCGCCGCCATCATCGCCTTGGGAGAGATACGCATCGTCGAACCAACCTCTGGAATGTCGAACGGCTCAGAACGCCTGGCCGATCGTGAACTGGAACCTTTCCTCTTCGTCAGCAAAGCGCACCCCGTCACCCCGGAAGGGGTTGAGCGGCAGGGCGTAGCTGAAACGGAAAACGCCGAGCGGCGCGAGCCATTGCACCGCGATGCCCGTCGATTTCTTCAAATTATCATACTTGAACTTGTAGTCGACCGGGGTGACGCCATCGATGCCGGTGAACTTGTAGAAATCTCGCGTCGAGAACACATTGCCGATGTCGAAGAACACCGTGGCGCGGGCAGTCGTGCGCCACTTCTCGGGCGTCGGAATGATGAGTTCGGCGCGGGCCGCGACCTTGAGGTTGCCACCGTAAGGATTGCCGAAGCTGTCCTTGGGTCCGAGGCGGCTCTCGCGATAACCGCGGACGGTGTCCGGACCGCCGGCAAAGAAATTGCGGAAAGGCGGCGGCGCGGTGGTGTCGCCGAGCTCCTGGCTGTAGCCGAGGTCGGCGCCGAAGGCCATCGTCCAGCGACCGAACAGCGGCACGAACTGCAGGTACTCGTAGTTGACGGCCGCGTACTGCACGTCGCTGAAAGGCAGCGTGTAGCTCAGCGATACCGTATGACGCATGCCGCGATCGGCAAACAGCGCGCGGTTGCGGCTGTCGTAGCTCCAGCCGACCACCAGGTCGTAGGTGTCGAACTGCGTGGTGTCGAGCGAGGTCGCCGGCACGATGAAGCCGCCGCCGTAGTCCTGCTCGGGCACGATCTTGATGCGGTAGTCGCCGTTGGTGCGCACCCAATTGCGCGCCTGCTCGGCACTGCCGTCGCCGGTGATCAGCGAGGAGCGCTGCGCCGAGAGACCGACGCGCAGGCCCTGAAACTCGGTAATCGGGTAACCGTAGTCGACGCCGATCGCCAGCGATTCGGAGGAGAAGTCCGACGAGGCCGACACGAACTGGGTGACGTCGCGGTAGGTGAACGACAGCGTCCTCGCAACGCCGTCGATGTTGGTGTACGGGTTGGTGTGCGAGACGCCGTATACCTTCGAGTAGCGACCGGAGTTCAGGTCGATGGCGATGCGCTCGCCCGAGCCCATGAAATTGCTGTCCGCGTAGTTGCCGTTGAGGATGAACGACTGCGACTCGGAGTAGCCGACGCCGCCACCCAACTGGGCCGACGGCCCCTCCTTGATGTCGAACTCGACGTCGACGAGATCGGCCGTGCCCGGCACCGGCTTGGTCTCGGACTCGACCTTTTCGATGAATGGCAGTCGCTGGATACGCTGCTTGGAACGCTCGACGAGCACGTTTGACAGCCAGCCGCCCTCGAGCTGGCGCATCTCGCGGCGCAGTACCTCGTCGTTGATCTTGGTGACGTTGTTGAAGACGATGTGCCGCACATAGACGCGGTTACCCGGATCGATGAAGAACGTCAGGCCGACCTCCTTCTTGCCGTCGTCGGGCGTCGGCACCGGGTCGACCTTGGCGAACGCGTAGCCGTCGAGGCCGAGCCGGTTCTGGATCAACTCCTGGGTGGCCGTGATGTCCTTCTTCGAGTAGGTGTCACCGGGCTTCACCAGCAGGTAGTTCTTGAGTTCAGACTCGGCGACGACAAAAGTGCCGGCAAGTTTGACGTTGCCGAGCTTGAAGACCTCGCCCTCGTTGACGTTGACCGTGATGAAGATGTCGTCCTTCTCGGGCGCGATCGCCACCTGCGTCGACTCGATCTCGAAGTTCGCGTAGCCGCGGTCCATGTAGTAGGAGCGCAGTTTTTCCAGATCGCCCTGCAAGGACTCGCGCGAGTAGCGGTCGTCCTGCTTGTACCAGGAGAGCCAGTTCGGCGTCTTCAACTCGAAGTCCTCGAGCACGTCCTCCTGCTCGAAGCGCTGGTTGCCGACCAGGTTGATCTGGCGGATGCGCGCCCGCTTGCCTTCCTTGATGTCGATCTTGATCCGCACGCGATTGTCGGCGAGCTCTTCCACCTGGGTATCGATGCGCACCGCGTACTTGCCGCGGCTGTAATACTGGTCGGTGAGGAACTGCTTGACGTCCTCGAGCACCGAGCGGTCGAAGGTCTTGCCGGTGGCGAGACCGACGTTGCGCAGGCTCTTGTTGAGATCCTCGGTCTTGATGTCTTTGTTGCCCTTGACCTCGAAGCTCTCGATCGAGGGGCGCTCGAGCACCGCCACCACCAGCGTGCCCTCCTCCCAGCGCAATTCCACGTCGCGGAAAAAGCCGGTGTCGTAGAGGGCACGGATCGCCTCGCGCACCCGCTGCTCGGTGAGGCGGTCGCCGATGTTCACCGGCAGGTAGTTGTAGACCGTGCCTTCGGAGACGCGCTGTAGACCTTCGACGCGGATGTTGTCGACGCGCAGCACCACGGGCGCCGCGGCTGGCGCTACCGCGGGCGCAGGCGCTTCGACGGGTGCAGGCGCGGCGACGGGTGCAGGCGCTACCGGCGCCGCGGCGGCGGCTGGCGTGCTGGCCGGCAACGGCGGCGCCGCCTCCTGCGCAACGAGCAGCGGCATCTGTAGCGAGGGCACGACGATCAGAGCCGCGCAGGCGGCGAAACGTTTGCGGATGATCAACCGAGCTGCCTCGTGAAATCGTTGAAGAGGGCGACGCCCATGAGCATCAGCAACAAGGCGATCCCGACCTGCTGGCCCAAGGCCTGCACCCGCTCGGAGAGCGGCGAACCGCGCAGCCATTCGACCAACTGGTAGACGATCTGGCCGCCGTCGAGGATCGGAATCGGCAGCAGGTTCAGGAAGCCGAGGCTGAGGGAAATGACGATGAGGAATCCGAGGAATTCGGTGATGCCGCTCTGCGCCGATTCGCCGGCGAATTCCGCGATCGACAGCGGACCGGAGAGGTTCTTGAGCGAGACCTGGCCAAACAGCATGCGGGCGAACATCTTTGCCTGCAGCACGGTCATATCCCAGGCGCGGCCGGTCGCCGCGGTCAAAGATTCGATCGGACCGTAGTCGCGGTGGGTGACCATGGCTTCCGGCCAGGGCGGCGGCGGCGGCGTCTGCACGCGGATGCGACCGACCTCGCGGCCGTCGACCAGATCGGCAGTGCTGCGCAACGTGAGCTTGCCGGCCACGCCGCCGCGCAGGTAGTCGATGGCGATGTCACGGTTCGGCCGGGCCGAGATGGCTTCGACCAGCGCCGGGAAGTCGGCCACGGCCTGGCCGTCGACCGCGGTGATGCGATCACCGGGCTGCAGCCCCGCGCTCGCCGCCGGCCCGCCGGCATCGACCTTGCCGATCTCCGCTGGCACGGGCGGTGTCCAGAAGCGCAGGCCGAGGCCCGGCAGCAAGGCCGCGGGCTCGGTCAGATCGCGTCGTACCGCCTCATCGTCAACGCGCAATTCGAGGCTGCGTACCCCGCTGCCCGGTCGGCGAACCTCGAGTTCGACCCGGCCATCATCGCTGATCGCCTCGACGAGACCGAGCAACACGTCCGAGTGGGTGCCGACCTCGCGACCTTCGATACGCAGAAATTCGTCGTTGGCCCGCAGGTCGGCCCGCGCCGCCAGCGAGTCGGGCACCACACGGCCCACCACCGGCTTCACCTGCGGCTCGCCGCTGACCCAGAGAATCGCCCAGAGCACGAAGATCGCGAACGCGATGTTGAAGGCAGGCCCGGCGAGCAGCACGAGGATGCGCTGCCAGGGCGCCTTGCGGGTGAACGAACGGTCGAGGTCGGCGGGCGGGACAGGACCCTCGCGCTCGTCGAGCAACTTCACATAGCCGCCGAGCGGCAAGGCGGCAAAAACGTATTCGGTACGATCGGCACCGGCCACCCGCTTCCAGAGCGCCGGACCAAAACCCACCGAGAAGCGCAGCACCTTGAAGCCGAGTCGGCGGGCGACCCAGAAATGCCCGTACTCGTGCACCGTGACCAGCAGGCTCACGGCGACGATGAAACCGACGATCGTCCAGAGGAAGTCCATCAGGGCGCCCGGGCTCCGGGATCGGACATTGTGGCGTCCGCCGGCAGCCCGAGGCGGCGACGCGCCGCCGCACGCGCCGCGGTGTCGGCCTGCAGCACGCTCTCGAGATCGCTGGCCGAGCCGGCCGGTACGGCGTTCATCACGGACTCAATGACCGCCGGGATACCGCTGAAGTTCACACGCCCCTCCAGGAAAGCCGCCACCGCGACCTCGTTGGCCGCATTGAGGATGGCTGGCGCCAAACCGCCCGCCACCGCTGCCTGCCGGGCGAGCCGCAGACAGGGGAAACGGCCCATGTCCGGAGGCTCGAACTGCAGCACGCCGGCGCGGGCGAGATCGAGGAATTGTACACCGGAGTCGATACGGTCCGGCCAACCGAGGGCGTGGGCAATGGGCGTGCGCATGTCGGGCGAGCCGAGCTGCGCCAGCATCGAGCCGTCGACGTACTCGACCAGCGAATGCACGAGGCTCTGGCGATGCACGACCACCTCCACCTGGGTGCTCGGCAAACCGTAGAGGATGCAGGCCTCGATCACCTCCAGCCCCTTGTTCATGAGCGTCGCCGAGTCGACCGAGATCTTCCGTCCCATTACCCATTTCGGGTGCTTACAGGCCTGCTCGGGGGTGGCGCCGGCGAGTTGCTCCGCGCTCCAGTCGACGAATGGACCGCCCGAGGCCGTGAGCAGGATCCGCCGTACCCCGGCGGGCGCCCGACCGGTCTCGGCGCCGCCCGGCCAGCACTGGAAGATCGCGTTGTGTTCGCTGTCGATGGGCAGCAGGGTTGCCCCGCCGGCGCGGGCCGCCTCGATCAGCATCGGCCCCGCCATCACCAGCGGTTCCTTGTTGGCGATCATCAGCCGCTTGCCGGCGCGCGCCGCCGCCAGCGAGGACGGCAGCCCGGCCGCACCAACGATCCCGGCCATCACATACGGCGCATCGGGCAGCGCGGCAATCTCATCAAGCGCACGCTCACCGACCAGCACCTGCGTGGCGAGGCCGGCGGCGCGCAGGTCGCGTTCGAGCGCGGCGGCGGCTGCCGGCTCGACCAGGGCCGCGCAATCCGGACGGAACTGCAGACACTGGGCCAGCAGCTTGCGGTGATCGCGGCGCGCGCCGAGTGCCACCACGCGGAAGCGCTCAGGATGGCGCGCGATCACATCGAGGGTGTTGTCGCCGATGGTGCCGGTTGAGCCGAGCACCGCAACGCCGATGGACGCGCTCACTCGAAGACTGCCGCGGAGGGTCCGGCGATCAGCCCGCTCTGCAGCAGGCCGAGCACGAACACCGGCACGCCTGCAGAAAGGCTGTCGAAACGATCGAGCACACCGCCGTGGCCCGGGAACAGGTGACCGCTGTCCTTGAGGCCGGAGTGCCGCTTCATCAGGCTCTCGGTGAGATCGCCGACCACCGAGAAAGCTGCCGACACCAGCGCCAGCAGCAGCAACTGCAGCAACGGCCAACCCAGCAGTCGGGCTGCGATCCCGGCCACCAGCATGGCCGCGACGCAGCCGCCGAACACGCCCTCCCAGGTCTTGCCCGGCGAAACCTGCGGCGCGAGCTTGCTGCGCCCGAAGAGATGTCCGGCGAAGTAGGCGCCGATGTCAGCCGCCATCACGAGGCCCAGCGCCAGCAGCACGAGCCAAGCGCCCTGCTCTTCGAGTCGCAGCCAGGCGAGCGCGACGCCGGTGGGGATCAGCGCGAGGAGACCCGCGAGCGCCGTCGCCACCCGACCGCCGCGAGCGGGCGCGAGCATCAGCCAACCGAGTGCCGCGAGCCACCAGAGCGCGGCGAGACCGAGCAGAGTGGCGAGTGCCGCTGAGGTCGGCGTCACCCACCAGCCAAGCACCAGGCCGGAAGCCACGAGCAGCAGGTAGGCAAACCGCGGTCCGCGCCGCGGCAGGTTGAGAAAGGCCGACCACTCCCAGGCGCCGCCGACGATCGCCAGCGCGATCAGCAGCAGCGTGTACGTCGGGGGCAGCGCAAACAGCACGAGCAGCAACGCCACCGCCAGCACGATCGCCGTCGGCAGACGCTGGCGCAAGCCGCCGAATCGGCTCACCGACCCGACCTGCCCGACTGTGCCCCGGTCAGCCCGAACCGGCGCTCGCGTCCTGCGTAGTCATCGAGCGCGCGCTGCAGTTCGTGCTCGTCGAAGTCCGGCCACAGCAGGTCGGTGAAGTAGAGCTCGGCGTAGGCAATGTTCCAGAGCAGGAAATTGCTGACACGGTGATCGCCGCCGGTGCGGATGAACAGGTCGGGATCCGGCAGCCCAGCGAGCTGCAGTTCGCTCGCCAACCGCTCCTCGTCGATGTCGGCGGCACGAATCGCGCCGCTAGCCGCCAGCGCCGCAAGCCGGCGCACCGCCTCAAGCACGTCCCAACGTCCACCGTAGCTCACCGCCACCTGCAAACTCAGGCCATCGTTGGCGGCCGTGAGCGCCTCGGCTTCGACAATGCGCTGCTGCAGGCGTACCGCAAGACGCTGCCGGTTGCCGATGATCCGCAGCCGCACGCGATTGGAATGCAGCTCCTCGACCTCGCGCTCGAGCGTGTCCATGAAGAGACCCATCAGCGTCGCCACCTCGGTTTCCGGGCGGCGCCAGTTCTCGCTGGAGAAGGCAAACAGCGTCAGCGCGCGCACGCCGCGACGGGCGCATTCGCGGATCACCTTGCGAACGGGCTCGACGCCGGCGAGATGCCCGGCGCTGCGCGGCTCGCCACGGGCCTCGGCCCAGCGGCCGTTGCCGTCCATGACGATCGCGATGTGCTGCGGCAGGGCCAAGTGCGGACGGAACCTGCAGTCCTCAGACCTGCATGATCTCCTTTTCCTTGACGCCGAGGGCAGCCTCGATCTCGGCCACGTGCTTGTCCGTGAGCTTCTGGATCTCCTCCTGCGCCTTCTTTTCCTCGTCCTGGCTGATCATCTTTTCCTTGAGCGCTTCCTTGACATCCTGCAGCACGTCGCGGCGCACATTACGCACCGCGACCCGCGCGTTCTCGGCGTCGCCACGAACCACCTTGGTGATGTCGCGCCGGCGCTCCTCGGTGAGCGGCGGCAGCGGCACGCGGATCACCGCACCGGCGGTGTTCGGCGTCAGGCCGAGGTCAGACTTGTAGATCGCTTTCTCGACCGACTGCACCGCGCTCTTGTCCCAGGGCGTGATCACCAGCGTGCGCGCATCCTCGACGCTGATATTGGCGAGCTGCGAGAGCGGACTCTCGGTGCCGTAGTAGTCGACCTTCAGGTTCTCGACGAGGCTCGGGTGTGCCCGACCAGTACGCAGTTTCTTGAGATCGGCCTGGAACTGCTGCACGCACTTGGCCATGCGCACGGTAGCGTCTTTCTTGAAATCTTCGATCATCGTCCTCTACCTCAGGAGTTCGTCACCACGGTACCGACATCCTCGCCGCGCACGATGCGCAGCAGGTCGCCGGCGTTGGTCAGGTTGTACACCTGCAGCGGTACCTTGTTGTCGCGGCACATCACGATTGCGGTAGCGTCCATGACGGCGAGCCGCTCGTCGAGTACCCGGTCGAAGGTCAGCCGAGGATAGCGCACCGCCGTCGGGTCCTTCATCGGGTCGGCAGAATAGATGCCGTTGACCTTGGTGGCCTTGACCAGCAACTCCGCACCGACCTCGATGGCGCGCAGCGAGGCGGCCGTGTCGGTGGTGAAGAACGGGTTGCCGGTGCCGGCGGCGAACAGCACCACCCGATTCTTCTCAAGATGGCGGATGGCGCGCCGGCGGATGTAGTCCTCGCAGACCTCGTTGATGCGGATCGCGGACATCACCCGCG
>CAZIRD010000044.1:0-1376 GCA_964541625.1 uncultured Acidibacter sp.
CCACCGCCCGATCTGCCAGGACACGGGCATCGTGGTCGTGTTCGTCAAGATCGGCATGAACGTCCGCTGGGAAGCGACGCTGCCGCTCGAAGAAATGATCAACGCAGGCGTGCGACGTGCCTATCTCGATCCCGAGAACACCTTGCGCGCCTCGATCGTCGCCGACCCCGCCTTCACCCGGCGCAACACCCGCGACAACACGCCCGCGGTGGTACATGTCGAAATGGTGCCGGGCGATCAGGTCGAGATCACGGTGTCGGCAAAGGGCGGCGGCTCCGAGAACAAATCGAAATTCGTGATGCTCAATCCTAGCGACTCGATCGTCGATTGGGTCCTGAAGACCGTACCGACGATGGGCGCGGGCTGGTGTCCGCCGGGCATGCTCGGTATCGGCATCGGCGGCTCGGCCGAAAAGGCCATGCTGCTTGCCAAGGAATCTTTGATGGCGCCGATCGACATGGCGGCGCTCAAAGCCCGTGGTCCGCGCACGCCGCTCGAGGAACTGCGTATCGAACTGCACGACAAGGTCAACGCACTCGGTATCGGTGCGCAGGGCCTCGGCGGTCTCGCGACCGTGCTCGACGTGAAGATTCTCGACTATCCCACCCACGCCGCGTCAAAGCCGGTGGCGATGATCCCGAACTGCGCCGCGACCCGACATCTGCACTTCACGCTGGACGGCTCCGGTCCGGCCCGGCTCGAGCCGCCCGACCTCGCGCGCTGGCCCAAGGTCGACTGGCAGCCCTCGGCCGAAGCGCGACGGGTCAACCTCGACACGCTCACGCCGCAGGAAGTCGCCACCTGGCAGCCGGGCGACCGGCTGCTGCTCAACGGCCACATGCTTACCGGCCGTGACGCAGCCCACAAGCGCATCGCCGATCTCTTCGCGAGCGGGCAGGGTTTGCCGGAAGGTGTCGACTTCCGCAACCGCGTCATCTACTACGTCGGCCCGGTCGATCCGGTCCGCGATGAAGTGGTGGGCCCCGCCGGCCCGACCACCGCCACGCGCATGGATAAATTCACCGAGATGATGCTCGCCAACACCGGACTCATCGCCATGATCGGCAAGGCCGAACGCGGCCCGACCGGCATCGAGGCGATCCGCAAACACAAAGCCGCCTACCTGATGGCCGTCGGCGGCGCAGCCTACCTCGTCTCCAAGGCGATCAAGGCATCGCGCGTGGTGGCCTTCGCCGACCTCGGCATGGAGGCGATCTATGAATTCGAGGTGCGCGACATGCCGGTGACCGTCGCGGTGGACGCCAACGGTACCTCCGTCCACCAGAGTGGCCCGGCCGAATGGAGCCAAAGGATCGCCGCCGGCGACATCAAAACACGCCCGCGCCGCTAGGCAAGCGCGCGTCCAGCCCGCCGCG
>CAZIRD010000044.1:1476-9420 GCA_964541625.1 uncultured Acidibacter sp.
CGCGGCGTTGCAGCGTCACGAAGCTCATCGGATGGTCATTGCGCTCGTCGGCCGGGTGCGACTCGCGCGCGACTTCCTGCCAAGCCTGGTCATCGAAAGCGGGGAAGAAGGTGTCACCATCAACCGTCGCATGTACGCGCGTGCATTCGATCCATGACGCCTGCGGCAGCGCGAGCGCATAGATCTCGGCGCCGCCGATGATCATCACGTCCTCGACAGCGCCCGCCGCAGCGATGGCCGCATCGAGATCATGGACAACCGACACTTGCGGGTCTGCCGGACGGAAATCCTCGCGACGGGTGACCACGATGTTGTGACGTCCCGGCAGCGGCTTGCCGAGGGACTCCCAAGTCTTGCGTCCCATCACCACCGGCTTGCCGAGGGTAAGCTGGCGGAAACGTCGCAGGTCCGCCGACAGGCGCCACGGCAACCCGCCGGCACGGCCGATCACGCCGTTGTCGGCCATGGCGACCACCAGCGTGAGCCGCGGTACCGCGGCGCGCTCGCTCATCCGCCGCGTCGAGCGCCCGTGCGTCGCGTCTTGCCGCGTTTGCCGCGCTTGCCGGCAGGCGCGGCCGCCGATTTGCGCACAGGAGTCGCGGATTTACGGGCAACGCTGCGCCGAGCGGTCTTTTTTTTGGCGACCGTCTTGCGGCGCTTGCGCGGGTCCTCGGCCGGCCAAAGCATGGTGCCGCGGCACTTCGCCGAACCGCAGCGGCAGGCGAAAATCTCGTCGACGTTGGGCGGATCGTCCTTTTCCCGGCCGATCTCGTAGTCGTAGCCGAGCTCCTCACCCTTGGCGATATCGCGCGTGGCCTCGATGAACACGCGCCGCTCCTGGATCACCGATTCGCAGTTGCCGTCGCAGGAATGGTTGATGAAGCGCGCAGCGTTACCGCCGACGCCGGCATCGATGACCGTGCGCGGATCGACGATGAAGAGGAAGGTATGGTTGTCGTTTGGATCATGGTCGTCGTAGCGCTTGTCGGCCTCGGCGTGGGTCACGCGGTCGCCGAGGTACTCGATGATGCGGGTCCCCTTCGGAATCCGCTTGGCGGCGAACACGCCTCGCCCATGGATTCGGGAATTGCGGACAGTGATCCACGGGCTGGTGCGCATCTCGGGTATCGCCACAAGCGGTCTCCTTCAAAGATCGGGCGAACGCCCGGAATGTCTCAAACTGCCACCGGCGCGCGGATCGCCGGATGGTACTGGTAGTTGCGGAACTCGAAATCCTCGAACACGTAGTCGAACAGCGTCGCCGGACGCCGGTGGATCACGAGCTGCGGCAGCGGCAAGGCTTCGCGCGACAGCTGCAGATCCGCCTGCTCGAGGTGATTCAGGTAAAGATGGCAGTCGCCGCCGGTCCAGACAAAATCGCCGACGGCCAGATCGCATTGCGCGGCAACCATGTGCGTGAGCAGCGCATAGGAGGCGATGTTGAAGGGCACGCCGAGGAAGATGTCTGCACTGCGCTGGTACAGCTGGCAGGACAAGCGCCCCTCGGCGACGTAAAACTGGAAGAAAGCGTGGCAGGGCAGCAGCGCCATCTTCGACAACTCGCCGACATTCCAGGCGCTGACGATGATCCGCCGCGAGTCGGGCTGGGTTCGCAGTTGCCGCAACACTTCGGCCATCTGGTCGATCGTACCGCCGTCCGGCGTTGGCCATGATCGCCATTGCTTGCCGTAGACCGGACCGAGTTCGCCGTTCTCGTCCGCCCATTCATCCCAGATGCTGACGCCGTGCTCGCGAAGATAGGCCGTATTGGTATCGCCGCGCAGGAACCAGAGCAGTTCGTGAACCACCGACTTGAGATGGATTTTCTTGGTGGTGACGAGCGGAAATCCTGCCCGCAGGTCGAAGCGCATCTGATGGCCGAACACCGACAGCGTGCCGGTACCGGTGCGGTCCGTCTTGCGCACGCCGTGCTCGCGCACGTGGCGCATGAGCTCGTGGTACTGCCTCACCTCCGCCTCACCCCGACGTTGCTGCGAGGCTGCGATTGCCAGAGGCCTCGCCACGGCGATACGCGATGAGCAGTAGCGCAAGGCCGGCAAGCAGCATTGGCAGGGTCAACAGATGGCCCATGGTCAGCCACCCGCCGAACAGATAGCCGATGTGCGCATCGGGCAGACGCCAGAACTCGACGATCAGCCGGCCCAGCGCGTACATCACGAGAAACAGCCCGGAGGGCGCAAGGCGTGGCCGCTCACGCCCGGTGAACCACCACAGTACGGCCGCCAGCAGCAGCCCCTCGAGTACCGCCTCGTAGAGCTGGGTGGGGTGGCGGGCGACCCCGTCCACCCACATCGCCCACGGCACCTCGCCGGGCTTGCCCCAGAGTTCGCCGTTGATGAAGTTGCCGATCCGGACCGCGAAGATCCCGAGGCCGGGCAGCGCCGCGGCGAAGTCGAAGACGTCGGCAATCCGCCGCCCGCGGCGGCGTGCGAAGACCGCGAGGGCGATCAGCACGCCGACGAGACCGCCGTGAAACGACATGCCGCCCTCGGTGATGCGCAGCGGGTAGAGCGGATCCTGCTGCCAGAACTCCAGCCCATAGAAAAAGACGTAGCCGATGCGCCCGCCGAAGATTACGCCGAGCATGGCGAAGAACAGGAAATCATCGACGTCCACCGGCTTCCAGGTCGAGCCGGGCAGTGCTGCGCGCCGACGCGCGAGCCACCAAGCGGCCGCAAACGCCAGTACGTAAGTGATGCCGTACCAGCGGACCTTGAGCGGACCGATTTCGAAGGCAACGGGATCGAAGCCAGGGTAGGCAAGCATCGGCGCGATTCTAGAACCTATCCCGGCATCGCGCATGACTCGCGCGTGACACGGCAGAAAAAAGCCTTGAGGTAGCGGGTCTCGGGAATCGCCGGGTGGCGCGGATGATCCGGCGACTGCCCACCCTCGTGCAGCACCTGCACGAAGCGCTCCTGCTGACGCGCCCCTGCCTGGATTGCCGACAAGAGATCTTCGGCCGCAAGGTGATGCGAGCAGGAACAGGAGACCAGCAGACCGCCCGGATCGAGCAGGCGCATCGCCAGCTGGTTCAGCTTGCGATACGCGGCCTGGCCCTGGGGAATCTCCTTGCGTCGCTTGATGAATGCCGGCGGGTCGACGATTACCGCGTCGAACCGCTCGCCCGTCGCTGCCAGCGCGGCGAGCACCTCGAAGGCATCGCCACGGTGCGCGACGGCCACCAGCGGGGAATTCGCGGCGACGTTGCGCAGCGCGAGTTCGAGCGCGCCGGCGGATGAATCGACACAATGCACCTCGCGGGCGCCACAGGCCGCGGCAGTGGTCGCCCAGCCGCCGGCGTAGCTGCACACGTCCAGCACCCGCGCGTTTGCCGGCAGGAACCGCGGCAGCAGACTGCGATTGAACGTCTGATCGTAGAACCAGCCGGTTTTCTGCCCGCCCGCCAAGGCAACGGCAAAAGACAGGCTGCGCCCGTCGGGCAAATGCTCCAGCACCTCACCCGAGGCCGGCGGCTCGCCCCAGGCCGTCGATACCTCGCGCGGCAGGCCCTCGAGGGCGCGCGCCGAAGAGTCGTTTTTCCACAGCAGCGTCGCGGGTGAGAGCACCTCGCGGATCGCCGTTTCCACCTGCGGCCTCAACCGCTCCATGCCGAGCGTGCCGATCTGGCCGACGACCACCTCGCCGTAGCGATCGAGGACGAGGCCGGGTAGCCCGTCCGACTCGCCAAAGACCCAGCGGTAGTGAGGGCTCGGAACCAGCGCCTCGCGCAATTCCAAAGCCCTTCGCAGCCGGCTAACGAGCCAGGCGGTATCGACAGCGCTTTCGGTGCCTCGGCTGAGGATGCGCGCAGCGATCAAGGTGGCGGGGTTGAGGTAAGCCACGCCAAGCAACTGCCCGCGCTCACCGACCACACGCACCTGCGCGCCCGGTTCGAAGCCCGCCAGCGGCGTTGCCGCCGTATCAACCTCGTTGCTGAACACCCAGAGGTGACCGGCACGCAGCCGGCGATCTTCGCCCCGGCGCAGTCGCAACTCGGGCAGCAAGGCAGCGTCTGGTCGGACCAAGGATCACTTCCGGGCGGGGGAACCGCCGCGGAGTCTAGCGGATCGTCACTCCGGACCGCAGTGCGCGTTCACGTCGTGCACTCATCTCGGCATGTAACGTCTTCATGACGTCGGATCCCGTGCTGACGAACAGGAAGGGCAACAGCCCGTGCAGGATGCAGGCGATCCCGGCGAACAGCATGCGCAACCCGAAGGCCGTGGCCTGCGCGAGATGCCCGAAGTAACTCTCGCCGACCGAGGCCGGATGATCGCGGAAGGCGCGCAGGATATTCATGACTGTCAAAGATAGCCCTCGGCGCTCGTGACAGGGTTGCGAAGTCATGGACGTCTCGCTCGAAGTACGCAACAATGTTTCTCGTTAGACGGTTTTGGAGCAACTTTGTCTCATGGACAAGCTGGACCGAAAAATCCTGGACGTCCTGCAGAAGGATGCCGGGCTGACTGCCGCCGAGATCGCCGAGCGCGTCGGACTCTCCAAGGCGCCGTGCTGGCGACGCATCCAGCGCCTGCGCGACAGCGGTGTCATCCGCCGCACGGTGGCGCTGCTTGATGCACGGGCATTGAACGTCGCCACCACCGTATTCGTGACTATCAAGGCGCCGAGCCACAGTGCAGCCTGGTACGAGCGCTTCGCAAAAGTGGTTCGCGACCTGCCGGAGGTCACCGAGCTGCACCGCATGAGCGGCGACGTCGACTACCTGCTGCGGATCGTGGTGCCGGACATCGAGGGCTATGACGCCGTCTACAAGCGGCTCATCAGCGCGCTGGAGATGCTCGACGTCAGCGCGAGCTTCTCGCTCGAGACCATCAAGTCGACGACCGCCCTGCCGCTCTCCTATCTGCCACTGGACTGAGCCTGCGGGCTTCAGCCGTCGAGCGCCTCGCGCACCGCGGCCAACATGCCCGCCTCGCGCTGCGGGTCGAACAGCGGGGCGGCACTCCAGTCGTAGGCCCAGGGGTGCGCGACATCGAGCGGTGGCGGTTCGTCGCGATGGCGCGGGATCACATGCGCATGCAGCGCCGGCTCGAGGTTGCCGAACATCGCGTAATTGATGCGCACCGCACCGGTAACCCGCAGCAACACATCGCCGAGGCGGCCCATATCGGCGAGGAAACGCTCACGCTCGGGCGGCGCGAGATCGTTCAGCGTCGGTACTACCGGATCAGGCAGCAACAAGGCATACCCGCGCAGAAACTGCCGTTCACCGAAAACCGCCCAGCCCGACGGCAGCCGCGCAATCAAGGTCGGATCCCGGCCGTCGCGCAGGGCTTCGACCCGGCGATGGATGGCGGTGGTCGCGATGACGGGCATGGGATCACTCCGTGTCGATGCCGAGCGCCTGCAGCGCCGCGACGGTGGACGCATGGTCGCGATGGATGATGCCGTGCCAACCGCGGCGCTGTACCGCCTCGATGTTTTCGCTGCGATCGTCGATGAAGACGGTAGCGGCGGGGTCGAGCTGGAAACGGCTCTCGGCCTGCGCGTAGATGCCGTCGTCGGGTTTCATCACGCCGGCCTCGAAAGAGGCGATCACATCGTGGCCGAGCTCATGGATGCCGAAGCGCCGACGCAACTCGGCCCAATGCAGTTCGCCAACGTTCGACAGCAGGTAGACCCGATGCTCGCGACGCAAGCGCGTGGCGAGGGCGAACATGTCGGCCTGCGGATCGAACATGTCGACCCAGGCCGCAGCGACCGCGTCCGCCGCGGGTGTCCGCGGGGCGAGGCGAGCGATGTTGGCGACCAGGCCGGCGCCGTCGAGGCGCCCGGTCTCGTGTTCATGCAGGTCGATCCGCCCGGTAATGTCCTCGAGTCCACGCACCAGCGCGCCGTGACTGCGCAGCAGCTGCAACAGGGGCTCGGGCGCGAGATGGATCAGCACCCAGCCGATATCGAAGACCACGTTGCGCGGCGGCTGTCGCATCTCAGCCTGCATACCGCTGCAATGCCGGGCGGCCCCACGACGAGTCCTGCAGGCGGACGGCGAACGGCACGGCGTCGACAGCCGTGCACAGCGCGAAATCCGCCTGCGGCGCCCAGTGCGCCGCAGGATCAAAGAATTTGGCGGCCGCCGGTGCGGTCCGCAAGCTGGCGGCGACGTCGACAGGATCGCTCTGCCGCCCGCTGAGCGCCGCTGCCAGCCAGTCGCGGCACAGGTTGTCCTCGGCGCAAGCCTCGCGCGCTTCGTGCCCCATGGCGATCAGGGTAACCTCCGCCGGGTCGAGGGCGCGTACTGCGGCGACCGTCGCTGAAACATTGACGAATGCGCCGGTGAACACATGACTCGCCGCGCGCGCCGCAGCCATCAAGCCTTGTGTGCCCGCGTGGGTGGTGTGGATCAGGGTGCGTTCGGCGAGCGGCATCGCCAGCAAATCGCTGGGCGAGTTGCCGCAGTCGAAGCCCGGCAAGGGTCGCGCGTGACGCTCACCCGCCAGCAGCCAGTCGGGATGCGCCGTCTTCAGTGCCCTCGCCTCCTCGACACCCTCGACGGGCAGAACGGCGCGCACTCCGGCAGCAAGCGCGTAGGCCTGCAGCGAGCAGGCGCGAAACACATCGATGACGATCGCCACGCCGCGCGCCGAGGCGGCGCCGGCAACGAAATCAGCAAAGTGGACTTGCACGGCCCCGCCGCAGGCCAGGGGGCGCTCAGCCCGCCCAGCGACGGACGCGACCGGTGTCGAGATGCACGAAGTCGCTGCTGCGGTAATAGCCGACGCCGCCGCGACCGGCGGCAATCGCGAGGTCGCGCAAGTCGGCGCAGGACACGCCGTGCAGGCGCACATCGATGGCCCGACCCTGCATGTGCAGGCTCCTGGTCGCAACGCCGCCGCTCCGGCCGCGCAAGACCGCATTGGTCTGCGGTGAGCGGTAACCGGAGATGACTTCGTAGCGCGGCTCCACCCCGGCGGCCGTCGCCAGCGCGACCAGTTGGTCGTAGACGCCGACATCGATCGGCGCGGCTTCGTTGCGCCGATGATCGCGCAACAACCACTGCAGACGCTGCAGCGCAGGCGTGACCAGCCCGCCGGCATTGCGATAGACGATCTGCAATGACTCGGCGGTGTGCGTGTTGACAAGTTCCAGCCAGTGCGGCGCGTTGCCGGACAATGCCCCGGCGGCAGCGAACGAACTGGCATGCAGATTTTCGGTGAGCGAGCCTGCCGCGGCGATGCCGACGCTGCCCAAAGCGACCGCGGCGGCGCCCCCACCCACGAGGAAACGGCGACGCGTCAGCGGGCGGGAGGGATTACGGGGCGGCGGCGTCATGGGTCGCGCATGCTCCCAAAAGCGGGGTCCGCCGCGCAAGCCCCCGGGCGGACGCAGGCCGGATCAGGCCCTTCCGATGGCTGCGGAGGCTCAGCCGTCGAGGCGGAGTACGCTGCCGCGATCCCCGGAGACGAGGTTCACGGACACCACCGTGGCCCTCGGGAAAAAATTGAATTCGGAAGCGCTCGCCCAGGTATAGGCGCCCATCGCACGGCCGACGATCAGGTCGCCGGCGTCGAGTTCCGGCAGCAGGATGTTCTCGGTGATGACATCGATGCTGTCGCAGGTTGGACCGGCGAGCACCGCTGGCTCACGATGCCGACCGCGCTTCAGCGACTCGAGCGGATAGCGCGCATGGTCGAACAACTGGCCGCTGTAGGAACCGTAGAGTCCGTCATCGAGGTAGTACCACCAGCGACCCTCGCGCCGCGCCCGGCCCATCACGCTGGCCACGCCGATGGCGCTCGGCCCTGCGATGTAACGTCCAGGCTCGGCGATCACCCGCACCCGCTTGGGCAACTTTGCGAGCGCAGCGCGGATCGGCTTGCAGAAGTAGTCGATCGATGGTGCACGGTCGGAGTAGTCGATCGGGAAGCCACCGCCAATGTCGAGTGTGTCGCAGGGGCC
>CAZIRD010000044.1:9520-20009 GCA_964541625.1 uncultured Acidibacter sp.
GGTCGGAGTAGTCGATCGGGAAGCCACCGCCAATGTCGAGTGTGTCGCAGGGGCCCAGCCGCTCGCGGCGGGCCGCGGCGAGCAGACGGGTACAGGCTTCGATCGCCTCGACGTGCTTGCCGGGATCGGGCGCCTGCGAGCCGACGTGGAACGACAAGCCGCGCACGCGCAGGCCGAGATCGCGGGCGCGGCGCGCCAGCGCCAGCAACGCCTCCGGGTCGCAGCCGAACTTTCGCGACAGATCGGACACCGCGCCCGGGCTGCGGAAGGAGACACGCAGCAGCAGTTCGGCCTCGTCGGCCCAGGGCAGGAACTTGCGCAGCTCGTCCGGGTTGTCGGCGACGAAAACGCGGACGCCGCGCTGCAGCGCGGCGCGGATGTCGATGTCGCGCTTGATCGGATGGGTGTGGATGCAGCGCGCGGGATCAACCCCCATGCGGGCGACGAGCTCGACCTCGCCGGTGGTCGCCAGATCGAGGAAACCGCCCTCCTCGAGTACGGTCTGCACGACGGCCGGATGGGGCAGAGGCTTCAGCGCGTAGTGCAGGTCGACGCCCGGCAGGGCGTGATGCAGACCGCGGTACTGGCGACGCACCCGTTCGCAGTCGATGATCAGCAGCGGCGAGCCGAACTGGCCGACGAGCCGGCGGATCTCGCGCGGCTGGAACGGATCGATGTACGGCGGCTTGCGGGTCGAACTCATCGTTGCGGGCCTGTTTTTCCTGACGTCTGCGATCAAAGAAATGTCGCGGCTGCGCGTGCGAGCCGGTCGCGAACCGCATCCCATTCACTTGACGCGGGCACGGCCTCGGCGAGGATACGCGAGGCGCCCTGTTTGTCGAGGCTGCGCAGTTGATAGTAAAGCGAGCGGCCATAGTCGGCCGCAGCGGTGCCGGGCGGACAGGCGAGCACCGCCACCGCCTCGCCACGACTGCGCGCGGCCTCGATCGCCGCCGCGAGTGTGCCCGCCGGCACGATCTGCAGCGGCGTGGATGGCGCGTAGTGCTGCGGCGTGCTGCCGGGCACACGCGGCGCGCTGCCCGCCGCCGCGGCCGTTACCGGCACACCCAGCTCCGCTTCAAGCGCCGCGCGCGAGATGCTGCCGGGACGCAGCAGCTGCGGCTCGGCGCCGACCAGCGAGAGGATCGTCGACTCGAGACCGACCTCGCAGCCACCGCCGTCGAGCACGCGCAGGCCCTGCGGAAACTCGTCGCGGACATGCTCGGCGCGCGTTGGCGAGACGCGACCATAACGGTTCGCGGAAGGTGCGGCGATGCCGCTGCCGAATGCTGCCAGCAGCGCCTGCGCAACGGGATGTGCGGGCACGCGGACGGCTACCGTGTCCTGCCCGCCGGTGAGGACATCGGAGACTCCGGGCGCACGACGCAACACCAGTGTCAGCGGACCCGGCCAGAACCGCGCCGCCAGCCGCTGCGCCGCTGCGGGCACGGATTCGACCCAGTCGGCGAGTTCGCCGGCGGAGGCCAGATGCAGGATCAGCGGATGCGTGGCCGGTCGACCCTTCAGGGCGTAAACCTTGCGCAGCGCGTCCGGGTTGCGTGCATCGGCACCGAGTCCGTAGACGGTTTCGGTCGGAAACGCGACCAGTTCCCCGGCCCGCAGCGCACTCGCCGCCGCCTCGATGTCTGCCGGGGTCGTGGTCATGCCGTTAGGTTGGCAGATTTGCCGCGCCCGCTGAAGTCTTGCAACGCAATCGGCAGGTCGAAGCCGATCCAGTCGGCGCGCAGGCCGCATTGGCCGGGCCGCGAAACCATCCTCCGTTATGCTTGTCGAAGATTATCGGTTCGTCTGCGATCCGCAGCATGGGGGGTACATGTACGCTGGCTTGACCGCCGTCATCCTTTTGGTCCTCGCGATCGTCGTCATCGCGACCCGCGCCTTCCTCACGGTGCCACAAGGCTTCCAGTTCACGCTGGAACGCTTCGGACGCTTCCGCAAGGTGCTCGAACCCGGCTTCCATGTGCTGATTCCGCTGGTCGAGCGCGTGGGCCAGCGCATCAACATGATGGAGCAGGTGCTGGATGTGCCGCGTCAGGAGGTCATCACCAAGGACAACGCCATGGTGGCGATCGACGCCGTCGTCTTCTACCAGGTGCTCGACGCCGCCAAGGCCGCCTACGAAGTCGACAACCTGCGACTCGCCATCATCAATTTGACCATGACCAACATCCGCACGGTCGTCGGTTCGATGGACCTCGACGAGACGCTCTCCAAGCGCGACGAGATCAACCATCGCCTGCTCAAGGTGGTCGACGATGCCACCACGCCCTGGGGCGTGAAGTGCACCCGCATCGAGATCAAGGACATCAGCCCGCCCTCCGACCTCGTCGAGTCAATGGGTCGGCAGATGAAGGCGGAACGCGACAAGCGCGCGAACATCCTCGATGCCGAAGGCTTCCGCGCCGCCGCCATCCTCAAGGCCGAGGGCGAGAAGCAATCGACGGTACTCAAGGCCGAAGGCGAGAAGGAAGCCGCCTTCCGTGCCGCCGAGGCCCGCGAACGGCTCGCCGAAGCCGAGGCCCGCGCGACGGCCATGGTGTCGCAGGCCATCGCCGAGGGCGACGTCCAGGCGATCAACTATTTCGTCGCCCAGAAATATGTCGAAGCGCTGCGTGAACTCGCGGCCGCACCCAACCAGAAGGTGTTCATGATGCCCATGGAGTCGACGGCAATCCTCGGCGCCCTCGCGGGCATCGCCGAACTCACCCGCGACAATCTCAAGGGCGGCAACGACAACCGCGCGCCCGCGCCGCGCAGCGCGCTGCGCGAGTCCGGCGAGAGCGCGCCATGATCGTCGACTGGCTCACCTCGCTGACGTGGTGGCAGTGGCTGGTCGGGGCGTTCGTGCTGGCCGCGCTCGAGACGCTGCTACCGGGCGCGGTCATGATCTGGTTCGCGATCTCTGCGGCGCTGATCGGCATGCTGCTCGTAGTGCTACCGCTGCCCTGGCAGTGGCAATGGGTGCTGTGGGCGGTGCTCGGCGTGGTAGCGATGGTCGCCTACCGCAACTACCGGCGGGGTCGGCCCGACTACACCGAGGCACCGACCCTCAACCAGCGCGGCCAGCAGTATGTCGGCCAGGTATTCGTACTGGTCGAGCCGATCGAAAACGGCCAGGGCAAGGTGCGCGTGGGCGATACCGTCTGGAAGGTCGCCGGCCCGGCGCTGGATGTGGGCACGGCAGTGCGCGTCACCGGCAGCGATGGCGCGATCCTGCTCGTGGAGCGCGCCGAGTCCGCCTAGCCGACCGCAGGCATTGCCGCCAATTCCCTGGCGAGCGCGGCAATCGACAGCGGTGCCGAGCCCTCGGCTTTGTTGTTGACGATCAGCATCGCTTCGCGACCCTGCGCGGCGGCGGCACGCAGCAGTACGACGATCTGCTTGCGGGTGGCTGGGTCGGGATCGCACAGACGATCGAACGGCGCATACGCCGCACGCGCTTCGTCGTAGCCGCGATCGCTGCGCAGCAGCCAGCGGATCACCAGCGGGCCGGCCGCGGCGGGATTGACGCCCTGCGCGTCGATGCCCTGGGCATCGACACCCTGTGCATCGACGGCCGGCATCCGCGGGTGCGCGCAGAGACCGTGCACCGCACCCGCCGCGGCGAGCGCGGCGTGGTAGTCCGGACCGAGTATCGCCGCATCGCGCCACTCGCAGGCGTAGGTGACACCGCGCGGCAACGCAGCGAGAAAAGCCTGCAGCCGATCGAGCAGCAGGCTGCGATGGCGCAGCACCCGCTCGCCGAGCGGTGAGAACTGGAAGAGCACCACACCGAGCCGCTCACCGAGTGCGCGCTGCGCCGGCTCGACGATCACGCGTGACGCGTAGTCGGCATCGAGGAACGCCTCGGGGGTGCCCTGCAGGAAGGCCGGGCGCCGTGCGCTGCGCGGCACGGTCACCGCGGCATGTGCCTTCAAAAGAAAACGGAAATCCGCGGGCACCGCCGCGGCCATGCGCGCGAGAGTCGTGCTGCCTAGCGGTGCGTAGAAACTGCGATCGACGCCCACGGCGCGCAACAGCGGATGATGCGCATAGGCGGCGAGGCCATCACGGGCCAGCCGGGATTCTTCGTAGTCGGCACCGTAGACGATCCCCGCCCAACCCGGGAACGACCAGGTGGACGTGCCAAAGCGCAGTGTCGACGGCAGTTGCGCCGCCAACTGGTCGAGCGCGGGCTCGACGGGCTGCGCCAGGACCCGCTTGTCGCCGAACAGGTCGGGCTGCGAATCCGCCGGTGACTGCGAGCCGCGGCCGCTCAAGCCGGCAGTGCGACCCCGAAGGCCTGCCGGTAGAGACCTGCGAACTCGTCGCGACCGAAGCGGTGGTTCTGCGTGCCGTGGTGGGCGATCTTCAGCGATCCCATCAACGAGGCGATGCGACCCGTGGTCGGCCAGTCGAGTCCGCGCTGCAACCCGAACAGCAGACCGCCGCGATAGGCGTCGCCGCAGCCGGTGGGATCGGCGACCAGCGCCGGCTTGACCGACGGAATCTCGTGGAGCACGCCCTCCGCGTGGATGTGCGAACCCTGCGCGCCGCGGGTGACGATCAGCGCGCGGACCTTGCCGGCGATCGCTTCCAGCGACCAGCCGGTGCGCTCGACCAGCAGACTCGCCTCGTAATCATTGACCGCCACCCAGCTCGCCTGGCCGATGAGGGTGCGCAGATCGTCGGCGCCGAGCAGCGTCATGGCCTGCCCCGGATCGAACACGAAAGGGATGCCCTGAGCCGCGAACTGCGCGGCATGCTCGAGCATGCCGAGGTGACTCTCAGGCGCGACGATACCGAGACGGATGCCGGCATCTTTCGGCACCTTGTTGACGTGCGCCTTGTTCATCGCCCCCGGATGGAAGGCGGTGATCTGGTTGTTGTCGGCGTCCGTGGTGATGTAGGCCTGCGCGGTGTACTCGTCCTCGAGCTGGCGGATGTGCTCGAGCGGCAGACCATTGTCGAGCATCCAGGCGCGGTAGGGACCGAAGTCCATGCCCACCGTTGCCATCACCTTGCCGTCGCCGCCCAGCAGCTTGAGGTTGTAGGCGATGTTGCCGGCGCAGCCGCCGAAGTTGCGCCGCAGACCGGGGACGAGGAAAGCGACGTTCAGCATGTGGATGCGGTCAGCGAGGATGTGATCCTTGAAGTGACCCTCGAACACCATCACCGTGTCGTAGGCCACCGAGCCGCAGATGAGTGCCGTCATGCCTCTCTCCCGTAGTGTTGGTCAGACATCAAGCAGCACCAGCGCCCAGACCACGGCGAGCAGTGCGAAAGACGTGAACACGGCCGCCGAGCCGAGATCCTTGGCGAGCCCCGAGAGCTGATGTCGCTCGAGACCGATGCGATCGACCGTGGCCTCGATACCGCTGTTGAGCAGCTCGACGATCAGGATGATGAAGATCGGCCCGACCAGCAGCGCACGTTCGACGCCGTTTTCGCCGAGCCAAAGGCCGAGCGGGAACAGCACCACGCAGAGCGCGAGCTCCTGGCGGAAGGCGGCCTCCTCGCGGAAAGCGCCGACATAGCCTTTCCAGGTGTTGCCGAAAGCGTTGACGAGGCGAATCAGCCCGGTCGGTTTGGGTCGGTCAGTCTTCATCAGGCCGGAGAGTTTACCGGCTTCCAGGTCAATTCGAGTTGTTTCGCGGCTCTGACATCGTCGAGCCGCCGCACCGGCATGGTCCACGGCGCGCCCTTGAGTTTCTCCGGCTCGCCCTGCGCCTCGGCGAGCACGCTCACCATGGCGTCGACGAAGGCGTCGAGCGTCTCGCGGCTCTCGGTCTCGGTCGGCTCGATCAGCAGACACTCCGGCACGAGCAACGGGAAATAGGTGGTCGGCGCGTGGAAGCCATGATCGAGCAGCCGTTTGGCGACGTCCATCGCCGTCACGTTGAGTTCCTTCGCCTGGCGACGCAGCGTGATGATGAACTCGTGGCTCGCACGCCGGGTCGGATAGGCGAGATCGAACCCCGCTGCACGCAGCCGCGCCATGAGGTAGTTCGCGTTCAGGGTCGCGAACTCGCCGACGCGGCTCATGCCCTCGCGCCCGAGCATGCGCATGTAGACGTAGGCGCGCAGCAGCACGCCCGCGTTGCCCATGAATGCCGACAAACGGCCGATCGACTGCGGTCGGTCAGCCTCGTCGAGCCAGCGGAAGCTGTCGCCGTCACGACCGACGATCGGTACCGGCAAGAAGGGCTCGAGCCGCGCACTGACCCCCACGGCACCCGCCCCGGGACCGCCGCCGCCATGCGGCGTCGAGAAGGTCTTGTGCAGGTTCATGTGGATGACGTCGAAGCCCATGTCCCCGGGCCGTACCTTGCCGAGGATGGCGTTGAGATTCGCGCCGTCGTAGTAGAGCAAGCCACCGGCGCCGTGCACGAGACGCGCCACCTGTTCGATCTTGCGCTCGAACACGCCGAGGGTGGATGGATTGGTGAGCATGATGCCCGCGGTGTTCGGACCTACCGCTCGCGCCAGCGCGTCGAGATCGACATCGCCTTCCGCATCCACCGGTACTTCGCGCACCACGCAGCCGCACATCGTCGCGGTCGCCGGATTGGTGCCGTGGGCGGCCTCCGGAACGATGATCTCGTTGCGGCCAAGATCGCCGCGCGAGCGGTGGTAGGCGCGGATCATGGCGACACCGGCAAACTCACCGTGCGCGCCGGCCATCGGATTGAGCGACACGGCCTTCATGCCGGTCACTTCCTTGAGCATCTCCTGCAGTTCGAACATGCAGGCCAGGAATCCCTGACCCTGCGCCGCCGGCGCCAGCGGATGACGGGCGAGGAACTCCGGCAGCATGGCGTACTGGTTGCACGCCTTGGGGTTGTATTTCATGGTGCACGAACCGAGCGGATAGAAGTTCGTGTCGATGGAGAAGTTGAGTTGCGAGAGGCGGGTGAAATGCCGCACCACCTCGAGCTCGCTGACCTCGGGCAGCAGCGGCTTGTGCCGTCGGCGCAAGGCCTCGGGAACCGCGGCCACCGCCTCCGCCGCGGCCGCCGCGGCCGCGCCACGCAGCACCGCCGGATGCTGCGCCTCGGCACGTCGGCCGGCGCGGGAGTATTCGAAGATCGATCGTTCGAGTGTCTGGTTCATGTCACCCTCCCTGCGGTACGCAGGCTCAAGCCGCGCGCGCGGACTGCAGCGCACCGCCGAGCGCAGTCGCGTAGCGCTCGATGTCGCCATCAGTCTTGGTCTCGGTCGCGCACACCAAAATCGCCGGACCCAACTCCGGATAATCGTTGCCCAGGTCGATGCCGCCGAGAATTCCCTGTGCCGCGAGTTCGGCGAGCACGGCCGCCGCGGGCCGCTCGAGCAACAGCACGCTCTCGTGGAAGCGCGGTCCGCTGAAGGCCTCGCGCACGCCGCGCTGGCGGGTCAGGGCTGCGACGAGCTGCCGGGTTCGCGCCATGCAGCTCTCGGCCACACGGGCAAGACCGTCCGGCCCGAGCAGGCTGAGATAGATGGTCGCTGCCGTCATCAGCAGGCCCTGGTTGGTGCAGATGTTCGAGGTCGCCTTGCCACGACGGATGTGCTGCTCGCGGGCCTGCAGCGTCAGCGTGTAGCCGGGACGACCCTCGAGATCGACGGTCCGGCCGACAATGCGGCCCGGCATCGAGCGCACATGTTCCATGCGTGTGGTCATGAAGCCGAAGTAAGGGCCGCCCGAGGACAGCGGCACGCCGAGCGGCTGGCCCTCGCCGACGCAGATGTCCGCGCCGCGGCTGCCCCATTCTCCCGGCGGCTTGAGCATCGCCAGCGAGGTCGGGTTGACCACGGCGATCACCAGCATGTTGCGCGCGTGTGCCCAGTCGGTGAGCGCATCGACATCCTCCAGCTGACCAAAGAAATTTGGCTGCTGGATGACGAGCGCCGCGGCGTCTTCACCGGCAGCGCTCGCCAGGGTCTCGAGTTCGATACGACCGCTCTCCGGGGAATACGCCAGCGCGTCGAAACGCAGGCCCTGGTTGCCGGCCGTACTGAGGGCGGCGCGCCGATAGTTCGGATTGACGGTTGTCGGCACGAGGATGCGCAGGCTCTTGGTCTTGCGCTGCGCCCTGACGGCCATCAGCGCCGCCTCGGCGACCGCCGAGCCGCCGTCATAGAGCGAGGCGTTAGACACCTCCATGCCGGTGAGGCTGGCCATCATCGTCTGGTACTCGTGGATCACCTGCAGCGTGCCCTGGCTCGCTTCGGCCTGATACGGCGTGTAGGCGCTGTAGAACTCGCCGCGGGTGGTGATGGCCCAGACCGCGGCGGGGATGTGGTGCTCATAGGCACCGGCGCCAAGGAAACCGAGCGGTCGGCCATCCTGGCGGGCGCGCTCGCTCAGCAAGCGACCCACTTCCATCTCGCCGAGACCCTCCGGGATACCGGGCAGGCCCCGCACCCGCAGGGTCGGCGGAATCTCGTCGAACAGCGCGTCGATCGAGGGTGCGCCAATCACCGCGAGCATGTCGCGGACGTCGGCGTCGGTGTGCGGAATGAAGGCCATGTCAACCGCCCTCCGCGGCGATTACTGCCGCGTAGGCATCTGCCGTCAGTAGCCCATCGAGCGTGGTTCCGGCAGCCGCTTGCACGCGGATCATCCAGCCCCTGCCGTAGCTATCCTGGTTGATGAGCTCGGGCGCCGCCGCGAGTTCGTCGTTGCGCTCCACCACCGTGCCGCTGAGCGGTGCGTACACATCCGACGCCGCCTTCACCGACTCGACCACCGCGCAGCCCGTGCCGGCCTCGAGCGTTCGTCCAACCTCCGGCAGTTCGACGAACACGAGATCGCCGAGGGCGTGCTGGGCGTGGTCGGTGATGCCGATCTCGAAGCGGCCGTCGGCCAGCTGGCGGACCCACTCGTGGGTGCGCGCATATCTGAGGTCAACCGGAACGTTGCTCATGGAGGACTCCTGGAAACGAAATGAGGGTCAGATCTTGATCAGCGCGCGTCCGTGACGGACGAAGGGCAGCTTGACCACGCGCACCGGCAACAGCTTGCCGCGGATCTCGACCTGCGCGATGTCGCCGGCGGACCGCGGGACGCGCGCAAAGCCGATCGAGCGCTCCAGCGTCGGCGAGAACGTGCCGCTCGTGACCTCGCCGGTGCCGCCATCGGGAACGATGACTTTCTGGTGCGCGCGCAGGATGCCGCCTTCCTCGAGCAGCAGGCCGACGAGTTTGCGCGGCGGCCCAAGTCCACCGCGGGCCAGCTCCAGCGCTTCGCGACCAATGAAATCGCGCGACGTCGGCTCGAAGGCGACTGTCCAGGCAAGGCCGGACTCGAGCGGATTGGTGCTCTCGTCCATGTCGCTGCCATAGAGGTTCATGCCGGCCTCGAGGCGCAGCGTGTCGCGTGCGCCGAGTCCGCAGGGCGTGACACCCGCGGTCGCGAGCGCGCGCCAGGCCGCCTCGACATCCTCGAGCGGCAGCATGATCTCGAAGCCATCCTCGCCCGTGTAGCCGGTGCGCGAGACGAACCACTCGCCGCACACGCGGCCGCAAAACGACTCGAGTGCGAGCGCGGGGTCACGGTCGATGATCTCCAGCAGTGCCGTGACCCGTTCGCGGGCCTGCGGACCCTGCACGGCGAGCATGGCGAGATCCACACGTTCGATGATCTCGATGCGCAGGTCCGCCTCGCGTGCCACGGCCCGCATCCAGGCGACATCACTGTCGCGAGTGCCCGCATTGACGACCACGCGGAACCAGTGCTCGCCCAAGAGATAGACGATCAGATCGTCGATCACGCCGCCCTTTGAATCGAGCATGCAGCTGTACAGCGCCTTGCCGGGGCTGCGCAGCTTCACGACGTCGTTGGCGAGCAACCTGGAAAGAAAGCGCCGCACGTCCGGACCGCGGATATCGGCAATACCCATGTGCGAGACGTCGAACATGCCGGCGGCACGTCGCACCTGCTGGTGTTCGCCGATCTGCGAACCGTAGTTGAGCGGCATCTCCCAGCCGCCGAAATCCACCATGCGCGCGCCGAGCGCGACATGCTCGCGATAGAGGGGTGTCTTGCGTCCCATGCAGGCTTCCGTTGAACGGCCTCCGGTGGTCACCGCCAGGACCAAAAAAGAGGGCGGTGGGGGCCAACAAAACCCCCACCGCCCCTCTGTCCTTGGACCTGAGAGATCAGGCCGTCGCCGTCGACTGCCGCTCCCCTTCGGTGGATCCGGTACGCCGACGCCGAAAACGGGCACCCGACCGGATCACTCTCCAGAGTCCGCCTGCGACCTGCCGTTCTTTTGCCTGAGCGTTTCCGGGCGGAAACTTGCGCCTTCGGCGTCCGGCTGACTGGCGATCACTGCCGCTATCGGGCAGACCGCCAGGCAGGGAGGATCTCTCCGGCAAGGTCGGGATACGCGAACCCGTGGATAATAGCAGCGTTTCATCCAGGGAGACCTGATCGCATGCAAACCCTCGCCCGTCGATCGTCCACCGTCGGCCGGGTCGTCACCGCCGCCTTGTTTTGGGCGAG
>CAZIRD010000045.1:0-5084 GCA_964541625.1 uncultured Acidibacter sp.
AGCACACCGCCAGCAAGGAGGCCGTGGGCGATGGCGCGCAGTGGCTGAAGGATGGTGTGTCCTGCATCGTCACGCTCTGGAATGGCGTGCCGCTCGTCGTCACGCCGCCGGCGCACATTGAAGCCAAGATCATCGAGACCGACCCTGGCCTGCGCGGCGATACGGCAACCGGCGGTCAAAAGCCTGCCAAGCTCGAAACCGGTGCCGTGGTGCGCGTCCCGCTCTTCCTCAACGAAGGCGAGATCATCAAGGTCGATACCCGCACTGGCGAATACATCTCGCGGGCCAAGCAGTAGCCACCGATCGCCGCCTACGCAGGGCGGTGTATTGCCCCAACTTGCTGGCTCGCACGTCTAGGGCGAGCGGTTTAGTTCGTAGCGCCACGCGTGCTCGATGATGGTCTCGAGGTCGGCGTATCGCGGCTGCCAGTGCAGCGCGGATTTCGCTCGCTTTGCATCGGCGACCAGCCGCGGCGGATCGCCGGCACGACGCGGCTGCTCGATCACCGGAATATCGCGGCCGCTGACCCGTTGAGCGGTGTCGATCACCTCACGGACTGAAAAGCCCGCGCCGTTGCCGAGGTTGTAAGCGTCGCTGGCCGCGCCGGCCAACAGGGCCTGCAGCGCCCGCCAATGCGCCTCGCAAAGATCTGTGACGTGTACGTAGTCGCGGATGCAGGTGCCGTCAGGGGTGTCGTAGTCGGTACCGAAAAGACCGATGGCTGCTCGGCGACCCGAGGCTACCTGCAGGGTCAGCGGAATGAGATGACTCTCCGGGTCATGTCGCTCGCCGAGTTCGCCCTCGGGGTCTGCGCCTGCGGCGTTGAAGTAGCGCAGACAGGTCGATCGAAGCCCATGGGCCCGATCGAAGTCGCCAAGCACCTGCTCGATCATCTGCTTGCTGCGGCCGTAGGGATTGATGGGTGCCTGCGGATGACGCTCGTCGATAGGCGTGTAGACGGGTAGGCCAAAAATCGCCGCAGTCGAAGAAAAGATGAACTTGTCGATGCCCGCGGCCACAACAGCCTCAAGCAAGTTCAGGGTATTCGCCACATTGTTGCGATAGTACTTGGCCGGCAGACGCATCGACTCGCCCACCTCGATATGCGACGCGAAGTGCATCACTGCATCGAAGCGGTAGGCCGAGAAGAGCTCGGCGAGCAAGCCGGGATCGGCGATATCGCCCTGCACGAAATCACCGTAGCGCACCGCGTCGCGATATCCGCTGGAGAGATTGTCCAGCGTAACGACTCCTGCGCCTTCGGCGCCGAGCCGCTTGACCATGTGCGAGCCGATGTAGCCCGCGCCGCCCACTACGAGGATCTTGAGCGTCATTCGAGTGAGGATAGCAGCGCGCGTACAATCGCTTCGAGGCCGTGCCGGTCTACCTCGTCGAACCGCCCGAGCACCGGGCTGTCGAGGTCGAGCACACCGAGCAGTTCGCCGCTGCGGGGTCCGTGGTTCAGTATCAAAGGCAGCACGATCTCCGAGTTCGAGGCTGAATCGCAGGCGATATGCCCCGGAAACTCGTGGACGTTGGGTACCAGGACCGTCTGCCGACGGAGGGCTGCGGTTCCGCAGACGCCCCGCCCAACGGCGATGCGAACGCAGGCGGGCTTGCCTTGGAAGGGACCGAGTACGAGTTCCGCGCTGCCCGCGGGCAACAGGTAGAACCCAGCCCAGTTGAGCTGCGGCAGAGCGTTGAAGAGGAGCGCAGAGGTGTTGGCGAGATTGGCAATGAGATCCCTCTCGCCGTGCAGCAGCGCGCGCAGGTTGGCGAGCAATTCGGCGTAGCCGCGCGCCTTGCCTGCTGCGTCGGTGCCGAAGTCCGGGGTCTCGAAAGCGCTGCTCATGCAATCTCCACAGGGAAGGTCATCACCTCATCGATTCGGGAAGCGCCGGTGGCGATCATCACCGCGCGATCGAACCCGAGTGCCACGCCCGCGCAGGCGGGCAGGCCGGCCGCCAGCGCCGCCAGCAGGTTTTCATCGGGATGGATGTCCGGCAATCGCTGGTTGGCCCGTAGATGGTTGTCCGCCACGAACCGCGCCCGCTGCTCCTCGGGGTCTGACAGTTCCTCGAAGCCATTGGCGAGTTCGATGCCGTCGGCGTAGATCTCGAAGCGCAAGGCCAGCCGTGGGTCGGTCGGGTCGAGTCGGGCGAGCGCCGCCTGCGACGCCGGGTAATGCGTGAGTGCAAGCCAACTGCGCTGGCCAAGTCCTGGGCCGATTACCGTACCCACCAAAAAATCGAGCAGACCGTCACGTCCAAGCTCGCGGGCGCTCTCGGCTGCAAGCCCAAGCTCCGTCGCTCGCTCACTGAGCTCAGTGTCGGTTACCGCCAGCGGGTCGATACCGAGGGTCCCTTCGAAGGCGTGTCGATAGGTCAAACGCTGCAGCGGCCGCGCTTCGCCGCCGACGCTGCGGACGAGTTCATTGAGCAACTCGGCTACTTCTTCGATCAGTTGATCGAGGCTGAATCCCGTGCGGTACCACTCGAGCAGGGTGAACTCCGGGTTGTGGAGCCGACTGCGTTCATCGCCGCGCACCACGCGGCAGATTTGATAGACATCGCCGGCACCCGCAGCAAGCAGACGCTTCATCGCATACTCGGGCGAGGTATGCAGAAACATTTCGCGCTCACCGAGTTGCAGGGCGACCGGCCGCAGGTTGACATCGGTCACCCCTGCATTGACGAGTAGCGGCGTCTCGACCTCCAGAACCGCTCGCCGACCAAAAAAATCGCGCGTCGCCGCGAGCAGCCGCGCACGTTGCTCGAGTCGCCTTCGGCTTGCTGTCGGTCGCCAGGCCTCGACGACTCGTGCCTCGGGGATCTTTGGCTCAGCCACTCTTGTCTCAGGTCGCGAGCCGGCCAAGCGGCTCACCCATGCGCACGACGCGTCCGCGGGTCATGTCGGCCGCCCAATCGATGGTGCCACGGGGGAATAGCAGGATCACCGTCGAGCCCATGTTGAACCGCCCCATTTCCTCGCCGCGACCCGCAGCGAACGGCGATCCCGCGTGCCCGGTCTCGAGCCGCGCGAGGCGTCTTGGGCGGCGCGGTGCCACTTCGCCGTGCCAGACCGTTTCCATGCTGCCGACGTTGAGAGCGCCGACGAGGATCAGCGCATGGCGCAGGCTACCCTCCTCAAAGAAACAGGTGATCCGCTCATTGCGGGCGAAAAGGTTTGCGACACCGTCCGCCGTGACCCGGTTGACGCTGAACAGCCTGCCCGGCACGTACCAGGCATCGCGCAGCGTTCCCGCCCGAACCATGTGGATACGATGGTAGTTGTACGGCGCAAGGTAGATGGTGGCAAAACGGCCACCATGGAACTCCTGAGCCCACTCGCGGCGTCCGGCGAGCAGGGCATCGAGCGTGTAGTGCCGGCCTTTGGCTTGCAGCAAGCGGTCGGCATCGATATCGCCGATTTCGCTGATCGTGCCGTCGACCGGGCAGGCGAGCGCATGCGGATCTTCCGGCAGCGGCCGCGCATCCGGCCGCAGCGCGCGCGTAAAGAATGCGTTGAACGAGTCGTAGGCGCAGGGATCGGTGAGTACGGCGTCGGTCAGGTCAGGCTTGAAACTGCTGACAAAGCTGCGGATCAGGAGATTCTTGAACCACGGCGTCTGACTGCGTGCGGCGGCGTGTACCAGCCTCGAAATGCCGTGCTGCGGCAGGATGTGCTGGAGGGCGATGAAGGCACGCGAACCGAAATCCGGCTGGGCTGTCTCGGTCACGGCGGGTCGTGATGGCACAATGTCACTCATGCGCAAAGTATCCCACAGCCCTCGTCCGGATCGCCGTCCCACCGCGCTCGAAGCGCTGCGCAGGGCCGCGCGTAAACTCGGCCGCTCGGGTGTGTTCTTTGGTCATGGCACGGATAACGCACGGGACGAGGCCGCAGCGCTGCTCTTCCACGTGCTCGGCCTGGAAGGCCCACCCACGCCCGCGATCTGGCGCCGCAAGTTGACGCTGAAGCAGCGCCTGGCGTTCGAAGCCCTGCTCGAACTGCGAGTTTCGCTGCGCTGTCCTGCGGTCTATCTCACCGGCAAGACCTGGTTCGCGGGCCTGCCGATGCGCACCGATCCGCGCGCGCTCGTGCCGCGATCGCCACTGGCAGAACTCATCGAGCGGCAATTCCGGCCGTGGATCGACCCGCAGCGAGTACGGCGCGTGCTTGATCTGTGTACCGGCGGAGGCTGCCTGGCGCTCGCCTGCGCCTACTATCTGCCGGCGTCTAGGGTGGAGGGCAGCGACATTTCGGCCGAAGCCCTGTCGTTGGCGCGCGAAAACGCCCGGGCGCTGGGGCTCTCCCGCCGGGTGCGATTCACGGAATCGGATCATTTCGCGGCGCTCGAGGGACGCCGGTACGATATCATCGTCAGCAATCCTCCCTACGTTGGCGAGCGCGAGATGCGTTCTTTGCCCGCCGAGTATGGACACGAGCCGCGGCTGGCGCTGGCGGCGGGCAAGCAGGGCCTCGATTCCGTCCGCGTCATCCTGCGAGAGGCCGCGCGGCACCTCGAACCCCGGGGCATCCTGGTCGTCGAGGTCGGTAATACCGAGGTCTTGGTCCGCCGTCATTGGCCGCGGGTGCCGTTCACCTGGCTCGAGTTCGAGCGTGGTGGCGGGGGGGTGTTTTTGTTGACCCGCGAGCAACTGCAACGTCATGTCCGGTAACACCATTGGTCGCCTGTTTCAGGTGACGACCTTCGGCGAGAGCCACGGGCCGGCGCTCGGCTGCGTCATCGATGGCTGTCCGCCGGGTCTTGAACTGGCGGAGACGGACTTTACGCGCGACATCGACCTGCGTCGTACCGGTACTTCGCATTTCGTCAGCCAGCGCAAGGAGGCGGATGTCGTGCGCATCCTCTCCGGCGTATTCGAGGGCCGCACGACCGGCACTTCTATCGGCCTGTTGGTCGAGAACACCGACGCCCGCTCGCGCGATTACGACAAGATCAAGGATCGTTTCCGTCCCGGGCACGCCGACTACACCTATCAGCAGAAGTACGGGTTTCGCGACTACCGCGGCGGCGGTCGATCTTCGGCACGCGAAACCGTGATGCGGGTCGCCGCCGG
>CAZIRD010000045.1:5184-7379 GCA_964541625.1 uncultured Acidibacter sp.
ACCGCGGCGGCGGTCGATCTTCGGCACGCGAAACCGTGATGCGGGTCGCCGCCGGGGCGATCGCCCGCAAATATCTCGCCTCGCGTCTCGGCATCAGCATCCACGGCTATCTCAGTCGCATCGGTGACCTCGAACTCGAGCCGGTCGCGCCCGCGACGGCCTACGAAAACCCGTTCTTCTGTCCGGACCCATCACGCGTCAAAGAATTGGAAGAGCTGGTCTGGAAAATCCGCAGCGAGGGTGATTCCATCGGTGCCCGCATTACAGTCGTGGCGCGCGGTGTACCACCCGGCCTCGGCGAGCCCGTGTTCGACCGTCTGGATGCCGATCTCGCCTACGCGATGATGGGGATCAACGCCGTCAAGGCAGTCGAAATCGGCGCCGGAGTACGGGTCGTCGCCCAGCGTGGCAGCGAGCACCGCGATGAGCTCACGCCAACGGGGTTTGCCACCAACAACGCGGGTGGTGTGCTCGGCGGCATCTCGAGCGGGCAGGACATCATCGTGCACGCCTCGCTGAAGCCGACCTCCAGCATTCAGGTGCCCGGCCAAACCATCGATGTCGCGGGCGCGCCGGTCGAGGTGGTGACCACCGGCAGGCACGATCCCTGCGTGGGTCTGCGGGCCACGCCGATCGCCGAGGCGATGATGGCGATCGTCCTCATGGACCATTGGTTGAGACATCGGGCGCAGAACGGCGACGTTCGCTCGCTGACGCCCGTGATTACGGAGAAAGATGCATGAGCAGGCAGTGGAATGTAGCGGTACTCGGTGCCACAGGACTCGTGGGCGACACCATGATCAAGGTGCTCGAGGAGCGCAAATTCCCGGTCGGCGAGTTGTTCCCGCTCGCCAGCAACCGGTCGCTCGGCAAGAGCGTCGAGTTCGGTGGCAAGAGCCTGCCGGTGATCGACGTCGAGACCTTCGACTTTTCGCGGGCGGACATCGGTCTTTTCTCGGCGGGCGGCGAGGTCTCGCGTGTTTACGCACCGAAAGCGGCTGCAGCGGGCTGTGTGGTGATCGACAACACCTCCGAGTTCCGCTACGACGAGGATATTCCGCTCGTCGTGCCCGAGGTGAACCCGCAGGCGATCGGCGATTTCCGCAAGCGGCGAATCATCGCCAACCCGAATTGCTCCACCATCCAGATGCTGGTGGCGCTCAAGCCCATTCATGACGCCGTCGGCATCGATCGCATCAATGTCGCCACATACCAGTCGGTATCAGGGGCCGGCAAGGAGGCCGTCGAAGAACTCGCCGAGCAGACGGTCGCGCTGATGAGCGGCAAGGGGCCGATCAAGCCCAAGGTGGTGGCTGCGCAGATTGCCTTCAACGTGGTTCCGCAGATCGACAAGTTCCAGGACAACGGCTACACCAAAGAAGAGATGAAGATGGTCTGGGAGACGCAGAAGATCTTCGGCGATCCTGCCATCCGCGTGAATGCGACCACCGTCAGGGTGCCGGTGTTCTTCGGGCACTCCGAGGTGGTCAACGTCGAGACGCGACGCAAGATCACCGTGCCGGAAGTGCGCAAGCTGCTCGACAAGGCACCCGGCGTGAAGGTCATCGATACCCGCGAACCGGGCGGCTACCCTACCGCGGCGGTGAACGCGGCCAATGACGATCGGGTGTTCGTCGGCCGCATCCGCGAGGACATTTCGCACGAGCGGGGCATCAATCTTTGGGTGGTGTCCGACAACATCCGCAAGGGTGCTGCCACCAACAGTGTGCAAATCGCCGAAGTGCTGATCCGGGAATACCTTTGAAGTCTGGAGGTATCGAGATGGACCTTTCCCAGCGATCCCGGGTCATGCGCGCAGTCATTGCGGCCCTCTGCCTCGGGCCCGCTATAGCCGGCGCCCTCGAACTTGGTTCGGCGCGCGTCAACTCCACCGCTGGCAGTGCGCTCGATATCGAAATTCCGTTGCTTGAAGTCGCTGCGGGCGAACTGGATGCCCTGAAGCCCGCGCTGCCTGCCAATTCACGCTCGGCCGCGCTCTCGTCGGCGAGCATCGAGGTTGGCCAAGGTGCTGATGGCGCGCCGGCATTGCGGATCCGCAGTGTCCAGCCGGTCTCGGGCAATGATCTGCGGTTCGTGGTGGTGGCTGACTGGGGCCGAGGCCGTCGTTTCCGCGAGTACGTCATTTCCTTGGGTGGCGAGACGCCGGCGGCGCCGGCCGCCGTCGCAACGGCGGC
>CAZIRD010000045.1:7479-14550 GCA_964541625.1 uncultured Acidibacter sp.
GAGTTGCTCGTGAACTCCGACCTCGTCATGCCCGATGCCGCGACGCTCGGCGTGACATCGCCGCGCGCGGCCAGCAGCGAAATCAGCCGTGCGCTCGGCATCTGGCGCACTGCGGGGGCGGACGGCCGCAACGGTACAACCGAGAGTGCTGCCCCCGGCAACGCCGCGGCCGAGCAGACGTTGCGAACCACGCCGACCAGCCCAGCCCCGGCAGCGACGCCGCCGGTGGCCAAGCCCCCCGTTGTGCCGTCGCCGTCAGTCGTGCCCAAGGCTCCCATCGGCCCTGCAGCGTCGGTCGCGCCCAAGGCTCCCGGCGTCCCGGCAGCGACGGTCGCGCCCAAGGCTGCGCCGCTGACCTTGCAATCGCCAGCGGCCGCAACGCCGGCGGCCAAGGAGGCCTCCACGGCAATCCCTCCGGCCGCTACAACTCCCACGGCGACCGCAGTGGCGCCCGCAGAGCCTGCGGCACCCGATGTAGCCGCGAAGCTCGCCACCCTCGAGAGCCAGCTCGCCGACAAATCGGCTGACCTCGAGGCGGCCCTGCTCGAAACTGCCGCCCTGAAGTCGCGGCTGGCGGCCGCCGAGTCGGCCCTTGCGGCAGCAGCCAAGGAAGATGCCGGCTGGATCGGTAAGGCGCGACATTGGGCCGCGGCAGCGTGGTGGTCGATTCCGGCGTTGGCCGCCCTGTGCCTGATGCTGCTTGCTCTGCTCGTGCTCGTCGTCCGTGCCAAGGGCCAACGCGCCAAGCCTGCTGCCGATCCGGCTGGCACAGACGCATCGGGTGAGGCTGCGCCCCGCCGCGAGATGACCGTGGAACTGCCGCCGATCCGGCCCAAGCGTGACGAGGCGCTGTCTACCGAGAGTCTCGCGGCCGATGCCTTGATGCGCGAGCCGCCGCCGGCGACTCCGGAGCCCGCACCTGCGCCAGCCCCGAGGCGGCCGCCGCCGGCCGCTGCAGCGCCAGCCCCGATCGCGCCCCCGGTGCTTGCCACGCCGCCGGCAGATGACCTTGAGGGCGATCCGCCGCCGGTCGATGAGGCGAGCAGCAAGATCAACCTGGCCCGCGCCTTCATCGAGATGGGCGACCACGATGCCGCCATTCTCGAGTTACAGGCCGCCCTGCGACTCGGTGACGAGCGGCAGCGCGCGGAGGCGATCCGCTTGCTGGACTCTCTGCCGAAGCTATGACCCGATGGGCAATGGGTGTCGAGTACGACGGCACCCATTTCTGCGGCTGGCAGCAGCAGCCGGGCCTGCGCACCCTGGAGCAGGCCTTCGGCGAGGCCATCGGCCAGGTCGCCGATCGCCCCGTGAGTCTCGTGTGCGGGGGTCGTACCGATGCCGGCGTGCACGCGCTCGGTCAGGTCGTGCACTTCGACACCGATGTACAGCGATCCGCGCGGGCCTGGGTCCTCGGCACCAACGCGCATCTCGAGCGCAAGGCGAGCGTCAGCTGGGCTCGTCCGGTGCCGGATTTCTTCCACGCCCGTTTTTCCGCGCTGCGGCGCCATTATCGCTACAGCATCTTCAACCGCGCCGCCCGCTCGGCCCTGCAGGCAGGGCGTACCGCCTGGGTACAGGCGCCGCTCGACGAGGGGCGTATGCATGCAGGCGGGCAGCACCTGCTGGGTGAACACGACTTCAGTGCATTCCGTGCCGCCGAGTGCCAATCACGCTCGCCGGTGCGGCGACTCGATGTTTTGCAGGTCCGTCGGTCGGGTGACCTCGTGCATATCGATGTCGCCGCCAACGCGTTCCTGCATCACATGGTGCGCAATATCGCCGGCTTGCTGATCGAGGTGGGTCGAGGGTTGCGTGCGCCCGATGAGGTGCGAACGCTGCTCGAGTCCCGCGATCGTCGCCGTAACGCGCCGACCGCAGACCCCGAGGGCCTGTGTTTGTATTGCATCGACTACCCCGCGCCGTTCCGTTTGCCCGTTCCGGTATAGTCCCGACATGGCTTGGTTCGAGAAAATCGTTCCGTCGCGCATCAAGACCGAGCGGCGCTCGCGTTCGGTGCCCGAAGGGCTGTGGATCAAGTGCTCCGCTTGCGACTCGCCGCTCTACCGGGCTGAACTCGAGCGCAACCTCTACGTCTGTCCGAAGTGCGCCAACCACATGCGTATCGGCGCGCGCGACCGGCTGCTGCGCTTCCTCGATGAAGGGACGTCGGTCGAGATCGGTGCCGAGGTGACCCCCGAGGATCCGCTCAAGTTCCGCGACAGCAAACGCTATCGCGATCGACTCGTTGCCGCGCAGAAAAACACCGGCGAGAAGGATGCTCTCGTGGTGATGGCGGGACGCCTCGAAGGTCTGCCCACCGTGGCCTGCGCCTTCGAATTCCAGTTCCTCGGTGGTTCCATGGGCTCGGTCGTCGGCGAACGTTTCCGCCGTGCCGTCGATCACTCGATCGCCGAGCGTGCACCGCTCGTCTGTTTCTCGGCGTCCGGCGGCGCGCGGATGCAGGAAGCATTGTTTTCTTTGTTGCAGATGGCGAAGACGAGTGCCGCCCTCACGGAACTCTCGGCCGCCGGCCTGCCATTCATCTCGGTACTCACCGACCCCACCACGGGCGGTGTTTCGGCGAGTCTTGCAATGCTCGGTGATCTCAATGTTGCCGAGCCGCGGGCGCTCATCGGTTTTGCCGGACCGAGGGTGATCGAGCAGACCGTGCGTGAGAAGCTCCCTGAGGGCTTTCAGCGCAGCGAGTTCCTGCTCGAGCACGGCGTGATCGACCTCATCGTCGATCGCCGTGACCTGCGACCGCGCCTCGCGCAGGCGCTGCGCATGCTGCTGCGTCAGCCGCCGGCAGCCGCCGTGGCCGATGCAGCTGGCTGACTGGCTCGCCCACCAGCAAGGGCAGCATCCAAAGACGATCGACCTCGGACTCGAGCGGGTTCGAGAGGTTGCGCTGCGACTCGGGCTGCTACCGTGGCGGATTCCCGCCGTCATCGTCGGCGGCACCAACGGCAAGGGCTCCACGGTGGCGTTCCTCACCGCGCTCTGTCGGGCCGCGGGCTTGCGGGTCGGCACCTACACCTCGCCGCATCTGCAGCATTACAACGAACGGGTGGCGATTGACGGCGCGTCGGTCGATGACGCCATGCTGATCCGCGCCTTCGAGCGCATCGAAGCGGCGAGGGCGGACGTACCGCTGACGTTCTTCGAATACGGCACGCTGGCCGCATTCTTGGTGTTCGCCGAACAGGAGGTGGAGGCTGCGGTCATCGAAGTCGGTCTCGGTGGTCGCCTCGATGCCACCAACATCATCGATGCCGACGTAGCGGTACTCTGTTCGGTGGGACTCGACCATCAGGACTGGCTGGGCCCGACGGTCGAGGATATCGGGCGCGAAAAGGCGGGCATCTTTCGGGCGGGGCGTCCCGTGATCCTCGGCTCTGCGGTCATGCCGACCACGGTTGGCGAGGCAACCCGTCGGCTCGATTGCATCGTTCGGGCACTCGATGACCACTTCCGCATCGAACCGGTGGGTTCGCCCGATCGCGGAGTCGGGAGTTGGGCTTGGCAAGGCTGGGATCGACGCTTCGATTCATTGCCGGCGCCCGCGCTCGCGGGCCCGGTGCAACCCCGCAATGCGGCGACGGCGGTCGCGGCTTTCATCGAGTGGTTACAGGCGCGACCCGAGTTGTCCCGCCACCTTCCCGGCGAGGCGCTATCCGACAGGGTCCTTTCACAGGCTCTGCGCGACGTGCGCCTGCGCGGTCGTTGCCAGCGGGTGGCTCCGGACGGTGACCGAGGGCCCGAGTGGGTGTTGGACGTCGCGCACAATGCGGACTCGTCGGCGGCTCTTGCTGCGGCGCTTGCCACGCTGCCGCCGGCACATCGCACCATCGGTGTCGTCGGGATCCTTGCCGACAAGGATGCCGCGGTGATCGGCGGACAACTCGCGGCGTCGATCGACGAGTGGGTGCTCTGCGGGCTGGACGGGCCGCGCGGCAGCACGGCTGAGGATCTGCGACAACGTCTGCCGGCGAGCTGCCGGTCGGTCGCCTTGGCGCCGGATGTTGCCCATGGCTGCGCAGCTGCGCGTGCACTGGCAACCGTCGGTGATCGCATTGTCGTCTTCGGATCCTTCCATGTAGTCGGACCGGCGCTCGACTGGCTTCGGGTATGATTCCGTCGTTGGATACCGCGCTCAAACACCGGCTCACTGGAGCCGTGATCCTCATCCTGCTTGCTGTTCTGCTGTTGCCGGAATTGTTGACCGGTTCAGGGCGGACGACGCGGGCACTCGCACCCGCGAGTGCTGACAGCGGCGGCGGCGAGCGCAGCTTCGACATCGACCTTACCGAGAGTGCCCGCAGCGTCCCTGCGCCGGTCGCCGAGAACGCGGCACCCGCGCCGCCGGTCAATCTCCGGGTACCCGCGGCTATCACGCCGCCGCCCGCTGCGGCCGCCACCACGCCGCCGCCTGCTGCGGCCGCCACCACGCCGCCGCCCGCTGCGGTGGTCACCACGCCGCCTGCCCCCGTCGTTGCCGCCCCGGTCGTCGCCCCTCCAGCAGCTACGCCAGCGCCCGCCGCCGACGCGTTCTACGTGCAGCTCGGCGTATTCGTGAACCGAGCCAGTGCGACCAATCTCGCGCGCAAGCTGACCGATGCCAAGTTCAGTGTGGTCGTCGATGAAATTCAGCGATCCGGCAAGACCTTGTTTCGGGTCCGGGTCGGACCCGCATCCGATCGTGCGACGGCGAATGCCCTGCGCGACCGGTTGACGAAGGCGGGTCACAAGGGATCGGTGGTGAAGTAGAATCCGCGCCGCCCGTGTCGTGCGGGGCGAGAGGCTCAGCCATGACGTGGATGGACATCGTAATCGTCGTCGTCTTCCTCGTTTTCTCCTTGTTGGGTCTCGCGCGTGGTCTCGTCGCCGAGCTCTTCGGTCTGCTGGCTTGGGTCGTCGCCATCTACCTCGGGTCACACTACGGCGAAGTCGCGCGGCCCGTTTTCGAATCCTGGAACATCGAACCTAGGGTTCAGGCCATGCTGGCCTGCCTGATGGTCGGCGTGGTCGTCTTCACCCTGATTGCGGTGCTCGGGGGCTTTCTCAGTCGATCGATCGGCGCCTCGGTGTTTGCGCCGGTCAATCGCATGCTGGGGCTGCTCTTCGGTGCGGCGCGGGGTGCCATCGTCATCGGTCTGCTGACGCTGCTCGCGCTGCAGTTCGGTCTCGAAGACTCCAGCGTGTGGCAGGCTTCGAAGCTGCGCACTGCGGCGGTCACTTCCGCGGATCTGCTCGACAGTCTGATCGACTTCGACGCCTTGCTGCGCAACGAGACGCTGCAGGGGCGGCCCGTCATCTCCACCTGATCCGTCACGAGGCGTCCAAGAATGTGCGGCATCGCAGGAATCGTCGGCAAGAGCCCGGTCAACCAGCGTCTCTATGACGCCCTGACAGTGCTGCAGCATCGCGGGCAGGATGCCGCCGGAATCGTCACGGCGGTCGATGGCCTCGTCTGCATGCGCAAGGGGCAGGGGCTCGTGCGCGACGTCTTCAGCCAGCAGGACATGCTTGAGTTGCGCGGCAACATCGGGATCGGCCACGTCCGTTACCCGACCGCCGGTTGCGACAACGCCGCCGAGTCTCAGCCGTTCTATGTCAATGCGCCGTACGGGCTGGTGCTGGGGCATAACGGCAATCTCACCAATGCCAGCGAACTCGCCGACGTGCTCATCCGCGAGGAGCGCCGGCATCTCAACACCTCGTCGGACTCCGAGGTGCTGCTCAACGTGCTCGCTTCGGAGCTGCAGCGGGTAGGGACGCCGCGAGTCACTGCCGCAGACGTTTTCGCGGCGGTGAGCGCACTCTACCGACGGTGCCGCGGCGCCTATGCCGTCGTCGCCATGGTGATCGGTCACGGTATCCTCGGCTTTCGCGATCCGAACGGGATCCGCCCGCTGGTGATCGGCCAGCGCGACACGGCGAAAGGTGTCGAGTTCATGCTGGCATCCGAGTCGGTGGCGCTCGACATGCTCGGCTTCACACAGGTCCGCGACGTCGCGCCGGGCGAGGCCGTATTCATCGATGAGGCGGGTCGCCTGCACACCCAGCAGTGCGTGGCCACCACGAGGCATGCGCCCTGCATTTTCGAGTACGTTTATTTCGCGCGTCCGGACAGCATCATCGACAACGTTTCGGTGCAGCGTGCGCGTATGCGCATGGGTGATCGTCTGGCCGAGAAGATCCGCCGCGAACGCCCGGATCACGATATCGACGTCGTCATCCCCGTGCCGGACACCAGCCGTGTCGCCGCATTGCAGCTCGCGCAGGGCCTTGGGCTGAAGTTCCGCGAGGGGTTCATCAAGAACCGCTACATCGGCCGCACGTTCATCATGCCCGGCCAGGAGGAGCGTCAGAAGTCCGTGCGCTCCAAGCTGAATGCCATCGACCTCGAGTTCCGCAACAAGAACGTACTGCTGGTCGACGACTCGATCGTCCGCGGCACCACTTCCGCGCAGATCATCGAGCTCGCGCGCGAGGCGGGTGCCCGCAAGGTGTACTTCGCTTCGGCGGCACCACCCGTCCGGCATCCCAATGTTTACGGCATCGACATGCCGGCGGCAAGCGAGCTGGTCGCTGCAGGTCGCACCGAAGATGAGGTCAGGCAGGTGATTGGTGCCGACTGGCTCATCTATCAGGAACTCGCCGATCTGGAAGTCGCCTGCCAGCATGACGACTCACAGGTCAAAGAATTCGATACCTCCTGCTTCTCCGGCAAGTACATCACCGGCGATGTGACCGGCGAGTTCCTCGCCCGCCTGCAGCAGGAGCGCTCGGATGCCGCCAAGGCCCGCAAGCGAACCGCCGCGAGTTCGCTGAAGATCGTCCGCAGCGTGTGATGCGTCACCCGCTGCGCGCGGCCACGCCGCCCGAGTGGATCGAGGAGGCGGTACGACGCTGGCCGGAGTTGCTCGCCGATCATGCCAATTGCGAGAAAAAGGCGGCCTCGACGGCGCTCGCCCTGATGTTCGCCTATCCCGAGGATCGGCCGCTCGCCACGCGGCTCTCGAAGCTGGCGCGCGAGGAACTGCGCCACTTCGAGCAGGTCGATAA
>CAZIRD010000045.1:14650-19475 GCA_964541625.1 uncultured Acidibacter sp.
CGCGAGCAGTCGTGGGAGGATCGGCTCGGCGAGTTGGCCGAGGTCGAGGCCGGACTCGCCACCTCACCTGACGCAGAGTTCAGGTTTCATTCCGGCTCGCCCGAACCAATGAAATCTTCCGTCGAATCCAGCCCGCTGGGCTGACTTCGAGGAACTCCCCGTCGGTGTCCCAGGCCGCGAGCACCACGCGCTCGGCTTCGCCGCTCGCGAGCGCGTAGCGGTGATGACCCGGTCGATGCGTATGCCCGTGGATCATCTTGCGTGTACCACTGGCTTCGAGAGCAGCCAACACGGCATCAGGCGTGACGTCCATGATGTCGTTGGCAATGTCGTTGGCCGCGACGGCTGCCGGCGCCGCAGCGTCGCCAAGGGCGGCGCGGGTGTGAGCTTTGCTACCGGCGCGCGCAGCCTGCGCGAGTTGCTGGCGCGCTTCGATCGGCAGCGAGAGGACCTGGCGCCGAAATGCCGCATTGCGGAACGTGGTGCGCAACTCCTGGTAAGCGTGATCACCCGTGCAGAGCAAGTCACCGTGGGTGAGCAGAACGCGCTCACCATGCAAACCGACGACGACCGGATCCGGCAGCAGCGTACAGCCTGTACGTCGTTCGAAGTCCGCGCCATAGAGGAAATCCCGGTTTCCCTGCATGACGTAGAGCGCCACGCCCGACTCGGCGAGTCCGCGAAGTTGCTCACACACACTGCTGCGCACCGGATCAGGGTCATCATCCCCAATCCAGGTCTCGAAGAGATCCCCGAGAATGTGCAGCGACGAGGCCTCGCGCGCGACGCCTCGAAGGAAGTCCGCGAACAACTCCACAGTCGACGGACTCGCCGCATCGAGGTGCAGGTCGGAGATGAAAAGGTGTCGCACGAGCGGAATTCTAGGGAATTCCCGGAGGTCATGTGCATTTGTCGGTTGCATATCGGCATCACTTATAGCCCACGCGCAGCGCTACAATGTCTCCGCTCGTTGAGGAAAGACCCATGAAAACGCTGACTCTCGAGGCGAAGCCCCTCGCCGACACGCTCGCCGAGGGGGTAAACACCGTCAAGGAATGGCACGCAGCCTGATGACCGCCGCTATAACCGTCACCCGTTTCGCACCGAGTCCGACGGGCGAGTTGCACCTTGGCAATGCCCGCACGGCGCTCTTCAACTGGCTGCTGGCGCGCCGCGATGGCGGGCGTTTCCTGCTGCGCATCGAAGACACCGACGCGGAGCGCAGCAAGCCGCAGTTCACCCGCCAGCTGCTCGAGGACCTGCAGTGGCTCGGTCTCGTCTGGGACGGCGATGTCATCGCGCAAAGTTCGCGGGCCGATGTCTACCGGCAGGCGCTCGCGCGACTCGAGTCGTCGGGTCGCGTTTATCCCTGCTATTGCTCGACACTCGAGATCGAGGTCAGCCGCAAGTCGCAACTCGCGGCTGGAAGGCCACCGCGCTACGCGGGCACCTGCCGCCACCTGAGCGACGCCCAGCGTGCCGCCCGGTTGGCCGATGGGCGTCGGCCGACGCTGCGGTTCCGGGTCCCGGAGGAGGGCAATGTCGAGTTCGTCGATCTCGTTCACGGCGAGCAGCGTTTCGATTGCCGCGATATCGGCGATTTCATCGTGCAGCGGGCCGACGGCTCCGCGGCGTTTTTCTTCTCCAACCTGGTCGACGATGCGCTCAGCGGCGTCACGACCGTGCTCCGTGGCGAAGACCACCTGTCCAACACGCCGAGGCAGTTGCTGATCGCGCAGGCACTCGATCTTCCAGCGCCGGTATATGGCCATCTGTCACTCATCACGGCTGCCGATGGATCGCCGCTCTCGAAACGCTCGGGTGCCAAATCACTTCGGCAGCTGCGCGAGTCGGGCTACCTCCCGGAGGCGCTCGCCAATCACCTCTTTCGCCTTGGTCACTCGACCGACCTGCACGAACTGCTTGATCTCGACCGGCTTGCGCAGGGCTTCAATCCCGCCCATCTCGTACGCTCGCCGGCGCGCTTTGACCCGGTGCAGCTCAACGTCTGGCAGAAGCAGGCGGTTCATGGGCTGGCGCCGGAGCGGGCCATGGCGTGGCTGCGACCGCAGTTGCCAGCCGGTCTCGATGAGTCGACTGTTCGCAGCTTCGTAGCCCTGCTGCAGCCCAACGTCGTACTTCCCGCCGATATCTTGCATTGGGTCATGGTCGTCTTTGGCGACGACTCGCTCGTCGTCGACCCGACTGCACAGGCCATCCTCGACTCGGCGGGCAAACACTTTTTCGAGGTCGCGACGGCCGCCGTGCGCACACACGGGACCGACTGGAAGGCGATCATCGCGGCAGTCAAAGACGGCACCGGGCGCAAAGGCCCGGAACTCTTCAAGCCGCTGCGGGTGGGTCTCACTGGCCTCGACCACGGCCCGGAGCTCGCTCCGCTCCTCGCCCTGATGACCCCCGCCCGCGCCATCGCACGCCTCGAGCGGCTATCATCCGCAGCCCGCTGATTGGCGCTCCCAACCGTTCGAGAACCTCTCCATGAGCATCCGCATCCACGATTCGCTGACCGGACGGAAGCAGGATCTGCGGCCCATCCGTGCTGGGGAGGTGCGCATGTACCTCTGCGGGGATACGGTCTACGACTATTGCCATATCGGGCACGCGCGTTCGAAGGTGGCCTTCGACATCGTCCGCCGCTATCTTGCGCACCGTGGTTTCGCGGTCACGTTCGTCCGCAATATCACCGACATCGACGACAAGATCATCCGTAGGGCCGCCGAACTCGGCGAATCGATCGATGTATTCACCGCGCGCTTCATTGCCGCGATGCACGAGGATTACGACCGGCTCAACATCCAGCGTCCCGACCATGAGCCGCGGGCGACCGAGTACGTTGCCGGCATGATCAGCTTGACCAAGACGCTGCTCGACAAAGGCAATGCCTACGTCGCCAGCGATGGCGACGTCATGTACTCGGTGGGCAGCTTTGCGGGGTACGGCCAGCTTTCTGGCAAGCGCCTCGCCGATCTGCGCGCCGGCGCGCGCATCGAGGTCGACACCGCCAAACGCGATCCGCTCGATTTCGTGCTTTGGAAGAAAGCCAAGCCCGGTGAGCCGGCCTGGGATTCGCCCTGGGGGCCAGGTCGTCCAGGCTGGCACATCGAGTGCTCGGTGATGTCAGCGGAAATCCTCGGCAGCCACTTCGACATCCATGCCGGTGGTATGGATCTGAAATTTCCGCATCACGAGAACGAGATCGCCCAGTCCTGCGCCGCGACCGGCGATCACTTCGCCAATCTCTGGATGCACAACGGCTTCGTCAACATCGACGACGAAAAGATGTCGAAGTCGCTCGGCAACTTTTTCACCATCCGCGAGGTGCTTGACTCGGGGCGTCTGCGGCATCCCGAAGTACTGCGATTTTTCCTGACCGGCAGCCATTACCGCGGTCCGATCAACTACTCCCTCGCGCAGATCGAGCAGGCGGATGCCGCACTCGGTCGGCTCTACACTGCTCTGCGCGGACTTGACGCGCCGCCAGTCCACGCGCCTATTTCGCGGCTCGACTCGCCGGCTGGCGAGTCCGCCGCTTGGCAGGCGTTCCACGAGGCCATGGACGATGACTTCAACACGCCCGAGGCGATTGCCGCGCTGCAGTCGCTGGCGGGCGAGATCAACCGTGCGCGCAGCGCCGGCGACGCTGAGCAGGCCACGGCGCTCGCACGCGAACTGCGCTCGATGGGCGCAGTGCTCGGTGTGCTCACGCTGCAGGCTGAAGACTGGTTCCGCGCAGCCAAATCGCAGCCAGGGAGCTCTGCGGCGGGAGCCACGGTCTGGGATGACGCCCGGATAGATGGCGCCATCGCCGAGCGTCAGACGGCCCGCAAGGCCAAAAATTTCAAGCGGTCGGATGAGATCCGCGATGAACTTGCGGCCGCCGGCATCGTCCTCGAAGACAAGCCTGGTGGCCTCACCGAGTGGCGGCGGGTGTAGTCAGCGCGAGCCTCGCCTGCGCAACGCCGCCTCGAGCGTGTTTTTCATCAGCATGGCGACGGTCATCGGGCCGACGCCGCCGGGTACCGGCGAGATCCACGCGGCGCGTTTCGCGGCTTCGGCAAAATCCACGTCACCGCAGAGCGTGCCGTCGTCCATCCGGTTGATGCCGACGTCGACGACCACCGCGCCTTCGCGGATCCACTCACCCTTGATGAGCCCCGGTTTGCCCGCGGCAGCCACCAATACCTCAGCCTCCCGTACATGGTGCTCGAGATCGGCGGTGAAACGATGGGTCACGGTCGTTGTTGCACCCATCAGCAGCAGTTCCAGGGACATCGGCCGACCTACGATGTTGGAGGCGCCGACCACCACGCAGTGCAGTCCTTTCACGGCGACGCCGATGTGATCAAGCATTCGTACCACGCCGTAGGGCGTGCAGGGCCGGATCAGCGGATTGCGCTCTGCGAGCCGACCGATGTTGTACGGGTGGAAGCCGTCCACGTCCTTGCGCGGGTCGATGCGCTCGACGATTTCGGTCTGGCGGATATGCTCTGGCAGCGGTAACTGCACGAGGATCCCGTCGATGCCGTCATCGGCATTGAGCTCGTCGATCTTCGTCAGCAGCTCGATTTCACTGGTCGATTGCGGCAGATCGATGCCAACCGAGCGAATGCCGCAATCCAGGCAGGCGGTACGCTTGTTGCGTACATAAACTGCCGAAGCGGGGTTATCGCCGACCATCACCACCGCTAGCCCTGGCGGTCGGCGCCCGGCGGCGACCATCCGGTCTACTGCTGCCCGGACCTCATCCTTGACTCCGCGGGCGATGGCCTTGCCATCGATCAATCTGGCGCTGCTTGCGGTCCTC
>CAZIRD010000046.1:0-19129 GCA_964541625.1 uncultured Acidibacter sp.
TGGACGCGAGTTTATCAATCCCTTTCCGTCGCTGCCGGCCGAGGCTAGCATTCATGTTTCATATCACCCGCGTTGATTCGCAGAGGACTTGCCGATGAAGCTCTACTACTCACCTGGCGCCTGTTCGCTCGCTTCCCACATCGCCCTGATCGAGGCCGGACTCGCTTTCGAGGCGGTCAAGGTAGAGGGGCGCGGTCAGAAGACCGCCGGCGGCGAGGATTACGCCAAAGTGACGGCGAAGGGCTACGTCCCGGCGCTGCGGCTCGATGACGGGGCGGTGCTCACCGAAGGAACGGCAATCCTTCCCTATATCGGCGACCGCAATCCGGGCTCGGGCCTTGCGCCGGCCGCCGGAACCATGGCCCGCTATCGGTTGCACGAGTGGCTCGGCTATATCAATTCCGAGGTTCACAAGAACTTCTCGCCGTTCTTCGCGCCCGGTACCACAGACGAGCAAAAGGCCGCGGCCAAGACCAATCTCGGCCGGCGCTTCGAGTTCGTGCAGACCGAACTCGGCGACAAGCCGTTCCTGCTCGGCGACCACTTCACCGTTGCCGACGCCTACCTCTTCACCGTGCTCGGCTGGTGTGCTTATGTCGGCATCGACCTTGGCCAGTGGCCTGGTCTGAAGAGCTACCACGGGCGGATCGCGGCGCGTCCCGGTGTCCAGACGGCGATGCGGGCGGAAGGCTTGCTGAAATGACCGCGCCGGCCTACCTGCTGGTACAGGGCAAGGTCACGGATATCGAGGGATTCAAGGCCTACAACGCTGCGCTACCGTCGATCTACCAGAAGTTCGGTGGTCACTATCTGACGGTGACTCCGGCATCACGTGTCGAGGTCGCCGAGGGCGAGCCGCGGCACGAGAGCATCCTCATCGCGCGCTTTCCGTCACGCGAGGCAGCGTGGGGGTTCTGGAAGTCGACGGAGTACGAGGCCGCAAAGAAGTTGCGTGAGGGCAAGGGGACGTTCTTTGTAACGGTTCTCGAGGGGCTGCCGACTAGCTGAAACCTGCCAGCCGCCCGCTCGGCAACAGAACCTTCACGCGGGGCGGGCGTCGCGCTGCTAGCATTGTCGGCGCATGCAAGACCGCAACCGTACTTCGCTCCGCTACTTCGGCGCACTGCTCGACGAACGTCTTTCCCGGCGCCGTTTTCTGGTCGGTAGCGGTGTTGCCGCAGCGATGGCCGGAGCGCTGCCCGCGATGGGTGCCGCGACGGCACCCGGCGCCGACGGTCGGCCACGCCGCGACTACCTCGCAGTAGGGCCGCGGCGCGACGACGCGGTGCTGCTCTCACCGGGTCTACGGCACGACGTACTGATTGGCTGGGGTGACCCGCTCTTTGCCGGCGACCGCGGCCTGACGGCCAAAGATATTCGCAGCCTCGACTGGCTCGACAGCGAAGCTGCCGCACGGCAGGAGCGTCGCTTCGGGACCAACAACGACGCCCTCGCCTTCTTTGGCGTGGCTGGCAGCCGCTCGGCGGGTCGACTCTGCGTCAACCACGAGTACGTCATGCCCGAACTGTGCCTCGCCGGGCTTCCCGAAGACGCTACGGAGCGTGCGCGGGGACGCGAAGCATGGATCAGGACCCGTCCGCAGGTCGTTCCGTGGATGCAGGCGGCCCATGGCGTCAGCGTGCTCGACCTGCAGCGCGATGTGCGCGGCTGGCGTGTGGTTCGCGGCGGCCGCTCCACGCGGCGCATCACGGCAAACACGCCGATGCAGATCATGGGTCCGGCTCGCGGCGACCCGTTGTTACGCACCGGTGCCGACCCCAGCGGCACTCAGGCGCTCGGTACGTTCGCCAACTGCGCCGGGGGCAAGACGCCGTGGGGCACCTACCTCACCGCAGAAGAAAACATCCAGGATTATTTTGGCGGCGCCCGATCCTGGGCAGCCGCGGCGAGCGGCACCGAGGCCGAGGCGATCAAAGCCGCTTATCGCCGCTGGCCGCTGCGCGAGCGCTCGGCTTACGGCTGGGAAGTCACCGACTCTCGTTTCGATCTGCGCAGCGAACCCCGCGAAGCACTGCGTCACGGATGGATCGTCGAGATCGATCCGCAGGATCCGACTGCACCGCCAAAGAAACGCACCGCTCTCGGCCGGTTCTGCCACGAGGGCGCGAACACCATCCTCGCCAAAGACGGTCGGGTCGCCGCCTACATGGGTGACGACACCAAGTTCGAGTACGTCTACAAGTTCGTCACCCGCGACCGCTTCGATTCACGCAACCGGGCGGCGAATAGCGATCTGCTCGACCACGGCACGCTTTATGCGGCGCGTTTCGATGCCGCCGGTCGCGGCGAGTGGTTGCCGCTGGTTCATGATGAAAATGGCCCGTTGAACAGTCGTAACGGCTTCCGCAGCCAGGCCGACGTGGTCATCAAATGCCGTGCGGCGGCGGACCTGCTGGGCGCGACGCCGATGGATCGGCCCGAGGATGTCGAGCCGAGCCCGGTCAGCGGACGCGTGTACATGTCGCTCACCAAAAACGACGAGCGCAGCACGGTTCGTCGGGAGTTCAATGGTCGCGAAATCGATCTCGGCCCGAACATTGCCAATCCGCGCCCGAAGAACGAGTTCGGGCACATCATCGAGCTCATCGAAGACGGTGATGACGCGGCCAGCTTGCGGTTTTCCTGGGACGTATTCCTGCTCGCCGGTGATCCGCGAAATCCGGCCGCACGCTTCCTGACGCGTGCCGAGGACATCATCGCGGGCAAGCTGGCCCGTGAGGATACCTACTACGGCGGCTACGCAGACCGGTCGCAGGTCAGCCCGATTGCCTGCCCCGACAACGTCGGCTTCGATCCCTCCGGCCGCCTGTGGGTGGTAACCGATGGCGCTGAGGATCTGCTCGGCAACGACGGCTGCTTCGTCGTGCCGACCAGCGGACCCGATCGCGGGCTGCTGCGGCAGGTGATGAGCGCGCCGGTTGGCGCGGAGGTCTGCGGCTGCGAATTCACGCCCGACGGCACGACGCTGTTTCTCAGCATCCAGCATCCTGGCGAGGGCGGCACGGTCGACAAGCCCGTCAGCCATTGGCCCGACGGCGAGGGTCTGCCCGCCCGCTCGGCGGTGATCGCGGTGTCGCGCGAGGACGGCACGCCGCTGTAAGGGCTCGTCGTTCACCGTACAATCGCTGGCATGACTCTTCCCAAAAGCCAGCTTCAGTACCAGCTCATCCGCCAGCAGCAAGGGTTCAGCCTGCAGTTGCGCGAAGGCGCTCCGATCCGCTTGCCCGCCGCCGGCGAAGTGCTGGTTCGCGTGCGCGCGACCTCGCTCAACCGCCGCGACATCATGATCCAGCGCGGTTTCTACCCGGTGGGTGCGCGCGATTCGCTCGTGCCGCTCTCCGATGGTGCCGGCGAGGTGGTCGAGGTCGGCGCCGGGGTTGACCGCTTCAAGGCCGGTGACGCCGTGGCCGCGATCTTCTTCCAGAACTGGCTGAGTGGCCGGCCGACAGCCGCCACGGGCGCGAGCGCGATGGGCGGCGCGGTCGATGGCATGCTCGCCGAATATGTCACGCTGCCCGCGGAGGGACTCGTCACGCTGCCGGCTGGCATGAGTTTCGAGGAGGGCGCCACACTCCCCTGCGCCGCCGTCACCGCATGGAACGGTCTCGTCACCCGCGGCGGCATGGGTCCGGGGGACCACGTGTTGCTGCAGGGCACCGGTGGCGTGTCGATCTTCGGACTGCAGTTTGCCGCTGCGGCCGGAGCGAAACCCGTGATCACCAGTTCGAGTGACGCCAAGCTCGAGCGTGCCCGCGCGCTCGGTGCGATCGCCACGGTCAACTACAAATCCACGCCCGAGTGGGCGGTCGCGGTGCGCGCGGCCACCGACGGCATCGGTGTACATCAAGTCCTCGAGGTCGGCGGCTCGGGAACTTTGAAGCAATCACTCGACGCCCTTGCCCCGGGCGGCCATGTGGCGATCATCGGCGGGCTCAGCGGTTTCGGCGGCGACATCCCCGCTGCCGCACTGATCGGCCGCAGTGCAAGCGTCTCCGGCATCTTCGTCGGCTCACGGCGGCACTTCGAAGAAATGAACGCATTCATCGTCCGTCACGGCATCAAGCCGGTCATCGATCGTCGCTTCGCGTTCAACGAGGCCGAGGCCGCTTACGCCTGGATGGACAACGGCAGTCATTTCGGCAAGATCGTCATCCGGCATTGATCCGCGAATTCTTTGAAAGGCAGCGTCTCGAAGGGCGGCCACTGGTCGCGGCCTTCGTCATTGCCACCGAGGGCTCGACTTACCGCAAGCCCGGTGCGCTCATGCTGTTCTCGGCGCAGGGTGAACGCCGCGGTCTGCTGAGTGGCGGTTGTCTCGAGGGCGACCTGCAGGAACACGCCCTGCGACTCCTCGGCGACGGCGGTCGCTGCCTCGTGCGCAGTTACGACAGTCGCGGCTCCGACGATCCGATCTGGGGTCTCGGGCTGGGCTGCGAAGGCCTGATGAAGGTTCTGCTGTTGCGCGTCGACGCAGCCACCGCGTATGAACCGCTCGCCACACTGCTCGAGGCACCACTGCAACGGCGCGCAGCGGCATTTACCATCGATATCGACAGCGGCGAGCTTGCAACCGCGACGCCGACGGCGACGCGTCTCGAAGGACAACGCTTCACGATCGCCGCCGAGCGCATCCCCGCCCTGCTGCTCTGTGGTGCGGGCCCCGACGCCGAACCGGTGGCGGCGCTCGCCGCGACGCTCGGCTGGCAGGTGACCGTAGTCGATCACCGTCCGGCGTACATCGAGACGCAGCGCTTCACGAACGGCGTACGGTTGTTGCGGGCGGATCCGCCGCAGCTGGGCACGCAGCTGGATCTCGGCGGGTTCGATGCCGCCGTCGTGATGAGCCATCATCTGACGGCGGACGGTCAATATCTTGGAGCGCTCGCGCGCTCGGCAGTGCCCTATGTCGGCCTGCTTGGCCCGGCGGCGCGACGCGAACGCTTGTTTGCAGAGCTTGGTGCCGACGCTGCGTCCCTGCGGCCACGGCTGCGCGCACCGGTCGGTCTTGATCTAGGCGGTCGCACTCCCGAGGCGATTGCGCTGTCGATCATCGCGGAAATCCAGGCTGTGCTGAACGGCCGCGGCGGCGCACCGTTCTCAGCCGTCCGCTGAATTCTCTGCTACCAGCGCCCGACAAACCTTGTTGATGAGACGCTCGCGCTGCGCGCTGCGCGCCTGCTGCACTGGCGGGTCGGGCGTATAAGCGTCGACCGCTGACGGCGAAGCCGGCACGCCGGCTTCCGCAAGGCGCTCATGGGCATCAAGACGCTCGCGCAGCACCGCCACCTCGGAGGTGAGCGACAGCACCATGTTGATGAGTGCGTCGATACGCGGATCGCCCGGAACCGCACGGCGACCCTTGTGGATTCGCGGAGCGCGCGCGTTCACGCGACCGGCTTCCTGGCAGAGGCGACGTACCAGGAACGGTAGACGCCCTTGTTGGCGCCGCCAAAGGCCAGCGGCGGATCGCGCGGCGGCGGGCCGTGCGCCGCGTCCTGATAGCCCGCTGCGGCCTCGGCAAAGCCGGCCTGCGCGGCCAGGGCGACGAAGTCGGCGCGGGTGGCGCCCAGCCAGAATGGTTCGTTGTTGTAACGCGTCTCGTAGTCGGCCTTGAGCAGCGCGAGCGCGTCGGCAGTCTCGGCGCGGAAGGGCACTTCGAGATGCACCATGACGCCGCCCGGGCGCAGCACGCGGAAACATTCCGCGACGATCCGCGGCAGTGCACGCGCCGAGGTCTCATGCAATACGGCACTTGAGAAGACGAGATCGAAGCTGTTGTCGTCGAAGCGGGTCCGCTCCGCGCTCTGCTGCGAGAAATGCAGCGGTAGGCCGATGAACGCCGCCCGTGCCCGCGCATAGCGCAGCAAGCCTGCACCGACGTCGATTCCGTGCACCTCGGCTTCCGGGAACGCGCGGGCCACGGCGATCAGGCTGTTGCCCACGGTGCAGCCCATTTCGAGGATGCGGGCCGGCGCCAGCGTCGGAAAACGGTTGAAGACGTGGGCGACGACCGTGTGGCCGCGCATGTCGTTCATCACGCCGCCCTGACGACCGCGGCTGTACAAGGATGCGGCCTTGTCGAACACCGCGCCTTGCCGTACGTCGTCGGCGCCGAAGTCGGCGTAATAGCTGCCCGGCATCATGTGCGTGTCGGTGGCGGCAAGATAACGCGGCACCTCGAACGACGGGTCAGTCTCGAGTGAGCCCAGCATCGGCGCCGTCGCCGCCCTTTTATTGAGTGCGTCGAGTTGCCGATCGACGCAATCTCCAGCCGTCTGCCACATGAGTTCCTGAGCCGTACGATTGACGGAAACCCAGTTGCGATAGATGGACGAGGCTTCCGCACGTCGTCGCAGGTCGCGCAACGGCAATCGCGCGGTGCCCGACTCGAGCTCGCCCGCTGTCGTCCGCTCTCCAACGTCACGCTCGATGCCGCTGACGAGCTGACCCAGCAGCGGATCCATCTCGCGGGCGGCGAAGGCCTTCAGAGCGACCACGAAATCCTGTTCGGCCGCTTCGTCGTGGGTGCTGTCGGCCATCATCTGATGCACGGTGGCGGAAGTCATGCGGTCACCTGTCGGGTTTCCTTGAGGTCTTTTTCCGTGAGCTTGTAGAACCAGAGCGGAATCAGCGAGACACCAAAATAAATGCACGGCAGGAATGCCGCGCAGTAGCGGATGCCGTCGATCGTTTCGGCCGTCTGCACCGGCGCCTTGGAGCTGAAGCCGAACCAGGCGTATGAGAGCAGCAAAACCGACGGTGCAAAAGCGGAGGCAACTTTTTCGACCACGCTGTAGAGACCCGAGTAGATGCCTTCCCGCCGCAGCCCGGTCCGCTTGTAGTCATAGTCGATGGTGTCGGGGAGCATCGACTGGCCCATCAGCAGCAGGCCCGCCGCGGCGAAGCCCTTGAGCGCCGCACGCAGGCAGAAGAACCAGAACTCCTCGGCAGGACTCGCCAGCAGCCAGCTCAGCGAGACGATGGAGAACATCGCGGTGGCCAGCATGTAGGTGCGCTGTTTCTCGAGCCGCTTGGTGATCCATTGCCAGACGGGCATGGAGAGTACCTGTGCGAAGAAGCCGACCACGGTGAGCCACAGCAACCAGGTGCCGGGGTTCTCCTTGCCGAGCACGTACTTCACCACGAAGATGCCCATCGCAGAAGTGGTGAACAGTCCGAACAGCTGCGTCGCCTTGGTACCGAGCAGAGCGATGAAAGGCTTGTTCTCCCAGCCGAGCCGCAGTTGTTCCGCAAAGGGAATGCGCGTCTCCGATCGCGGTACGGTGTTGCCACTTGCCGTACCAAAGAAACACCAGGCCATGAACAGCATGATCGCGCCGCCGAGGATCATGCCCATGCGCGAGTAGCCTTCGACACCGCCACCCATCAGCTCGGCGAGTCGCTGGCTCGCCCCGGCGCCGATCAACGTGCCAATGGCGATGAAGAAGACGCGATACTGGAACATCTTCGTCCGCTCGGTGTAGTCGCTGACGAGCTCGGAGGGCATCGCCATGTAGGGCACGTTGAAAAGCGTGTATCCGGTGCCGACGAGCGCAAGGATGATGACGGTCACCACCACCGACTCGGCGAACGGCGTCATGGCCAGCGAGAAGAAGGCCGCAAACGACAGGCCGGAAATCAGCGCACCGAACAACAGGTAGGGACGGCGCCTGCCCCAGCGCGACTGGGTGCGGTCGCTGATCACGCCGACCAGCGGATTGCTGATCCAGTCCCAGATCTTGGCGATGAAAAGCAGCGTCGCTGCGGTCACCGCCGAAATGCCGATGACTGTGGTGAGGTAGTAGGCCTGCAGCGCTGCAAAGCCGTTCAGCAGCAGCGATGCACCGAGGGTGCCGATGCCCCAGCCGAAGTGCAGTTGCCAGCGGGTCTGGCCAGCCGTGCCCGTACTGCCGCCCGTCGCGTTCGTAGTCATGCTTTACCCCCCGGATTCGTGCCGATCATGACACAAGTCACCAGGGCAACTTGTCGCCGGTGTAGAGGATCATCTCCGCCTCTTGGCCAAGACGTTCGATATGTCCGATCACCGCGGTAACGCTCTGCGGTGCCTTGATGACGCCAGGCCCCTCGTAGCCACTCTGTCGCAGCAGGCGAGTGTCGACCATGCCGGGCGCGAGGATGCCGACCTTCACGCCGCGCTCGCGCACCTCCGCTTGCAATGTGCGCATCGCCATGTTCACGCCCGCCTTGCTGATGCGGTAGTAGAAAAGGTTGCCGAAGCGTGTCGTGTTGGCGAGCGAAGAGAGGCCGCTGGTGATCACCACAACCTTCTTCTGTTCGCCGCCCAGCACGTTCGGCATGAAGGCGCGCGCCATGGCGAGCGGCCCGTACGTATTGATGCGGAGCACCTCCTCGAAGGTGGCGTAGTCGAGCTCGGCGAACGACTGCTTGCGGATGTCGCCGAGCCAGCCGGCATTATTGAGCAGTACGTCGATAGGCTGATCGGCGAGCCGCGCGGCCAGAGCGGCAATCTCTTCATGATTGCCGACATCGAGTTTTTCGATACGCACCGACTGCTGGGCCGCGGCGAGGGCAGCGAGCTCAGGCGCGCCTGCCGGCTCGCGCGCGGTGGCGATTACCTGCCAGCCACGCTCCGCATATTGCTTGACGAATTCGAGACCGAGGCCGCGATTGGCGCCGGTGATGAGGATGACGGGCATGCTGGTTCTCCCTGACTGATCACTGGCGCGGTCGCACACGGCGGGTCGGTTCAGCCTGCAGCGGATCTTCCGGCCAGTAGTGGCGAGGATACCTGCCGCGCATGTCTTTGCGGACTTCGCCGTAGGCATTGCGCCAGAAGCTCGCCAGGTCGGCGGTCACCTGCAGCGGTCGCTGCGCCGGGGAGAGCAACTTGAAGGTGAGGGGAATCGTACCGCCGCCAATACGTGGCGTAGACGCCATGCCGAACACCTCCTGCATACGCATCGAGGCGCAAGGGGCGAGATCGTCTTCATAGTCGATGCGGATGCGCGAGCCTGTCGGCACCACGATATGCGTCGGCAGCAACTCGTCAAGATCGCGCACCGCCGCGTTGCCTAGCCTGAAATCCAGTGCCTCGGCGAGCGGCAGACGCGCGAGGTGGGTGCGACGCGTGACGCCCTCGAGCCATGGCGCGAGCCAGTGCTCGAGACTGGCAAGCAGGCCTGCGGCATCGAACGCGGGCCAGCCCGCGGCGCTGCCGCCACCGGTCGTGCGCAGTGATCGCCTGCGCGCCAGCTCCACCCGGGCACAGAAAGCGCGTGTGCCGACATCCCACGGCAGGCAATCGATGCCCATGGCGCGGATGCCCTCGATCATCACCGGGATCGCTGCCTCGGGCGGGACGCCCTGCAGCATCCGTTCTTCGAGGATCAAGGCGTCGAGCCTGACGAGCTCACGAGCGAGCACTGCCTCGTCCTGCGACGACCAGCGTAACTCGCGCTCGCGCCTGATGCGCTCGCCGAGCGCAGCCTCGAGCGTTTGTCTGTCGAGAGCCGCGGCAAGCAGCACCCGAGCCTCGCGATCCCGATCATCGAGATCGATCGCCACGATGTATTCGCTGCGCGCGAGGCGATCAGCGCCCGCGAAGATCGCGCCACGACCGTTCGCCAGCAGGAAGCGGCCCGCAGCGCCGTCCCGCCGTCGGCCCACCCGGTCCGGATACGCACAGGCGAGGAGCCCGGCCGCATCGAGCTTCGTCGCCGATCTTGCGGACGACGCGGCTGTCGATGGCGACCGCGGCATGCTGCGACCTGCCGACCTGCGATCGAGCAGGCGGCGCTCGAACTGCCCGGCAGCGCGGCGCGCGCGTGCCAGTGCCCCGCGGTCTGCCATCACCCCCGGCGGCGATCGGCCCTCGAGAATGTCCAGTCGCGTGAGCATGTCGGCATCACGCGTCGCAGCGAATCCGCCGACGTGCGAACTGCCGCTGCGCAGCAGATCGCGCTCGCCAAGCAATGCGGCAAGCTGCGCGCCAAGCCGCGGCTCACCGCGTGTCGCGGCTTCCAGCAGAAGATGCGCAAGACGCGGATGCAGCGGCCAATCGGCGAGTTCCCTGCCCTGCGGCGTGATCCGGCCACTCGAGTCGAGCGCGCCGAGCTGGCGCAGCAGTTCACGCGCTGCAGACAACATCGACGCCGGCGGTGGATCGAGCCAGCGCAACGTGCCAGCGTCGCCGGCGCCCCACTGCGCGAGATCGAGGGCGAGCGGGGCGAGATCCGTCTCGAGGATTTCCGGCGGCGTGTGCGCCGCAAGGCTGCGATGTGCGCCCTCGCTCCAGAGCCGGTAGCAGCGACCGGCGGCAACCCGGCCCGCCCGACCAGCACGCTGCTCGGCGGAGGCGCGCGAGATCCGTCGCGTCTCGAGCCGACTCATGCCGGTCACCGGATCGAACACTGCGCGTCGCACGAGCCCGCTGTCGATGACGCAACGGACGCGCGGCAGCGTGAGACTGGTCTCGGCGATGTTGGTGGCGAGGATCACGCGGCGCGGCGCGCGCGGGTTGTCATCGAGGGCGGCATCCTGCTCGGCCGCGCCGAGTTCGCCATAGAGGGGCAGCACCACGACACCGCGATCCTGGCATTCACCCGGACCGGCGAGCATCTCCTGCAGCCGGCGAATTTCCCCCGCGCCCGGCAGGAACACCAGCACGTCACCCTCACCATCACGGACCGCGCGCTGGATGGCCAGCGCGCAGAGTCGCTCGGGTGAGTCCGGGTCGCCGGGCATGGCCGGCAGCGCCTTGCCGAGATAAAGCAGTTCGACCGGATAACTGCGCCCCGCCGCAGTCACCACTGGCGCTCCACCCATCAGCGCAGCGACCGCGGCACCATCGAGTGTTGCGGACATCACCAGCAGTCGCAGATCGAGTTCAAGCGTCTCGCGCACATCGAGACACAGCGCGAGGCCAAGATCCGCCTGCAGGCTGCGCTCATGGAACTCGTCAAAAATCACCGCAGCTGTGCCTTCGAGCGCGGCATCGCCCTGCAGCATCCGCGTCAACACGCCCTCGGTGATGACTTCGATCCGCGTCCGCGGCCCGACCCGCGTATCGAGACGCATCCGATAGCCGACCGTCTCACCCACCGCTTCGCCGAGCGTGGCCGCCATGCGCACGGCGACAGCCCGCGCGGCGAGACGGCGCGGCTCGAGCATGAGTATCTTGCGGCCCTGGAGCCAAGGCTCCTCCAGCAGCGCGAGTGGTACGACGGTGCTCTTGCCCGCACCCGGCGGTGCCTCGAGCACTGCGGCACGACCGGCGACGAGTGCCGCACGCAATGCGGGCAAGGCCTCGAGGATCGGCAGTTGCGGCAGTCGGATCAAAGGTGGCGGGCTCGCAGAGGGCAGCGTTGCAAGAAGCGCGAAGATTGTATGCAATCGCCTCCATGAAGGTTCTCAAACGCATCGTCCTCGGCGTGCTGCTCTTCATCGGCATCTGCTGGGCGGGCCTCGCCGCCTGGGCCTACTGGCCAGGCGAGCCGGAACTGCCCGTCGCCCGACTGGCGACGACCGACGATCGCTTCGTCGCGGTCGACGGACTGCGCCTGCGCTATCGCGAATGGGGCAGCGCCGGCGCCGATCGCCCGGAGCTGCTGCTCATCCACGGTTTTGGAAACTCGCTGCAGAGCTTCCGCCTGCTGGCGCCGAGGCTGGCCGCCTGCTGCCATGTGGTGGCGATCGACATGGCGGGATACGGTCTTTCCGACAAGCCGGTCGACTTTGATTACCACAACGGTCCGCAGGCGCGGTTGCTGATCGCGGCCGCCAAAGAAATCGGCCTGCGGAATGTCGTCTATGTCGGCCACTCGCTTGGCGGCGCAGTTGCCCTGCAGGCGGCGGTCGCCGATCCGGCCGCGAGGGGGCTCGTGCTGCTAAACCCCGGCATCATCCGCACCGGCGTGCCGAGGATCGTGCAGGTCCCGTTGCCGCCGTTGCCGCGGATGTCGGCAAAGATGTTTGCCAGCCGCGACTTTCGCGGCAGTTTTCTCAAGCAGTCCTACGTCGATCCGTCGATCGTCACCGAGGACGTGATCGACGAGGTGATGCTCGCCGCCCGCAGCGAAGGCTACATGACGGGCATGACCTCGCTGATGAAGCAGTATCGCGAGGGCGAAGAAATCATCCTCGCTCGCAGGGTGCGCGTGCCGACGCTGATCCCGTGGGGCGATCGTGATCGCAACAAGCCCTTGCAGGAAGCTGACGAGTTGCAGTCGATGATCCAGGGCTCAAAGCTCGTGCATTTCGCCAATGCCGGCCACTACGTCCATGAGGAAGCGCCGGACGGCGTCGCGCAGGCGATCACGGCGTGGCTGGCCGAGCTCTGAGCCACCAGCGGCCCGCCTTGCAAGGCCCGTCAACCGGGGCGACACTCGTTCCATGATATCCGGGAGCATCGTTCGCATGTCCAAGCCCAACTCCTTTACCCGCCGGGCGGCGCCCGCACGCCTCGCCCTGTTGCTCGGTGCGCTCGCGCCCCTCGCCGGCATGCCTTCGCTGTCCGCGCAGAACCAGCCGCCGCGCGACCCCGCACTCGAGCGCGCGCAGCGTCTGCTGCGCTCGACCATTCTGGTCGACGGTCACAACGATCTGCCGATGGTGATCCGCGAGAACAAAGATGCCCCTCGCGATGTGATCGCCTACGACTTGCGCAAGCCGACCAAGGGCGACACGGACATCGCGCGCCTGCGCGCCGGCGGCCTCGGCGCGCAGTTCTGGTCGGTCTATATCCCGGGCGAAGGCGCCGGTCCCTACGCGCGGCAGCAGCTCGAGCAGATCGATATCGCCCGGCAAATCATCGCCCGCTATCCGGACACCTTCATGTTCGCGCGCTCGGTGGCCGATGTGCGCGCCGCGAAGCGCGCCGGCAAGATCGCCTCGATGCTTGGCATGGAAGGCGGCTACGGCCTCGAGAACTCGATCGGCGCCCTGCGCGCCTACTACGACCTCGGCGTGCGCTACATGGCGCTGACCCACAATTCGCACCTCGACTGGGCAGATGCCGCAGCGCCCCTGCAGCCGCGCAACAACGGGCTCACGCCTTTCGGCGAAGAGGTGGTTCGCGAGATGAATCGCCTCGGCATGCTGGTCGACCTGTCGCATGCGGCGCCGAGCACGATGGCGGCGGCACTGCGCGTCGCCGCCGCGCCGGTGATCTTCTCGCACTCTTCGGCGCGAGCGATCTGCGACGTGCCACGCAACGTTCCCGACGACATCCTGCGGCAGTTGCCCGCCAATGGCGGCGTGGTGATGGTCACTTTCGTCTCCAGCTTCATCAACTGCGAGGTCGGCAAGGTCCTGCAACCGGCGATGGCGGAGATCGGCCTGCGCGCCCGGGCCGCGGCAACCCCCGAAGAAGCGGCGCGGATACGCGCCGAAGGTTACGCCGCGATCAAACTGCCGCCGACCAGCATCGCCATGGTTGCCGACCACATCGAGCACATTCGCAAGGTTGCCGGGGTCGATCACATCGGCATCGGCGGCGACTTCGACGGCAACGATTGGTGGCCGGAAGGTCTCGACGACGTCTCGACCTATCCGCAGCTGTTCGCCGAACTCATCCGTCGTGGCTGGTCCGATCAGGACCTGAAAAAACTCGCTGGTGAAAACCTGCTGCGCGCCTGGTCCCAGGCCGAAGTGGTCGCCGCGCGCTTGCGGACGGAGCGCGCGCCATCGACGATGGTCTACACGCCGCCGAAAAACTGAGTGCGCGGCGACTAGCCCGTCGCGCCGGTCTCGAGGCCCGCGGCGATGCTCCAGGCCAGTGCCGCAAGCGGCTCGACCTGCGCCGCGTACTTTGCGGCCTCCGGGCTCACGGCGGTACCGCGATGCAAACGGCCGGCGATGCCGTGGCAAATGCAGGCAAGGCGGAACACGCAAAACGCGAGGTAATACTCAAGCATCGGCAGGCCATCGAGCCCGCGGCGCGCGCAGTAGGCCGCGACGTATTCACGTTCATCAGGCAGGCCCAGCGCGGCGAGATCGGCGCCGAACAGGCCGCGCACCCCGCCCGAGGCCATGCGGAACATCATCAGGTGGTAGGCGAAGTCGGCGACGGGATCGCCGAGCGTCGATAGTTCCCAGTCGAGGATCGCGATGATGCGCGGCTGCGAAGGCGAGAAGATCATGTTGTCGAGGCGATAGTCGCCGTGCACGAGGGCCGGCGCCGGCTCGACAGCCGGCGCATTGCGCGGCAGCCAGTCGATCAGTTGCTCCATGGTCGACACCCGACCGGCGGCCTCGGCGTCGGCCGCGTATTGCCGCGACCAGCGAGTGAACTGCCGAGCGACATAGCCTTCAGGGCGACCGAAGTCCCCCAGCCCGATGGCGCGGTAGTCGACCGAATGCAGGTCGGCGATCGCGGCAACCATTGCCGCGTAGATCGGACGGCGCGCCTCGCGGGGCAACTCGGGCAGGGTCGGTTCCCAAAGAATTCTGCCCTCGACGTGCTGCATGACGTAGAACGCGGTGCCGATCACCGCGGCGTCCTCGCAAAGCAGCAGCGGCTTTGCCACCGGAATGGCAGTGTGTGACGCAAGGGCGTGCATGACGCGGAACTCGCGCTCCACGGCATGCGCCGATGGCAGCAACACGCCCGGCGGTTTGCGGCGCAGCACCCAGGACTGCCGCGGTCCATCCAGCCGGTACGTCGGGTTCGACTGTCCGCCGGGGAACTGCCTGACACGCAGCGGTCCGTCAAAATCGGACAGGTGTGCGGCGAGGTACTGCTCGAGGGCGGCGACGTCGAACTCGAGACCCGCTCGGAATTGGTGTGCGGCGTGCGCTGCGTCGCTCACGGGCGTCCGCCGCTGCGCGGTCGGGTGTGCTGGGTGCGAAACGGCTGCTTGCGTGTGCCCTCGCTGCGTTGGCCGGTGCCGGCCGGCTGCCAGGGCGGCACGAGATGCTGCTTACCCGGGCCGATCAGGTCCGCCCGTCCCATCCGGCGCAGGGCCTCGCGCAACATCGGCCAGTTGTTGGCGTCGTGGTAACGCAGGAACGCCTTGTGCAGGCGACGTACCTTGAGACCTTTGGGGATGACCACGTCCTCGGTCCCGCGACCCACGCGGCGCAGCGGATTCTTGCCGGAGTGGTACATCGCCGTCGCCGTCGCCATCGGCGACGGCAGGAACGCCTGCACCTGATCGGCACGGAAACCGTTTTTCTTCAGCCACAGGGCGAGTTCGAGCATGTCCTCGTCGGTGGTGCCGGGATGGGCAGCGATGAAGTACGGAATCAGGTACTGCTCTTTGCCCGCTTCCTTCGAGTAGCGATCGAAGAGTTCCTTGAATCGGTGGTAGGTGCCGACGCCGGGTTTCATCATCTTCGACAGCGGGCCTTCGCCGATCGCCTCGGGAGCGATCTTCAGGTAACCGCCAACATGATGCTGGGCGAGTTCCTTGACGTACTCGGGCGACTCGATCGCGAGGTCATAGCGGACACCCGAGGCGATCAGCACCTTCTTGATGCCGGGCAGCGCGCGCGCCTTGCGGTAGAGCTCGATCAACGGCGTGTGGTCGGTATTGAGGTTCGGGCAGATCCCGGGGTACACGCAGGACGGCTTGCGGCAGGCGCTCTCGATCTCGCGGCTCTTGCAGGCAAGCCGGTACATATTGGCCGTCGGTCCGCCGAGATCGGAGATCACGCCCGTGAACCCGGGCACGGTGTCGCGCACCTGCTCGATCTCGCGCAGGATGGACGCCTCCGAGCGGCTCTGGATGATGCGACCCTCATGCTCGGTGATCGAACAGAAGGTGCATCCGCCAAAGCAGCCGCGCTGGATGGCGATCGAGAAGCGGATCATCTTCCAGGCCGGAATCAGCGCATCGCCATAGGCAGGATGCGGCTGGCGCCGGTACGGCAGCTCGTAGACCTGATCCATTTCTTTGGTGGTCAGCGGGATCGGCGGCGGGTTCAGCCAGACCTCCGCATTGCCGTGCCGCTGCACCAGCGCCCGCGCGTTGCCGGGATTGGCCTCGAGATGCAGGATGCGCGAGGCATGCGCGTACATCACCGGATCATCTACCACCTGCTCGAACGCCGGCAGGCGGATGACGCTGCGGGCACGGTCGGCATTGCGTACCCGGCGCACGAAGCGCACCGTGCTCTCGGCCACCTTGGTGCCGCCGTTGTCCTCCATCGCATAGGGATCGATCGGCGGATTGAGCGGGCCCGGGGTATCGAGATGCGTCGAGTCGATTTCGATCCAGTCCGCCGGCACTTGCTTGCGCATGAAGACCGTACCGCGAAGGTCGGTGATCGAGCCGATCGGCTCGCCGGCGGCGAGGCGATGAGCAATCTCGACGATCTGCCGCTCGGCGTTGCCGTACACGAGCAGATCGGCTTTCGAGTCCGGCAGGATCGAGCGACGCACCTTCTCCGACCAATAGTCGAAGTGCGCGATGCGCCGCAGGCTGGCCTCGATACCGCCGATGACGATGGGCACCTCCGGATACGCTTCCCTCGCCCGCTGCGCGTAGACGATCACCGAGCGATCCGGTCGCTTGCCGCCTTCGCCGCCCGGCGTGTAGGCATCGTCGCTGCGAATGCGCCGGTCGCTGGTGTAGCGGTTCACCATCGAGTCCATGTTGCCGGCGGTGATGCCAAAGAACAGATTCGGCTTGCCGAGCGCACGGAAAGGGTCGGCGCTCTGCCAGTCCGGCTGGGCAATGATGCCGACACGGAAGCCCTGCGCTTCGAGCAGTCTCCCGATGATCGCCATGCCGAAACTCGGATGGTCGACATAGGCGTCACCGCTGATGACGATCACGTCGCAACTGTCCCAGCCGAGCGCGTCCATCTCGGCCCGGGACATGGGCAGGAAGGGCGCGACGCCGAAACGGGCTGCCCAATGCTTGCGGTAGGAATGAAGTTCGCGGGCCTGTTCCATGGCGGCGCCATTAGACCAGAGCGCAGGCAACGCTTCACCTTCCGCGGGCGGGACAGTGGCGGTAGAGTGCGCTCGACCGGCCGTCCGCAAACAAACCAGACCAAGACAGGGCCCCCGTGCTGATCCCGTTCGCGAACCTCGACGAGGCCGAGGCTTACCTCGCCTTCAGCCAGATCATCATCCCGCGACCGGTGGCCTGGGTGTTGACCGACAACGGCATCCAGGTGCCGACCGCGGAGCGCTGGAACCTCGCGCCCTTCTCCTACTTCAACGGTGTCACCAGTGCACCGCCGATGCTGATGTTTTCGATCGGCGACGGCATGGCCGGTCGGCTCAAGGACACCCACCGCAACCTGCAGCGCGATCCGCGCTGCGTGATCCACATCGCCGGCTTCACGCAGGCGGCGGACGTGCAGGACTCGTCGGCCGAACTCCCCTGGGGCGAGAGCGAGGTGCGTCGCGGCGGACTGGAACTCCTCGAATGGGAGTGGCCGCTGCCGCGACTTGCGCTCGCGCCCGCGGCGATGGGTTGCGTCGCCACGCAATTCACGCGCGTCGGCGACACCGACCAGACCATCGTGTTTGCACGCATCGAGCAATTGTGGATGCGCGACGATATCGTCAGTCACGACGCCCGCGGCAGGCTGGTGATCGACGTCGCCGCCTATGATCCGCTCGCCCGCGTGGGCCGCGGCGGTTACGCCCGGCTCGGGCCAGTGACCCAACCCGCTCCCCGGCCGGCGACTCCACGCTAGCCACGATTCAAAGAACCTGACTTTTTCCGAGGCTCCGCATGTCCATCTCGCGAAGGTATTTCATCGGTCTCGGCGCTGCCGCAGGCGCCCTGGGTTGGCGAGCGGGCCGCGCCACGGCGACGAGCGATGTGTTGGTGCTCGGTGCAGGCATCGCGGGTCTGCGAACCGCACAACTGCTGCGCGCCGAAGGCGCGCGGGTCACCGTGCTGGAGGCGAGCGGGCGGGCGGGCGGGCGACTGCGGACCATCCAGATCGACGGCATGCCCTTCGACCTCGGTGCCTCGGAGGTGGGTTCGAGTTACGGGCGGGTCCTCGATGCCGCACGGCAGGCCGGCGTCGAGGTTGTGCCGGCGCCGCGACGCGACCTCGGGATCTGCTTCGACGTCGGTGGCCAACTGGTTACACCCGCCGACTGGCCGAAATCAGCGGCGAATCCGACCCGCGGCGATGAGCGCAGCATCCTGCCCCACCTGCTCGAATCGACCCTGATGGCGCGCCACTCGCCCTTCGGTGATGACGTGCACGCCTGGCTGGATCCTCGCTGGGCGGAACTCGACGTGCCGGCCGGCCAATGGCTGCGCTCGAAGGGCGTCTCCGACGCTGCCATCGAGCTTGCCGGTGTGGCCATCGACTACACCGACATCTGGAGCACGTCTGCACTCGCCATGCTGCGCGACCTTGCGCGGGGCATGCAGGGAGGTTTCCGCGCGGGGCGCGGCCAGGCGCAGTACAGCGGCGCGAACGCCGCCCGGCTCGGCTTCAAGGGAGGCGCCGAGAGCTTGCCGCGGGCCATGGCCGGTGCACCGGGCTCGGTAGTGCACTTCGGCAAAGTGGTGACGCACATCCATGCCGCCGGCCCCAAGCCCTGGGTGCGTTGTCTCGATGGTTCTCGCTATACGGCGGACTTCATCGTCTGTGCCCTGCCGTTCTCGGTGCTGCGCTCGATCGCGGTCAGCCCGGCGCTGCCGCCGCTACAGGCCGAGGCCGTGCTGAACTCCGCCTATGGCGGCACCACGCACGTGATCCTCGAGGCGAAGCGGCCGTTCTGGGAAAGCGACGGCTTCGGCCTCAACGTTTACAGCGACGGTCCGCTCGAGCGGGTATTCGCCGTGCCGGGCACGGACGGCGTGGTGCGTCACTTGCGCGTCTGGATCAACGGTCATGCCGCCGACCGACTCGATGCGCTGTCGCGCCCGGAGCTCGAAGAATTCGTGCTGCGGGAATTCGCCCGGCTGCGCCCCGCCTCGGCCGGACAGGTCGCGGTTCGCGCCGCCTTCTCCTGGGGCGCCGAGCCGTATACGCGCGGCCACAAACACGTCTTTCTGGCTGGTCAGGTGCAGCGCTTCGCGCGCGTCATGGGCGAGCCCTGGCAGCGGCTGCATTTCGCAGGCGAACACCTGCGACGGGTGGAGTTCGGCATGGAGGCGGCCGCCGAGAGCGCGGATCACGCCGCAGTTGCCATCCTCGCGCAAAC
>CAZIRD010000047.1:0-6734 GCA_964541625.1 uncultured Acidibacter sp.
GGCATGTCGCCGTCGACCGAGCCGAAGTTGCCCTGGCCGTCGACCAGCAGGTAGCGCATGGAGAACGGCTGCGCCATGCGCACGATCGCGTCGTACACCGCGGTGTCGCCGTGCGGGTGGTACTTGCCGATCACGTCGCCGACCACGCGGGCGGATTTTTTATAGGGCTTGTTGTACTCGTTGCCGAGTTCCCGCATCGCAAAGAGCACGCGGCGGTGGACGGGTTTGAGGCCGTCGCGCACGTCCGGCAGGGCACGCCCGACGATCACGCTCATGGCGTAATCGAGGTAGGACTGGCGCATCTCGTCTTCGAGCGTGACGGGCAGGACTTCGCGGGCGATTTCGCTCATTCGGCAGGCGGTTACCGCATTCGAAAACGAGTCCGAAATAGTACCATAGCGCCACCCTCCACAGGCGCCCCGGAACCTCTGCCGACATGACCCCTGAAACCACCACGGTGGCCGCCTCGCAAGCGGGCGCCGGCCATTCGCAAGACGCTGCGGGCGATCCCGCCGAAATCGCCAAGTTCGACGCCATCGCGCATCGCTTCTGGGACCCGCAGGGCGAGTTCGGCACGCTGCACTCGCTCAATCCCGCGCGGCTCGAATTCATCGCCGAGCGGGTCACGCTGCGCGGCGCGCGCACGGCCGATGTCGGCTGCGGCGGTGGCTTGTTGGCCGAGGCGCTCGCCCGCGCCGGCGCCGAGGTCACCGCCATAGATCTCGCCCCGTCCATGATCGACGTTGCCCGTCTGCACGCAGCGGGCGAAAGCCTCGACATCGACTATCGACTGCAATCCGCCGAGGCGCTGGCCGCCGCGTCGCCGTCGACCTTCGACGTCGTCACCTGCATGGAGATGCTCGAGCATCTGCCCGACCCGGCCAGTACCCTGCGCGCCCTCGGGGCGCTGCTGAAACCCGGCGGCTCGTTGTTCGTGTCCACGCTGAATCGCAACCTGCGCTCGTTCCTGCTGGCGATCGTTGGCGCGGAGTACCTCGCGCGGCTGCTACCGCGTGGCACCCACGAATACGAACGTCTCATCCGCCCCGCCGAGCTCGCGGCCTGGGCACGCGCCGCCGGCCTCGAACTGCAGGGCTTTGGCGGTCTTGAGTACGACCCGCTCACCCGCGCGGCGCGCCTCACCGGCGACATTTCGGTCAACTACCTCGCCCACCTGCGCAAACCGGACCCGGACGCGTGAGCCCCGCCGAGGGCGGTGCACCGCCGTCCTTTGGCGCCGACCGCGACTGGTTGCTGCGCTTTGCACCACCCCCTCAGGCGGCGGCACTCGAAGCCCTGTTCGTCGTCGAACACGAAGTGCTGGCCAGCCTGCGGCCCGGTCTCGAGCATCAGGTCGCGCACCTTCGACTCGAGTGGTGGCAGGACGAACTTTCGCGACTTGCCACGGGCGCACCGCGTCATCCCTCGACCCGGGCGCTGGCGGCCGCGGCGCAGGCGCGAACCGTGAGCCCTGCCATGCTGGCCGGCCTCGTCGAGCACGCGCGCGTCGATCTCGCGACGGTCGCATTTCTCAGCCGGGACGAACTCGACCAGCATCTTGGCAATTGGGCCGACAGCGTCTTCCGGGAAGCCGCGCTCGGTCACCCCGAGATCGACGGTACGGTGTCCGAACTGCGCGCGGCCGCAGAGCGTTTGGCAGCCCGCGCCGGGCGGACCGTGCGCGAACTCGAACTGCTCGCCGATTTCAGCCGCCACGCACGAGCCGGGCGAATCTATCTGCCATTAGGCGAGCCGCCCCAGCCCCACCAGCGCTGGCTCGTCAGCCCGCTTGGGGCGCCAGAGGCTGCTGAATTGCAGCGACGACAGCAGCAACTCGCGGCTGCACTGCGGCAGACGGCGCAAACCGTCGAACCGTGTCACCGTGCCGCGCTGCGTGTGCCACTGCTCTGGATGGCCTTTTCGGCGTCGGGTGCTGCGACTCCGCAGCGGCCGCGCTCGCCATTGCGGCGTACCATGGGGGCCTGGCGCGACGCGCTGGCCATTTCGCGCGGGCGATTACCGCAGGCGCTGCGCTGAGGAAACCCGACGATGATCGAATCCCGCACCGACTTCGACCCGCATCGTGTGGCACTCGCCGCCGATGAACTGCGCGGCCGGGTGGTAGCCATCACCGGACCCACGGCAGGCATCGGTCACGCTCTCGCGCTCGAGTGTGCGCGGCGTGGCGCGGAGGTAGTGCTGATCGGTCGCAACGTGCGCAAGCTCGAAGCGGTCTACGACGAGATCGCGGCGCTGCGTACGTCGACGGGTGCAAGCGTACCGGCGGCCTCGATCGCGCCACTCGATCTCGAAAAATCGGTGGCTGGCGACTACGACGCGATCGCGCACGCGGTGCTGCAACGCTGGGGGCGACTGGACGGGCTCGTGCACAACGCCGCGATCCTCGGTGTCCCGGGACCGATCGAGGACTACGATGTACCGACCTGGGTCAAGGTCATGCACGTCAACGTCACCGCCGTCTTTGCCTTGACGCAGGTGCTGCTGCCCATGCTTCGCGCCTCGCGTGACGCTTCCGTGCTGTGTCTCTCTAGCGGCGTGGGTCGCGCCGGACGGGCCTACTGGGGGGCGTATGCCGCCTCAAAATTTGCGCTGGAAGGCTTCATGCAGACGCTGGCCGACGAACTCGAAAAAACCACCGTGCGCGTCAATTCGCTGAACCCCGGTCCCGCACGCACTCAGCTGCGTCGTCAGGCCTACCCATCCGAGGATGCGGCCGTTCTGCCGCTGCCCGAGACGTTGACGCCACCGATGATCGCACTGCTCGGACCGCAGTCCCGCGGCGTCACCGGTCAGGCGTTCTGATCCGCGTCCGCCTCGCCCGGCGTTTGCCGGGCCTCGACACCGATCGCCTTGGCTTCCTCCGCCGTCAGCGCGCGGAAGTGCCCGCGGTTGATATCACGCGTCAACGCCAGCGGCCCGAGCGCCGTGCGCTGCACGCGACTGACCAGCGCACCATGACGTTCGAACAGCCGGCGCACGTCCTTGCCGCTTGCTCCGGTGGCGACCAGCCGGTACCAGCGGTTCGCGCCTTCGGCATCGCTCTCCGAACCTTCGACCTCGATCACCTCGAGCTTGCGGCCGTCGTCGAGTTCGCCGCCGCGAACGCTGTCGAGGTGTGACTCGTCCATCTCACCGCGCACACGCACCAGAAACTCCACCGGCCAGCGACGTACCCGCCGCTGCAACTTTTCCGCGAGCGCGCCATCCGTGGTGACGAGTTCGAGTCCGCCATCGACCCGCGGCATCGGCGAGACGGCGAGAAAGCGTCGCCCCGCACGTCGCGGCAATCGCATCAGCAAGCCCTCGGTCAACGACTCGCCGCTTGACCGATGACAAAGAAATACCGTGATCGCCGCGCCGAGGCGCGAAGGGTCACGGCTGCGCCGCACCACCCGACCGTCGACCCGCAGTTCGTCACGGCCGGAAACCTTCGCACCGATGCCGACCACGACGCCGTTGACGCTGACGCGGCCGGCGCGGATCCAGTCCTCGGCCTCGCGGCGCGAAGCGAGACCCGCCTGTGCCAGCACCTTCTGGATTCGGTCTTCGCCCGATGCATCCGCCGTCGCTGCACGGCCCGCCGCGTCCGCCGCGGTCGCCCGGCGTCGCCGCGGCTTAGCCGGCGGTCGCGGCATTTTCCTCGACCGTCGGGGACGGCGGCTCAACCGTCGGGGACGGCGGCTCAACCGCCGCGGCCGCCGCCTCAACCGTCGCAGACGCCGGCTCAACCGCCGCGGCCGCCGCTTCGTCCTCACTGACGGGCAGGTCGAGTTGCGGGTTGAGGTCGGCCATCGCCTTCAATTCCGCCAGCGGCGGCAACTCGTCGATGGAGCGCAGCCCAAAGTGATCGAGGAACGACTTGGTGGTCCCGAGTAACTCCGGATGGCCGGGCACGTCGCGGTGACCAACGACCCGAACCCATTCGCGCTCCATCAAGGTTTTGACGATATTCGGATTGACCGCGACGCCACGAACCGACTCGATCTCGGCACGGGTGATCGGCTGCCTGTAGGCAATCAGCGCCAGCGTCTCAAGCAGCGCTCGCGAGTATTTCTGTGGCCGCTCGGGCCACAGGCGACTGATTTCGCGTGCGTAGCCCGGACGCACCTGGATACGCCAGCCGCTCGCGGTCTCCTTCAGCTCGATGGCGCGCTCGACGTAGCTCGCGGCGAGTTCATCCAGCGCAGCGACGAGTTGATCCTTGTCCGGTCGACCGTCTTCGTCGAAGAGTTGTGCGAGTTCGGCGACGGCCATCGGTTTGCCGGCGGCAAGCAGTGCGGCCTCGACGACATTTCGGGTGTGCTGGTCGGTCATCAGAATCCCTTCTCTTCAGGCGGTTCGTCGGGCGCAGGCTCCAAGGACTCGGGCGCCTCGGCAGCGGTCTCCGCGGAGTCGGTCTCTGCCGATGCAGAGTCGACGGTATCCACCGGCGCTCCGCCGTCGACGAGTCGCAGCCGCGGCGCCTGCGCAGCGCGGACATGCAGCGGGCCATACGCTTCGGTCTGCACGAGATCGAGCAGCCCCTCGCGCACGAGTTCGAGGATGGCGATGAAGGTCACGGTCACCCCCATACGCCCCTCTTCGGGCTTGAACAGTCGGCCGAAGGCGACGAATGCGCCGCCCTCCACCGCTGCGAGCACGTCGGTCATGCGCGCCCGCACCGAGAGCCGCTCGCGCTGCACATGGTGGTGCTGGAACATCGCCGCACGGGCGACCACATCACGGAACGCGAGAATCATCTCCTGCAGCGAAACCGTGGGCAGCGTCGAGGCGGGACGTCGCAGCTCGGCCGATGCGCTCGCCGGCCAGGTGTCGCGCTCCTCGCGCGGCATTCGATCAATGCTCTCCGCGGCCTGCTTGTAGCGCTCGTACTCCTGCAGCCGGCGAACGAGATCGGCGCGCGGGTCCGCCTCTTCCGGCAACGCATCGCTGGAGCGCGGCAGCAGCATCCGCGACTTGATCTCGGCCAGCGTCGCGGCCATCAGCATGTACTCGCCGGCCAGTTCGAGCTGCAGATCCTGCATGAGCTCGATGTAGTTCATGTACTGGCGCGTGATGTCGGCGAGGGGAATATCGAGAATGTCGAGGTTCTGCCGCCGGATCAGGTAAAGCAGCAGGTCGAGCGGACCTTCGAAGGCCTCGAGGAATACTTCGAGCGCCTGCGGCGGGATATAGAGATCCCGCGGCAACTGCGTCATCGGTTCGCCCTGAACCACCGCGAAGGGCATCTCCGTCTGCGCCGGAGTGGCAAGGTCCTGCTGGGCCTCCTCGGTTTTTGGCACGATCCGCAAATCGGGTTTTGCCATCGACTCAGCCTCCCCTCAGGTGCATCGCATGCCGCACCTCGTCGAGGGTTTCGCGCGCGGCCTCGCGGGCCTTCTCGCTGCCCTCGGTAAGGATCGCGCGGACCAGTTCCGGGTTGTTTTCGTACTCGGCGGCGCGCTGGCGCATGGTCGTGGTCTCGGCCACGATCCGCTCGATCAGCGGCTTCTTGCATTCGAGGCAGCCGATCGACGCGCTGCGGCAACCGGCCGAGGCCCACTGCCGGGTCGCATCGTCCGAGTACACGCCGTGCAGCGACCACACCGGGCACTTTTCAGGGTCGCCTGGGTCCGTGCGTCGCGCCCGCGCCGGGTCGGTCTGCATGGTCTTCAGTTTCTTAGCGACCGAGTCCGGATCCTCGCGCAGACCGAGGGTGTTGCCATAGGACTTGGACATCTTGCGGCCGTCGACGCCGGGCAGCTTGGGCGTCGGCGTCAGCAGGGCCTGCGGCTCGGGCAGAATGCTCACGCTCGAGCCTTCGAGATACCCCAGCAGGCGCTCGCGATCGGCCACCGTGATACGGGTGTTGGCCTGCACGATGGACCGTGCCTGCTCGAGCGCGGCGCCGTCGCCCTCTTCCTGAAACTTGCGGCGCAGATCCCGGTAGAGCTTGCTGTTCCGGCCGCCGAGCTCGCCGATGGCCTTTTCGGACTTCTGCTCGAAGCCGCTCTCACGCCCGAAGAGGTTGTTGAAGCGGCGGGCGATCTCGCGGGTGATCTCGACGTGGGCGACCTGGTCCTCGCCGACCGGCACATACCGCGGCCGGTAAAGCAGGATGTCGGCCGACTGCAACAGCGGATAACCCAGGAACCCGTAGGTCGCGAGGTCTTTCTCTTGCAACTCGGCCTGCTGGTCCTTGTAGGTCGGTACGCGTTCGAGCCAGGACAGTGGCGTGATCATCGACAGCAGCAGGTGCAGCTCGGCGTGCTCAGGCACATGCGACTGCACGAAGATGGTGGCGACGCCGGGATTGAGGCCTGCAGCCAGCCAGTCGATCACCATCTCGTGAATGAACTCCGGCAGCCGGGTCGTGTCCTCGTAGCCGGTGGTGAGCGCATGCCAATCGGCGACGAAGAAGAAGCACGGGTACTGGTACTGCAGGTCGACCCAGTTGCGCAGTGCGCCGTGGTAGTTGCCGAGATGCAGTTGTCCGGTCGGCCGCATGCCCGACAGCACCCGGCTGGTCTGCGGGTTAGCGCTCACGAGTCACGAATCCGCATGAAGTAAAATTCATAAAACTTTGTTTTAATTGGACTTTATAGTGTTTTGAGGTGCCGGCTGCAGCCGCACCCCTATCGAGCCCCGGGATTATACCGGCTCAGGCCGCCGCATCAGAGACCGAAGGGCTCGAGGCTGCCGCGCCCCTGCCGCACCACCACCGGCGGATGCGC
>CAZIRD010000047.1:6834-18431 GCA_964541625.1 uncultured Acidibacter sp.
TCGTGCTGCAGTCGGCGCGGCGTCTCCCGCGTCGCCTCGAGCAGAAAGGTGTAGGGCCCAGGCGTGCAGGCCTTGAGCAGCCGGAACTGCCAGGTGTCGACGCGAGCGTAACGGGCGATCTCGGTGAGGTCGCGACAGACCAGCGTGAAATGGTGATGGCGATCGGCCTCGCGGATCCGTCGGATTCGCTCCAACGCATCTTTGTCACCAATGTGGCAGCCGAGCGCGTAGCAGGAGTCGGTCGGATACGCGATCACCCCGCCGGCACGCACGATATCCGCAGCCTGGCGGATCAGGCGCAACTGCGGATTGTCGGGATGGAGTCGAAACCTCTGCACGCGCTTATCATATCCACCGCATGCAGGTCCTGATCGAGTTCCTGCCGCTGGTTGCCTTCCTGCTCGCCTACAAGCAGGCCGGCATCTACGCGGCGACCGCCACACTGATGGTGGCAATGCTGTTGCTCCTGGCGTACGACCGCCTGCGCCACGGCCGCATCCCCCCCATGCATCTCGCGAGTGCTGCGCTCGTCTTCGTGCTGGGCGGCGCCACATTGTGGTTGCGCGATGAGCGCTTCATCGTCTGGAAGCCGACCATCCTCTTCTGGGGTCTGGCCGTCGCCTGCGTCGTCAGCGTGCTGCTGCGCAAGCCGCTGATCGAGCGACTGATGACCGCCGCCTCCGCTGAGGCCTTCGCGGGAATCAGCCGGGCGGACTGGTCGCTGGTGACGCTCGTCTGGGCAGTGTTCTATGCCGTGATGGGGCTCGCCAACCTTTGGGTCGCGGGGAACTACCCGCAACCCATCTGGGTCAACTTCAAGGTTTATGGCATCACCGGCGTGACTCTGGTTTTCGTGATCGCGCAAACCCTCTGGCTGAGCCGGCGCAGCGTCCTCGACGGCGATCCGCAGGCATGACCACCATGAGCCGCAGCGAAGCGATTCGGCAATGTCTGCAGGCGGCGCTCGAGCCCGACCTGCTCGAAATCCGTGATGACAGCGCGCTGCATGCCGGCCATGCCGGAGCCCGTGAAGGCGGGCACTTCCATGTCGTCATAAGCTCGGCGCGCTTCGTCGGCCTTGCCCCCCTCGCCCGCCATCGCCTCGTCTACGCGGCGCTCGGCAATCTTCCCGAGCGCGGTGTTCATGCTCTGTCCATCGACGCCCGCTTACCCTCATAATCGCGGCCCTTTGATCAACCCATCACGTACAACCCGAGAGAACCCCATGAAGATGACGCGCCTGCTCGCCGTGACCACTGTCACCCTGCTGATTGCAGCCTGCCAGCCGAAGGGTGGCGCGGCCGATGCCGCCGATGAGGCGACCCGCAAGCCCGTCGCCACCATCAATGGCAAAGCCATTACCCAAGGCGAATTCGACGCCTTCGTCAAACAGGTTGCCGGCCGTGCCGTCGCCGACCTAGACGCCGAACAGAAGACCCGCGCCCTCGACTCGCTGATCAGCCTGCATGTGCTGGCTGCGCAGGCCGAGAAGGACGGGCTCGACAAGAAGGCTGACCTCGCGGCGGAAATCGAACTCACGCGTCTCAACATTCTGCAGCAGGCCGTGGCCGCCAAGTACCTCGAGGGCAAGACGCCCACGGAGCAGGAACTGAAGGCCGAGTACGACGCGCAGATCGCGCAGATGTCGCGCAACGAGTACAAGGCGCGTCACATTCTGGTGCCCACCGAGATCGCCGCGACGCAGATCCTCGAGCGGCTCAAGAAAGGCGAGAAGTTCGAAACGCTCGCCAAGGACTCGCTCGACTCCTCGCGCGATCGTGGCGGTGATCTCGGTTGGTTCAGCCCGACGAGCATGGTCAAGCCGTTCGCCGATGCCATCGTCGCGCTGAAGAAGGGCGAGACCATCGCGAAGCCGGTGCAGACCCAGTTCGGCTGGCACGTGATCCGTCTCGATGACGTCCGCGAGGCCCAGCTGCCGCCGTTCGAACAGGTCAAGCAGCAGCTCAACCAGGCGGTTCTTGGCAAGAAGTTCCGCGCCTACAGCGACGAGCTGATCAAGGCCGCGAAGGTCGAGAAGATCGAAAAGACCGAGAAGAAGCTCTGATGACCCTCGCTGCCGGCATTGGTCCCGCATGGGGCTGATGCCGGCGGCGCTTCTCGCGGGCCCGCTGCGCTCAGGCGCCGGGCAGACGCCTCAGGCGCAGGATCTGTGCCAGTCCGGCCTCATCGAGCACCGGCACCCCCAACTCTTCGGCTTTCCGCAACTTGGAGCCGGCATCCCTGCCGGCCACGAGATAGCTCGTCTTGCGCGACACGCTGCCTGAGGCCTTCGCGCCCAAGGCACGCAGCGCATCCTCCGCCTCTTCCCGCTGCATCGATTCGAGAGTGCCCGTCAGCACGAAGGTCAGACCGGCGAGCGGCTGCTCGGCAGCCGCCGGGCGAACCACATCGGGCCAGTGCACGCCGGCCTCGCGCAGTCGTGACACCACTTCCCGATTCACCGGGTCAGCAAAGAATTCGACGACATGCGCGGCAACCACCGGACCGACGTCCGGCACCTGCTGCACCGTCTCGAGGTCTGCCTCGATCAGCCGCTCCAGCGCACCAAAATGCGTGGCCAGCGCTGCGGCCGTCGCTTCGCCGACATCGCGTATGCCGAGCGCGAACAGAAAACGCGCCAGCGTCGTCGCGCGGGATCGCTGCAGCGCCTCGATGATGTTCGCCGCCGACTTCGGCCCCATGCGCTCGAGACCCGCCAGTGTCTCGACGTCGAGCCGGTAGAGGTCGGCCGGCGACTCGACGAGTCCGGCATCGACCAGTTGCTCGACGAGTTTGTCGCCGATACCTTCGATGTCTAGCGCCCGGCGAGCAGCGAAATGCCGCAGTCGCTCCTTGCGCTGGGCGCTGCATCGATACGCGCCGGTGCAACGAGCGATCGCCGCCTCAGGATCGCGCTCGACTGTGGATCCACACACCGGACACGCCGCCGGCAGCTGCACGGCGCGCGCCTGCGGAGGACGACGATCCACGAGCACCCGTGCAACCTCGGGTATGACGTCGCCGGCGCGGCGTACCACCACGGTATCGCCGATATGCACGTCCTTGCGGGCAATCTCATCCATGTTGTGCAGCGTCGCATTGCTCACGGTGACGCCGCCGACGGACACCGGTTCGAGACGCGCCACCGGCGTGAGCGCGCCGGTGCGTCCGACTTGGAAGTCGACGTCGCGCAGTACGGTGAGGGCTTCCTCGGCCGGAAACTTGTGGGCGATCGCCCAGCGCGGGGCGCGCGAGACAAAGCCGAGCGCGCGCTGCGCGGCAATGCTGTCGACTTTGTAGACGACGCCGTCGATCTGATAGGCAAGCGACGCGCGGCGCACGCCGATATCGCGGTAATAGGCGAGACAGCCCTCCGCGCCGACGACGCGGCGGATCTCGCTCGAGACACGCAAGCCGAAGCCGCGCAACAATTCGAGCATCGCCGAATGCGATGGCGGCAACTCGAATCCGTCCACCGCGCCCGCCGCGTAGAAAAAGATATCCAGGGGACGCTGCGCAGTGATGCGCGGATCGAGCTGGCGCAGGCTTCCGGCCGCGGCGTTGCGCGGATTGGCGAAGACTTTCTCACCCTTGGCGGCGGCCGCCGTATTCAGCCTCTCGAACCCGGCGATCGGCATGTAGACCTCGCCGCGCACTTCAAGCAGCGGCGGCGCCGCACCGTGCAGCCGCAGCGGCAGCGAGCGGATGGTGCGCACGTTGGCGGTCACATCCTCGCCGGTGCTGCCATCACCACGGGTAGCCGCGCGCGTGAACACGCCGTGTTCGTAGGTCACGGAAATCGCCAGTCCGTCGAGCTTCGGCTCCGCCGAATATTCGACCGGCGCGTCGCTGCCCAGCCGTTCGCGCACCCGACGATCAAAGGCGAGCAGGTCTTCGTCGGAGAACGCGTTGTCCAAGGACAGCATCGGCAGGCGATGCTTCACCTCGGCGAATTCATCCGTCGGCGTCGCGCCGACCCGCTGCGTCGGCGAGTCCTCGCTGATGAGCTGCGGATACTCGGCCTCGAGCGCCTTGAGTTGCTGCAGCAATCGATCCCATTCCGCGTCAGGGATCTGCGGATCGTCGAGGATGTAATAACGGTAGTTGTGCTGCTCGATCTGCCGGCGCAGCGCGGCAACCTGCTCGCGGACCTCCTCGGTGGGCGCGCCGCTCGCCGACATCGGTCAGGATGCCCCGCGCGCGGCCTCCAGCCGCATCTCCGCAAGCCGCGCCTCGGTAAGCGGCTGCCCCTGCGAGTCGAGCAAGTCGCCCTTCAGGCGCTGTGCAAGGGTGTGCGCGGCGAGCAGCAGCTTGTCGACTGCATCTCGTCCCGGCAACGGGCCAGGCAGCACCGCAAAGAGGTTGATGCCAAGGAACCGGCTCGAGTCCATGGTCGCGAGATCGAAACTGCCTGGCTTGGTCAGACTCGCGGCACTCAACAAAATGCGACCGTCCGCCGTGACCCGATGGAAGATATCCATCTCGCCGTGCACGAAACCCTCGCCAAGCAGCGCCTGTCGCAGGCTGGCGCCGCTGAAGCGCTCGCCGCCGCGCGCGACCACCCGCAGCGCCACGATCACCCGCTCCGCCTCGGTCGGCAGGTCGAGCTTTGGCGCTGGCGCCTTGTTCTCTACAATCGTATTCTTCTCTGCAGTCGGATGCGGATGCTCGGCAGGGACCGTCGACCCGAGATGATCCGCAGCGCCTGACTCAAGCGGGCTCGGCGCAGTGTCGGCATCGCGGTCTGTGCCGTGATCAGCGCCGCTGTCCACCACCGGAATGCTGCGGCCATGGGCCGAGTCATCCATTGCGGCATCGAGGTCAACCAGCGGCGGCTCAACCAGCCGATCGCGCACCGACATCTCGGGCAGCGTCAGCGTCGGCTCGCGTCGTCCCCCGTCGCGAGCATTCGCGTCCAAGAGCGGATCGGTGCGCGCGAGGTCGTCAGCGGATACCTCCCGCGACTGCCCGAGCGGTCCCTTCAGATGATCGGCATCGGCGCGGGATGCGCGCCGCCGCTGTACCAACTCCCAGGCCACGATGACGAGCAACAGCACCACACCGAGCAGCAGCAGCGCGATTCGCAGATCACCGGTGATCGAGTTGATGACGTCCTGCATGGCTTCAGCTCGCCGCGAGGCGGACCGCTTCGTCGACGTCGACCGCCACGAGGCGCGAGACACCCGGCTCGTTCATGGTGACGCCGAGCAACTGCGAGGCGAGTTCCATGGTCACCTTGTTGTGGGTGATGAAGATGAACTGCACGCGGCTCGCCATCTCGCGAACGATGTCGCAGAAGCGGCCGACGTTGTTCTCATCGAGCGGCGCGTCGACCTCGTCAAGCAGACAAAACGGCGCCGGATTGAGATCGAAGATCGAGAACACGAGAGCCACCGCGGTGAGCGCCTTCTCGCCGCCCGAGAGCTGCGAGATGGTGACGTTACGCTTGCCGGGCGGCCGCGCCATGATTGCCACGCCAGCGGTGAGCGGATCCTCGCCGGCGAGTTCGAGATAGGCGTGGCCACCACCGAACAGCCGCGGGAATTTCTCCTGTAGCCCGGTGTTGATTTTGTTGAAGGTGTCATCGAAGCGGGTGCGCGTCTCGCGATCGATCTTGCGCATCGCCTCGTCCAGGGTGGCCAGCGCCGAGGTCAGGTCGGCATGCTGGCGATCGAGATACTCCTTGCGCTCGGTGCTCTCCTTGAGTTCGTCGATCGCCGCCAGATTGACCTGACCGAGCTTCTCGATATCCACGCGGGTGTCGCCAAGCTGCGTTTCCCATACCGGCACCGCGGCGTCCGCCGCCAGTCCGGCACGGATTTCCTCGATGTCGAATTGGGTGGCGGCAAACTGCTCGGCAATGGACTCGCGGCGAACCCGGGTCTCTTGCGCGGCGAGCTTGGCGGCCTCCATCGCCTCGCGGGTTTCATTGACCCGCGATTCGGCGGACTGTCGACGCTCATCGAGCGCACGCAACTCCGTATCCGCCTCTTCCAGGACACGCCGTGCCTGCGCGAGGTCGGCTTCAACCTCCAGGCGGCGTGACAGCAAGCCCTCGAGCACGCCTTCGAGTTCGAGGATCGGTGCTTCACCGCCCGCGAGTTCAGCCTCGAGCTCGGTCTCGCGCGCCTGTAGATTGGTGCGCTGCTGCGAAGCGCGGCTGAGGCCCGTATCCATGGAGGCGGCGGCCGTCCGCCGGCCCTCGGCGCGTACCAGCAGATCACGAGCGGCGAGTTGTGCGCCCTGCGCGGCCGCCCTGGCCTGCGCCAGGCCGTCACGCGCAAGCTCGCGCGCGGCCTCGAGTTCGGGCCGGCGGGCATCGAGTTCGTTGAGGCGCACCAGGCCCTGCTCGAGCTCGGACCGTGCCCGTGCCAGCGCCTCTTCGGCGGTGACGATGTCGCGGGCGACGTCGTTGGACTCCTCTTCGAGCCGTTGGCGACGCGCCGCCGACTCCTGCATGCGAGCCCGCGATGCTTCAAGTTGGCCGAGCAGATCCGCATGTGCGCGGTGCGCCTGCTGGATACGACCCTGCACGGAATCCCGCGAGGCCTCGGCAACGCCCAGGGCGGCACGTGCCGCTTGCAGCTCGGCTTCGAGTTCACGTACCTCGCGCTCGGCCGTCTCACCGCCCTGGCGCAGCGACTTCAGACGCTGCTCACGTTCAAGCACACCGGCGTGCGGGTCGCCCCCGCGGGCCACGCGCAGCCAGCCACGGCCGACCCATTCGCCGGCGCGGGTGATGACCGACTCGCCGCGACCGAGCGAGCGGCGCAGCAGCAAGGCCTCGCCGAGCGTGTCGACGACGCGCACGGTTGAGAGCAGATCGAGCGCCGCAGCCGGACCCTGTACACGTACAGCGAGGCGATCCTGCGCCCCGGCTTCGGCAGCGGCCGTCGCCTCGAACACCGCCAGCTGTCCGCCGTCGGCGCGGGTGATCGCTTCGAGCAGAGCGTCGAGGTCGTCCACGCATACCGCTTCAAGGTAATCGCCGAGCACGGTTTCCACCGCACGCTCGTAACCCGCCTCGACCGTCAGGGTCTCGGCGACCCGCTTGCGATCTGCGAGCCCGGCGCTGCGGATCCACTGATTGGCACGCGCATCGGCCTGGCCGAGCGCCGCACGCTGCAGCGCCTCGACCGACATGACCTCGGCGCGCACCCGCTCGCGGCTGCCGCGCGCCGACTCCAGACGCTGTTCGGTGTTGAGTTGCCCTGCGCGCAGCCGCTGCACCTCGGCAATGGCACCGGCGAGGCTTTGTGACAAGCCTTCAGCGGCACTGCGCGCCTGCGACTCGCGCTCACCGAGCTCGAACAACTGGCCCTGCATTTCCTGCTGCAGCAAGCGGTCGCGCTCGACGTCGAGCCGGTCACGCTGCGCTCGCAGGCGGCGCAACTGGTTTTCGAGCTGTTCGATACGCGCGCGCTCGACCTGCACCGTCTGGTTGGCCGAGCCGAACTCCTGGTTGAAGGATTCCCACTGCCGCTGCCAGCCGGCCTGCGACTGCTCCGCGCCCTCGAGGCGGCTCGCCGCTTCGGTCTCCGCCTGCTTGGCGAGGTCAATCTCCGGCGCGAGCCGCGCGAGCTCCTCGCGGATGGTGACGAGTTCCTGCTCGTCGCGGGTGATCTGCACCGCCAGCGCCTCGAGTGTGGCCCGCGCCTGGCCTAGGTCGCGACGCTTGTTTTCACGGGTCTCGCGCGCGTACTGGATCTGCTGCTCGGTACGCGAAATGTCGGCACCGACGCCGTAGTAGCGCGCCTGCACCTGCGAAACCGCGTCGTTTTGTTCGGCGTGGAAAGCGCGCTGCGTCTCGATGGCGGCCTCGGCCGAACGCAGGTCGGCGAGCGCCGCCTGCATGGCGAGTTCCTTCTCGCGTACCGCAGAGTCCTGCACCTCGGCGCCGCTGTCGAGATCGCGCAGCCGCAGCGCCAGCAGTTCGGCGGTGAGCCGACGCTCGCGTTCCTTGAGGTCCTGGTAGCGCCGTGCCGCGCTCGCCTGCCGCTGCAGGTGGCGGATCTGCTTGTCGATCTCGTCGCGCAAATCCTGCAAGCGCTCGAGGTTTTCGCGGGTGTCGGCGACGCGGCTTTCAGTCTCCTTGCGCCGTTCCTTGTACCGCGATATGCCCGCCGCCTCTTCGATGAAGGCACGCATGTCGTCGGTCCTGGCCTCGATCACCCGCGAAATCATGCCTTGCTCGATGATCGCGTAACTGCGCGACCCGAGACCGGTGCCGAGAAAAAGCTGCGTGATGTCCTTGCGTCGGCAGCGCGCACCGTTGATGAAGTAGCCGCTCGCACCGTCGCGACTCACCTCGCGCCGCAGCGACACCTCGTTGAACGCCGCATAGGCGCCGCCGATCTTGCCGTCGGCGTTGTCGAAAACAAGCTCGACCGAAGCCTTGCCGACCGGCTTGCGTGCGCTGGAACCATTGAAAACCACATCGGCCATCGAGTCGCCGCGCAGGTGCTTAGCGGACAATTCGCCCATCACCCAGCGCACAGCGTCGATGACATTGGACTTGCCGCAGCCGTTCGGACCGACGACGCCGGTGAGGTTGCTCGGGAATGTGACGCTGGTCGGATCGACGAAGGACTTGAAGCCTGCCAGCTTGATCTTGGTCAAACGCATCGTGTGAAGAGTCTCTGCCGGCGGCCGAGCGCCGATGGGGCGCGTAGTGTAAATTAATCGCAACCCGACCGCCCTCTCCAGACGATCCATGCCATCACAGCCCAGCACGCAACTCGAGACTTTTCCGAACCCGCGCCCGCAGGCGGACTACACGATCCGGATGTCTATCCCGGAGTTCACCTGCCTTTGCCCGAAGACCGGGCAGCCGGATTTCGCCACGCTCGAACTCGAGTACGTCCCCGACCTGCACTGCGTGGAATTGAAGTCGCTGAAGTCCTACATCTGGGCATTCCGCGATCGCGGCGCCTTCCACGAGGCCGTCACCAACGAGATCACCGATGCGCTCGCCGCTGCGACCTCGCCCCGGTACCTCAAACTGACGGCGCGGTTCAACGTTCGCGGCGGCATCTACACCACCGTGGTGGCCACGCGTCGCAAGGCGGGCTGGAGTCCGGAGCCTACCGTCACGCTGCCCTGACAGTTTTTAGGCCTTCCCCGGGCCGTTTTTTGCCGGTATCCTCGCGCGTCCTGCAGAGCGCCTTCGAAAGAAAAGGGAGCGCCTGATGCCGGCAAAGAAAACTTCCAGCAAGAGTTCCAGGCCCACCAAGCCAGTCTCCGCGCGGCCGGTCAAAGTCAAACCGTCGGCCGGCAAGGCTGCCGCCAAAGCCGCGAAAAAGTCTGTCAAACCCACTCCGAAGCCATCCAGGAATCCCGTCGCCGTGAAGGCATCGCCCACCAAAACCGCACAGCCCGCCGCCAAGCCGACCCCAGTCACCAAGCCTGCAGCCGCCGCGGCGCCGCCGGCCTCGCAAGCCGCGGTGACACCACCCCCGACGACACCGGCGGCAGCTGCCTCCGACAAGGTCTCCGGCGACAAGTCTGCCAAGGGCAAGCCTGCGGTTCGCAAGGAGGTCGTGGCGACCTTCGTGCAGCGCAACCCGCGTCCGGTGGAGCCGCCGCCCGATGCCGAAGACGGCGACGAGCACAACCTGCTTGCCGGCCCGCGCAACGTCCAGCCGTACATCGTCAAGCGCGGCGAGCAGTACATGAGCCGCGAGCAGCTCGACCACTTCCGCACCATCCTGCAGAGCTGGCGCAGCGACCTCATGCGCGAGGTCGACCGCACCGTCTCGCACATGAAGGATGAGGCCGCGAACTTCCCCGACCCGAACGACCGCGCTACCCAGGAAGAAGAGTTCAGTCTCGAACTGCGCACGCGCGACCGCGAACGCAAGCTCATCCGCAAGATCGAGGAAGCCCTCGAGCGTATCGAGGACGGCAGCTACGGCTACTGCCTCGAGACCGGCGAGGAGATCGGCATCAAGCGTCTCGAAGCCCGTCCGGTGGCCACCCTCAGCCTTGAGGCGCAGGAGCGGCGCGAGCGGCGCGAGAAGCAGTACGGCGATCGCGACGACCGCTACCGCTGAGTTCCTCCGTTCCGATCCGGTGGGGGCGTTTCGCCCCCACGCCTTCAGGGCCACTGCATCTGGGCTCGCTGCTGACCGCGGTCGGCAGCTGGCTGGATGCTGAACAAGGCGGAACCTGTCTGCTACGCATCGATGATCTCGACCAGCCGCGCTGTCGGCCGGAGCACGAAACCGCGATCCTCGCCGCATTGTTTGCCTTCGGCCTCGACTACCCCGCGCCCTCGATGCGGCAGAGCACACGTGCGGAGGCCTACTCCGCAGCGATCGTTCGCCTGGCTGCGCGGGTGCCACTTTTTCATTGTGACTGCAGTCGCCGGGATTTCGCGGGCGAAGCGGAGCCCTGCTGCACCCGAGACTGCCGTCAGCACCTGCGGAATCCGGCTAACTCGGCCTTGCGGGCTGACCTCACAGGCTTGCCGGCCCGGATCATCGAGGACCGCAGTCTCGGCGAGATCCGCTTCGAGCCGGCGATACAGCGTGATGTGGTCGTCCGACGCCGCGACGGTCTCCACAGTTACCAACTCGCAACCGTGGTCGACGATGCCGAGCAAGGCATTACCGATGTTGTCCGCGGCGCCGACCTATTGCCCAGCACGGCTTGGCAGATCGCGCTGCAACACGCGCTCGCACTGCCAACACCGCGCTACCTGCACCTGCCGCTCGTGGTCGAGGCCGACGGCCGCAAGCTCGCCAAGTCACGCCATGCGGCGCCGCTCGACAGCAACGCGGCGGCGGCTCAGCTCCGCCGGGTATTCGGCTGGCTAAAACAAGATTGCCCGCCGGAACCCGTCAAGGCACCGCGGGCAATGCTCGCGTGGATGAGAGAGAGATGGGACCCCGCGAGGCTCAAAGGCCTGCGCGAGGTCCGCCTCGATGACTAGCGCTCTTCGACATCCTTCATGGAAAGACGCACGCGACCCTGACGGTCGACCTCGAGCACCTTGACCTGAACCACATCGCCTTCCTTGAGTTTGTCGGAGACCCGCTCGACACGCTCGTTGGAGATCTGCGAGATGTGCACGAGACCGTCGCGCCCCGGCAGAATGGTGACGAAGGCACCGAAGTCCATCAAACGGGCGACTCGTCCCTCGTAGACCCGACCCACTTCGACGTCGGCCGTGATCAGCTCGATGCGGCGCTGCGCCTCGCGACCTGCCGTGCCGTTGACCGAGGCAATCTTCACCGTGCCGTCGTTCTCGATGTCGATGGTCGTACCGGTTTCTTCGGTGATCTGACGGATCACCGCGCCGCCCTTGCCGATGACGTCGCGGATCTTCTCCGGATCGATCTTCAGCGTGATGATCGACGGCGCCCATTCCGACATCTTCTCGCGAGCCGAAGAGATGACTTTGTTCATCTCGCCGAGAATATGCAGCCGACCGGACTTCGCCTGCTGCAGCGCGATCTTCATGATCTCGGGCGTAATGCCCTCGACCTTGATGTCCATCTGCAGCGTGGTGACGCCATCGTGGGTTCCCGCGACCTTGAAATCCATGTCGCCGAGATGGTCTTCGTCACCGAGGATGTCGGTGATGACCTTGTAGC
>CAZIRD010000048.1:0-17781 GCA_964541625.1 uncultured Acidibacter sp.
GTCATCAGCTTCCACCAGCACACCGGCACCACCTCCGACAACTTCGGCTGGGTGCAGGAGCTGCGTGGCCGCTACGTCGTGGTCCGTGATCGCGATGGCGTCGAGTCGCTGGTACCCAACCAGAACCTGATCACCAACTCGGTGATCAACTGGAGCTACTCCGATCAGCGTGTGCGTCTGCGCCTGCCGGTGATGATCAGCTATGACGACGATCCGGAGCTCGCGCTCGAGCTGCTGATCAAGGCGACCAGCGACCATCCGCGCATCCTCGTCGATCCGGGTCCGGTCTCGCGACTGATGTCCTTCGAGAACTACGGCATGAAGCTCGAGGCGCGGTTCTGGATCCGTGATCCGATGAACGGCGTCAACAACGTGCGCTCCGACGTCAACCGGCGGATCTGGAAGCTGTTCCGCGAACACGGCGTCAAGATCCCGGTGGCACAGCAGGAAGTGCGCGTGCTCGATCCCGAGACGATCGAGACACCCACGCTACCGCCTGGTCTCTCCCGTCGCGATGCCAGTCCACGCGGGTAAGGTGCTGATCCCGGACACCGACCTTGCGGTGTCCTTCATCCGCTCGGGCGGGCCCGGCGGCCAGAACGTCAACAAGGTCGCCTCGGCGGTGCAGCTGCGCTTCGATCTCGCCGGTACCGCCGCGCTGGGTCCCGCGGCCAAGGCGCGACTGCGGGCGCTCGCCGGCCGGCGACTCACCGACGAGGGCGCCGTGCTGATCGTCGCCCGCGAGCATCGCAGCCAGGAGATGAACCGCCGCGAGGCTGAAACGCGCCTTGCGGCGCTGGTCCGCGCCGCGCTGATCGAGCCCAAGGTCCGCAAGGCGACGCGAACACCGCGGGCGGAAAAACTGCGGCGACTCGAGGGCAAGACGCGGCGCGCGGGCGTCAAGCAGCGCCGTGGGCGGGTGCGCGGCGAGGACTGAACGCGGGCCGACAGCCGGCGCCGGGCTCAGTGTGCCTGCGTCACCTGCAGGATGCTGTGGCGGATCTGCTCGGAGAGCACGAACTCGGCGTCGGCGGCGACGCGCAGCAGCACTTCGTCGTAGACCAGCTTGCCGGACTCGTCGTTGCGGATGACGCCGCGACGCAGCAGCAGCGCGATGAAGTTGTCGAACATCGCCCGATCCGAAAACTCCGGCGAGTTGAAACCATAGAGCATGGTGATGCGCTGCGCGGTGAGCTGGCAGCGCTCGGCCAGCATCTTGGCGGTGAGTTCGCCCTTGCCGGCATGCATCAGGGTGGCGATGGCGAGGTAATAGCGTTCGATGGTCTGCACCGAGGCCTGTGCGAGCAACGACAGCTGCACGGCCTCCGGCGAACTCGGTGCGGGCCGGCGCCAGGCGTCCTCGGACTCCAGCCGCTCGAGCACACCGAGCGCGGCCAGCGTCTGCAGCAACTGCGCCACCACCGCAGGAAGCTCGTCCTCGCGCCACTTCAGGAACAGTTCGGCTGCGACGTAAGGATAGACGCGCCACGCGAGGCGCTGGATATCCTCGGTGCGTACCACCGAGTTGGCGATGAAGGCGCAGGCGATCAGCGAGGGCAAGGTGAAGAGGTGCAGCACGTTGTTGCGGTAGTAGGTCATCAGCACCGCCATCTCGTCGCTGATGCGCAGCAGGTCGCCGAGCTTGTGCGACTGGCGCTGCAGCACCTGCATCGACTCGCCGTAGGCGATCACCGCGGCGCCGTCGAGATCGGTGATCGTCACCCGCGGATCGTAGGGTGCGCGACGCAGCAGATCGAGGTAGAGCTCGCACTGCCGGGCGAGTTCGCGCTCCGCCATCGCCTGTCGCGGCATGGCGAGCAGCGTCACGGCCAGCAGGTTGATCGGCGTGATCGCCGCGGCGGCGTTGATGTTGCGCATGATGCCGAACGCGAGATCATCGACCACGGCCGCCACCCAAGGGGCACGACCCTCGCCATCGATCCGCTCCGCGCGCCAGTCGCCCACCTGTCGCTGCAGCGCGGCATCGAGGGTGATCGGTTCACCGACATTGACGTACACGCGGCCGAACTTCTGGCGCAGCACACGCACGGCACGCAGCAGATCGCCGATGCTCTCCTTGCGCTTTGCCTGCCCGGACAGTTCACCGACATAGGTGCCCGCTTCGACGATCCGTTCGTAGCCGAAGTACACCGGCACGAACACCAGCGGCCGGCGCGGATCACGCAGATAACTGCGTACCGTCATGGAAATCATGCCGGTCTTCGGTTGCAGCAGCCGCCCGGTGCGCGAGCGGCCGCCTTCGACGAAATACTCGATCGAGTGGCCGCGCCCCATGATGGTCGCGAGGTACTTCATGAACACCGCGGTGTAGAGCGCATTGCCGGCAAAACTGCGGCGTATGAAAAACGCCCCGCCCTTGCGCAGGAAGCGACCGACCAGCGGAATGTTGAGGTTGATGCCGGCGGCGATGTGCGGCACCGCATAGCCCTGCTTGTAGATCACGTACGAGAGCAGCAGGTAGTCCATGTGGCTGCGATGGCAGGGCACGAACACGATCTCGCGATCCTGCGCGAGATCGCGCAGCGTCTCGGCATGGCTGAAGGTGACGCCGTCATAGAGGCGGTTCCACAGCCGTCGCAGGAAGCCCTCCATGAAGGTGATGAACACATGCGAATAGTTGGCAGCGATTTCCTCGACGTAGGACTGCGCCACCCGCAGCGCCTTGCGGCGCGGCAGGTGCTTGTCACGGATTTCGGCAGCCACCGCAGCGCGCACCGCCCGCGTGCGCAGCACCCGCGCGACGATGGTGCGTCGATGCGAAAGATCGGGACCGATGCGCGCGGCGCGTTGGCGACGGAAGGTTGCGCGCTGGGTGCGGGCAATGCGCGCCGCCTGCGCCGCCGCGCTGCCGCTGCCGCCGCTCAGCAGACTGCGCAGGCTGACGGGCTCGCCGATTTCGATCATGGTGAAGCGCCCGTTGATCAGCACCTGCATGAACTTGCGCAGGCCGCTGCCGAGCACCCAGTTTTCGGTGAACAGCAGGCGCCACCAGGATCGTTCCTTCTGCGGCGCGCGGCCCCAGTAGACGGCCACCGGCACGAGCCGGGCATCGAGCGTCGGGTCACGCTCCAGCGCCTCGATCAGCCGCACCAGCTCCGGCGGCGGACGCCTGTCGATGCGCGCATCGAACAGGCCTCGAGCCCGCAGCAGCGGCACGGTGGCGCGCACCGCGGTCTGCTCGCGACCGAGGATGCGGCCCGAGGGTCGCGGCAAGCCGTGCCGCAGACAAAGATTTTCCAGTACCGCGAGATCGACCGCGCTGCGCCGCTCGAGCACGTAGCAGACCGGCGCGGCCTGCACCGCACCGATGCTGCCCGGCGCGGACTCGGGTCGCACCTCCGGCTTCACCCAGAGCGCAAACACCCGCCGCAGCACCGCGCTCATGGCGCGTACCTCAGGCATGCAGTTTCCGCAGGAAGTCGCCGAGCCAGTCCGCCATCTGCGGCAGCGAGGCATGCAGGCGGTGATCGTCGTCGACGACGTAGGTCAGCGCCTGCTGTGCGCGCGCGAAGCTCAAGCCTTTCTCCACCGGCACCACATCGTCACGCCAGCCGTGCACGACCACGGTGGGACAACGCGCCACCGCGGGGGTGGGCGGCAGGCGCGGCAGGTCGAAGGCCGGCGCCATGAGAAACAGCCCGCGTGCGCGCACCGGCAGCGAGGCGGCCGCGGAGAGAAAGCCACCCAGGCTGGAGCCGACCAGCACCGGACCCGGCGAGCGGTCGTCAGGATTGCCCAAACCGCTGCAGGCGTCGAGCAGCTTCGCGAGGCGGCCCTCGACGCTGTCGATCCCGCGGTAATCGACCGACTCGACCTGCCAGCCGAGGCCGCGGGCCACTGCGGCCAGCGCCAGGATCTTGGTACCCCAGGGTTCGGAGTCCTTGCCGTGGGAGAAGACGACGGTTCCTGCACTCATGCGCACCAGTCTACCCGCTCGCGCGGTTGGGTCGGGAGCGCCGGAAGGATATCCTCCCGTGCACTTCGCATGCGCCACGACCACACCCGCTGGAACTTCTGGATCGACCGTGGTGGCACCTTCACCGATGTCATCGGCGAGTCGCCGGACGGCCGGCTGGTGCTGCGCAAAGTGCCGTCCGCGACGCGCGGCGAGACCCGGGATCCGGGTCTGTCGGCGGCCTTGTCCATCCTGCGTGACCATGGCGCGCGTCCGACCGACATCGGCGGCCTGCGGGTGGGCACCACGGTGGTCACCAATGCGCTGCTCGAGCGCCGCGGCAGCCGCGTACTGCTGGTGGTGACGCGGGGGTTCGGCGACGCCCTGCGTATCGGCCATCAGGCAAGGCCCGACATCTTCGCGCTGCATGTCCGCCGCGCGGCACCGCTGTATGCCGAGGTGCTGGAGGTCGATGAACGCGTCGCCGCCGACGGCGCGGTCATCTTGCCGCTGGCGGAGTCCCCCGCAGCGGCGGCGCTTCTCGCGGCGCGCGAGCGGGGTTTCGATGCGGTGGCCATCGTGCTCATGCATGGTTGGCGGCACATCGACCACGAACAGCGGCTCGCCGCGCTGGCGCGAACCGCTGGCTTCGAGACGGTCGTGACGTCGCACGAATGCATGCCGCTGCCGCGATTCGTGCCGCGCGGCGAGAGTTGCGTGTTCGACGCCTATCTTGCCCGTACGCTCAAAGATTATACGGGACGTCTGCAGGACGAACTGCGGCGCGTTGCCGCCGACGCCCGCCTTGAATTCATGCAGAGCTCGGGCGGCTTGATCCCGGCCGCCGGCTTCCGCGCCCTCAACAGCGTGCTGTCCGGTCCGGCGGGCGGCCTGATCGGCATGGCCGCACTCGGACGCGAGGCCGGCGAGACGCAGCTGATCGGTTTTGACATGGGCGGGACCTCGACCGACGTATCGCTCTACGCCGGTGCCTTCGAGCGGCGCTTCGAACACGAGATCGAGGGCCTGCGGATCACGACGCCGATGCTCGATGTGCATACGATCGCCGCCGGCGGCGGTTCGGTGCTCAGCGTACGCGACGGACGTCATCGGGTCGGTCCCGCCTCGGCAGGGGCCGATCCGGGACCCGCCTGCTATGGCCGCGGCGGACCGCCCACGCTGACCGACGTGCAGGTGATCCTCGGTCGGCTGCAGCCGCAGTTCATGCCGCAAGTCTTCGGACCGCAGCGCGACGCGCCAATCGACGCCGAGGCGTCGCATCGTGCGCTTGCCCGGCTGCTCGCCGAGGCAGGTGAATTCACGGGCGACATCGACGCCGCGGCTGCCGCAGCGGGCTTCCTCGAGGTCGGCGTCGCGGCCATGGCGAATGCCATCCGCCATGTCAGCGTGCGCCAGGGTATCGACCCGGCAAATTTCACGCTGGTCGCCTTCGGCGGCGCCGCGGGCCAGCATGCCTGCCGCGTCGCCGCCGCCGCAGGTCTCGGACGCATCCTCGTGCATCCCCTCGGCAGCGTGCTCTCGGCCTGGGGCATCGGTATCGCCGACCGGATGGCCGTGCGCCGCGAAGGGCTGGCGCTGCCGCTGGATGAGCGCGGGCTGGCGTCGAGCCGCGCGCTTGCGGCGAAACTCGCCGCCGAGGCCCGACACGATCTCGCCACTACCGCACTCGAGTCAGCCGCCGTCGAGGTGGCGATCATCCATGAACTGCGCGAAGGTCAGGCGGAGACGGCGCTCGATGTCAGCGGCGCCGATCTCGCCGCGCTGCAGACGGGCTTTCGCGCCGCCCACGCGCGTCGCTTCGGATTCGCCGCGGGCGATGCGCTGCAAATCGTCGCCGTGCGCGCCGAGGCACGATTGCCGGCCGCGCGACCTGCCCGCGCGGTCGCGCCATCGATCGACCGGGAGGCGCAACAGACCAGCGACCTGCCCGCGCGGGTGCGTGCCTGGTTCGATGGCTGGTGCGAGGTGCCGGTGGTCGCGACCTCGAGCCTGCAGGCCGACACCTGCCTGCAAGGTCCGGCGCTGCTGGTGGAGCCGCACTCGACCTTTGTGCTCGAACGCGGCTGGTCGCTGCGCGTACACGAATCGGGTGCGTGGATCGCCACCGCGGCCACCAACCCGGCGGCCAACGCGGGGGTGGCCAACGCGGAAGCGGCAAACGGCGCTGCCAGCACCCGCGCGGCCACGGCGTTGCGGCCGGTCGATGACCCCGCGCAGGTGGAGATCTTCGACGGCCTGTTCATGCACGCTGCGACGCAAATGGGCGAGGTGCTGCGGCGCACGGCGCAATCGGTGAACATCAAAGAAAGACTGGATTACTCCTGCGCAATCTTCGATGCCGGCGGCGGTCTCGTCGCCAATGCGCCGCATATGCCGGTGCACCTCGGCTCGATGGGTGCCACGGTGAGCGCACTGCTGCGCGAGCACGGCGACGAGCTGCGCGATGGCGACGGCTGGCTTACCAACGCGCCGTCGCACGGCGGCACCCATTTGCCCGACATGACGGTGGTGACGCCGCTCTTCATGGGCGGCACACGACCCGCGTTCTTCGTCGCCAGCCGCGCCCACCATGCCGACATCGGCGGCATCACACCGGGTTCCATGCCGCCCTTTTCGCGCACCCTGGCCGAGGAAGGCGCCGTATTTCGCGGCTCGCTCGTGCTGCGCGATGGGCGCTTCCGTGAGGACGAGGTGCGTGCGGCCTTCACCGCCGGTCCGTGGCCGGCCCGCAATCCGGCGCAGAATCTCGCCGACCTGCGCGCGCAACTCGCTGCCAACCGCTGCGGCATCGAGGAACTGCAGCGGGCGGCCGCTCGCCACGGCGTGGCCCGTCTCGAGGCCGCGATGCGCGCCGTGCAGGACAATGCCGAGCGCTGTGTGCGCGCGGCCATCCGCGCGCTGGGCGATCGCGATGCCCGCTGCACGCTGGAGCTCGACGGCGGGCAGCGGATCGACGTGCACGTGAGACTCGACGCCGCCGCCGGGCGCGGCGTGATCGACTTCAGCGGCAGTTCCGCCGCCGGCGAGCACAACTTCAACGCGCCGCGTGCCGTCACCCAGGCCGCGGTGCTCTACGTGTTCCGCACTCTCGTGAGCGAGCCTATTCCGCTCAATGCCGGCTGCCTGCGGCCGCTCGAAATCATCGTCCCGCCGGGCTCGCTGCTCGACCCGGACGACGGCCGTGCGGTCGTCGCCGGCAATGTCGAGACCTCGCAGGTGATCGTCGATGCGCTGTACGTGGCGCTCGGGGTGCTCGCGGGTTCGCAGGGCACCATGAACAATCTCACCTTCGGTGACGAGCAGGTGCAGTACTACGAGACCATCGCCGGCGGCGCCGGCGCCGGCGCGGATTTCGACGGCTGCCCGGCGGTGCAGACCCACATGACGAACTCGCGCCTGACCGACCCGGAAATCCTTGAGAGCCGTTTCCCGGTGCGCCTGCGGCAGTTCGCCGTCCGCGGCCAATCCGGCGGTGCCGGCAGGCAACGCGGTGGCGATGGTGCCGTCCGCGTACTCGAATTCCTGCGCCCGCTCAGCGGCGCGATGCTGGCGAACCGGCGGCGAACGGTTGCCCCCGGCGTTGCGGGCGGTGACCCGGGCGCCGCGGGCATCACCCGCATCCTGCGGCGTGATGGACGATGCGAGCAGTTCTCTGCCTGTGCGCGCTTCGAACTGGAGGCGGGTGACCTCCTCGAGGTGTACACACCCGGCGGCGGCGGGTTCGGTCGCGCCTGAGCCGCCGCCCGCTCAGTGGCTGCGCCAGAGCGGCACGTGCGCGAACTTGAATAGCGGAATCAGCGCCAGCCCGGCGACGAAGCCGCCGACATGGGCCATGAAGGCCACGCCGCTCGACGCCATCCCGAAACCGATGCTCATGACGAGTTGCAGCAGGAACCAGATGGTCAGCACCCAGATGGCGCGGAACCAGCCTATGGTGACGAAGATCAGCGGCGGCGGCAGCGCAATCAGGATTCGCGCACGCGGATAAAGCAGCAGGTAGGCGCCGAGCACGCCGGAGATCGCGCCACTCGCACCGACCATGGGCACCGCACTCGCAGGCTCCGGCAACACCTGCGCGGCAACCGCTGCCAGGCCGCAGGCAAGATAGAACAGCGAGAAGCGCAGGTGACCCATCGCATCCTCGATGTTGTTGCCGAACACCCAAAGAAAAAGCAGATTGCCCAGCAGATGCGCCAGCGAACCGTGCAGGAACATCGAAGTGAACACGGTCATCCAGCCCGGCACCCAGGGTTGCGGTGAACCCGTCGCGGCCAGCCCGGTGAGGATCTGCGGTGTCATGCCGAGGCCGCTGAAGCTCGCCGCGAGATGGGCCTCGCCACCCCAGATCTGCCAGCCGTAGATGAGCGCGCAGGCGAGGATCAGCGCCCAGGTGACATAGGGCCTGATGTGCGCGGGATTGTCGTCGCGGACCGGAATCACGGCGGCGAGTCCCGCCCGCCGTCCCCGCCCGGGTTGTCAGTACCGCCCGGCGCCTCGCCTTCGGCCGGGGCCTGCTCCACTTCGCCGCTCCAGGTGGCGCCGATCGGCAGCGCATTGCGCACGCGTATCGCCTGCGCGATCCGCGTTTCATAGGTCGAGTCCCCGCGCGCGATCGATACCGGCAGCCCGCGCGGCGCGTGGCTGAAGCGCGAGACAGCGTCCCAATCCATGCTGGCACCGCGCGCCTGCAGGTCCTTCTGGATTTTCGCCGCCACGCCGCGCGAGAGCAGTCGTCGCTGCGCCTTTTGCCAGTCACGCGGATCGTCCTCGAGCACGTCGAAGGCCTGCATGTGCAATTCACCCTCGTGCCAACCAAACACGAATGGCTGGTTGACGACGGTGACCTTCACCCCGGGTCGAACCATCCCGTACAGCAGCTCGACATCTTCGGGAAACAGGCGGATGCAGCCATGGCTGGAACGCAAGCCGACACCGGCGGGCTTGTTGGTGCCGTGGATCAGGTAGCTCGGCCAGCCGAGGTAGAGCGCGCGCGTGCCGAGCGGATTGTCCGGTCCGGGCGGCACCACCGCGGGCAGGATCTCGCCGTTCTCCGCATGCTCGGCGCGCACACCCTTGCCGGGACGCCAGGTGGGATTCTTTGCCATGCGCACGACGCTGGTCGTGCCCTCGGGTGTCGCCCAGCCGACGCGACCGATGCCGATCGGGAAGGTGTAGACGACCTGCGGCTCGTCGCGACCGACCTTCGGAAAAAAGTAGAGGCGCATGGCCGCAAGGTTGATGACGATGCCCTCGCGCGGCGCATTCGGCAGCAGATGCTGCGTCGGCAGCACGATCTCGCGGCCCTCGCCCGGCAACCAGGGATCGACGCCGGGGTTGGCGCGCACGAGTTCTTCGTAACCGACATTGAAGCGGCGCGCGATGTCGGTGAAGGTGTCCTCATGGTTGGCGCGGATCACGCGCAACTCGCCGATCATGTCGGAGAGCGCCGGGTCGATCTCGAAGCGGTGGGTGCTCGTGGAGTACGGACCATCGAGCGGCAGCGCCGGCGCCGGCGGCTCGACTTCGGCCACCGGCCGCGGGGCCACGGTGGCGCAGGCCGACACTAGACAAAGAAAACCCAGCACGGCGCACCGGCTGGCCCAGCAGGCAAACCTCCTCATGGAGGCGAGATTACAGCAGGACGGGCCGGTTCGGCTGTTCGTTGCGATCGCCACCCTGCTGCGGAAAGTGCCGCGCCAGCAGCTCGCCGACGGCTTCGATGCCGGCAAGTGAACCCTCGCGGAAGCGGCCGGCGCGGAAATGCGCCTCCATCAAACGACATACGGTTTCCCATTCAGCGGCGCCGACGCGCGCGGCGATGCCGCGATCGGCAATGATTTCGACGTCGCGCTCCGCCATCAGCACGTAGATGAGTACGCCGTTATTTTCGGCCGTATCCCAGATGCCGAGCTGGCCAAAGAGCTCAATAGCCCGCTGCCGGGGCGTGCAACCCGCAAAGAGGGCAGCCAGATCCAGCGAGCCCTCCACCACGAAGCGCAGCTCGCCTGCGTGCTTCGCTTCCACCGTGGTGATGGCTTTCTCGATGGCCTGCAGCACATGCCCGGGAAACCGCCGCCGGGCAAGCAAGGGCGTGACGCGAAGGTTGTCGAACCAGCGGGTGAGTGTCATGGATGGCCTGTCCTGATATGCGGGCGAGCGCTTGGTTGTCGCAGCGGGTGGGACATGCGGCCCAATGGCTACCAGCGACCGGAGGCGCCGCCGCCACCGAAGCCGCCACCGCCGCCGCCGAATCCACCACCGCCAAAGCCACCGCCGCCGCCCCAGCTGCCGCCCGAGCCGCCGCCCCAACCGCCGCCCCAGCCGTCGTGGCGACGCCCGCGACCCGCCATGCGCGCGCCGGGCAGGCCGCCGACGCCACCGAGAACGAGGCCCACGAAGCCGGCCAGCAAGGCAAAGCCGAACGCACCGGTCAGCAGCATCGCCACCGTACCCGCAAGACCTCCGGTGGCGAGCGCGCCGAATACGCGACCAAAGATTTTCCGCAGGATTGCGCCGATGGTGAGGGCGATGCCCACGATGACGCCGAGAATGCCGACGAAGTCGCCGGTGTTGGAATCCTGCTGTTGCCAGCTCGCGGCGGGCTCGGGCAGCGGCTCACCGTCGATGACGGCGATCATGCGATCGACGCCCGCTTCGATGCCGCCCGGATAGTTGCCGGCACGGAAGAAAGGCGTGATGGTCTCGTCGATGATGCGGTTGGCCGCGAGGTCGGTGAGCGCGCCCTCGAGTCCGCGGCCGACCTCGATGCGCAGGCGACGATCCTTGACCGCGACGATCAGCAGTGCGCCGTCATCGACGCCCTTGCGACCCAGCTTCCAGGCATCGACGACGCGGATCGAGTACTGCTCGATCTCCTCGGGCGCCGTGCTCGCCACGGTGAGCACGGCGACCTGCGAGCCCTTGCGTGCCTCGAAAGCGGCGAGCTTCTGCTCAAGCGCAGCTTCCTCGGCGGCCGACAGGATGTCGGCCGTATCGGTCACCCGCCGCTCGAGAGCCGGAATCGCCTGCAGCCCGCCCTGCGCCAGCGCCACGCCCGACGCCGCGCAGAGCGACAGCGCGACGATCAACCCGGCAAGCAGCGACCGGAACGCCTGCAGCGACACAAAGCGCGCGGCGCGCCGCAAGCGGATCACTTCGCCGGTTCGCCGAAGTCGACTGCCGGAGCCTGCGAGATCGCCGCTTCGTTCTCGACCGTGAAGTTCGGTTTGACCTCGTACTTGAACAGCATGGCCGTCAGGTTGGAGGGGAACTGGCGGATCGTGCCGTTGTACTCCTGCACCGCGGCGATGTAGCGGTTGCGGGCCACGGCAATACGATTTTCGGTGCCCTCGAGCTGCGCCTGCAGGTCGCGGAAGTTCTGGTCAGACTTCAACTGCGGATAGTTCTCGCTGACCATCAGCAGACTCTTCAGCGCCTGCGTGAGCTGGCCCTGCGCGGCCTGGTACTTCTGCAGCGCAGCGGGGTCATTCAGCACCTCGGGCGTCACCTGGATCGACGTCGCGCGGGCGCGCGCCTCGGTCACGCCGACCAGAACTTTCTCTTCCTGGGCAGCGAAGCCCCTGACCGTGTTGACGAGGTTCGGGATGAGATCGGCACGCCGCTGGTACTGGTTGATCACCTCGGACCAGGCTGCCTTCACGGCCTCATCCTGGGTCTGGATGGTGTTGTAGCCGCAGCCACCGAGAGTCAGCGACACCACGAGCAGCAGGGCAGCAAGGATCTTCTTCATAAGGTCTTTCCTCTGGGCTGGCATGGCCCCTTCAACAGTGGATGCCGCCGCGGCACCCGGTATCACCAAAGTTTTACACGCTCCGCCGGCGGGCGGTACAGCCGGTCGCCGGGTTGGACAGCGAAGGCCTCGTAAAATTCCGTCAGGTTGGTGACGACTCCGTTGCAGCGGTACTCACTGGGACTGTGGGAATCGGTGACGAGCCGTACGCGCAGCTCGTCATCACGATACTTGCGGCGCCAGATCTGGGCCCAGCCGAGGAAGAAACGCTGCGGACCGGTGAAACCGTCGATCACCGGTGCCGGCTTGCCCGCCAGCGAGATCATGTACGCGCGATAGGCGACGGCGAGGCCCGAGAGATCGCCGATGTTTTCGCCGAGCGTCAGATCACCATTGATCGAACGCCCGTCGATCGGCGTATAGGCGGAATACTGCGCGGCAAGCCGACCGGCGCGCTCGCGGAAACGCACATTGTCGTCGAACGTCCACCAGTCGCGCAGGTTGCCCTCGCCGTCGTAGCGCCGGCCAGAATCGTCGAAGCCGTGGCTGATCTCGTGGCCGATGACGCCGCCGATACCGCCATAGTTGACGGCATCGTCGGCCTGCGGATCGAAGAACGGCGGACGCAGAATCGCAGCCGGAAAGACAATCTCGTTCATCGGCGGACTGTAGTAGGCGTTGACGGTCTGCGGCGTCATGCCCCATTCGGTACGGTCCACCGGCTTCCCGAGACGATCCATCTGCCGACGGAACTCGAATTCGTTGACCCGCCTGAGATTGCCGAGCAAGTCGTCAGCGCGCACTTCGAGCCCGGAGTAGTCGCGCCACTTGTCGGGGTAGCCGACCTTGACCGTGAAGGCCTGCAGCTTGCGCTTGGCCTCAAGCCGGGTCTCGGGACCCATCCAGTCGAGCGCATCAATCGACTGTTCGAAGGCGATACGCAGGTTGCCCACGAGCTGGCGGATCCGCTCGCGCGCCTCGGGCGGGAACGTCCGCTCGATGTAGGCACGCCCGGCGATCTCGCCGATCGATCGGTCGATCAGCGTCAGGGCGCGGCGCCAGCGCGGCTGCTGTGCCTGGACGCCACGCAACGCGCGCTCGCGGAATTCGAAGCGCGCCGTGTCGTAGACCTCAGGCAGGAATGCAGCGTTGGCGTCGAGCAGGCGGAAGCGAAAATAGTCTCGCCAGGTGTCGACCGGGGTGGTCTGCACCAGTTCACCCAGCTGCTTGACGAAGCTCGGCTGGCGGATGTCGAACTCGGTGATCGCGGCCGCCTCCGGCCCCAGTCCATCCACGAAGGCGCGCCAGTCGAAGGCCGGCATCGCCGCAGCCGCCTCAGCCAACGCCGTGCGGTTGTATGTCTTGAGCGGGTCACGGTTCTCGACCCGCGTCCAGTGCAGTTTTGCAATCGCCGTCTCAAGCGCAACGATGCGCGCAGCCGCGGCGGCAGCGTCCTTTGTGCCGGACAGCGCAAGCAGCTTTTCGGCGTATTGTGCGAGCTCGACGCGCGCCTTGGCGTTGCGCTCATCCGGCGCGAGATAGTACTCGCGATCAGGCATGGTGAGCCCGCCCTGCGACAGACCCGCGAGGTAGCGGCTCGACTGTTTGCGATCCTGTCCGACATAAGCGTTTACCGGCGAACCGATGCCAATGCGCTGCGTTCGACCGAAGTAGGCAAAGACATCCTGGCGCGTCGCCAGCGCGGCGATACGCTCGAACTCGGGAGCAAGCGGCGTAATCCCGCGCGCCTCGACGGTGCGGGTATCCATATAGGCCGAATAGAAATCGCCGAGTTTGCCGGCGTCGGATCCGGCAACGCGCTGCGGATCGGAAGCGGCCGCTTCGACGAGTTCGCGGATGGCGGCGAGTGCGTCGTCTTCGAGCTTGCTGAACGTACCGTAGTTGGATCGGTCGGCCGGGATCTCCGTAGTCGCAAGCCAGGTCCCGCCAGCGAAGCGATACAGGTCGTCCTGTGCCCGCACGCTGCGGTCGAAACCGGCCAGATCGAGACCGGAGTGTCGAGTCACGGACGTCGTTGCGGCGGTCGCAGGCGCCGGCACGACGGTCGCGGACGACCCCGCGGCTGGCGCCGCCGATGACCCCAGCCCGAGACCCATGGCGAGCCCGATGGCTGCCGTGGCAACAGAGACAACATGATTACGGACGTGCATGCTCGGTGACTCCTCAAAACAGGAATTTGAACGTACCGGCGTTGGATCGCGCCGACTCCGACCACGGGCGCGCAAGTGTAGTGGATTGACGTGCCTGGCAAAGCCGCAGAGTGTTGCGGTCATCACCCGCAACCCCAAGTCATCAACATGCCCCGCCATCGACCGTCCGCTCCGCCGGGTTCGAAGTTCATCACCCCCGAGGGCCACGCACGCCTGAGCGGCGAACTCGACCAGCTGTGGCGCATCGAGCGGCCGCAGGTAACGCAGGCGGTCAGCGAAGCGGCCGCGCAGGGCGATCGCTCGGAGAATGCCGAGTACACCTATGGCAAGCGCCGCTTGCGTGAGATCGACCGGCGGGTACGCTTTCTGCGCAAGCGGCTCGACGGCATGGTGGTGGTCGACAAACCGCCCGCGGACACAAGACGAGTTTTCTTCGGCGCCTGGGTGACGCTCGAGGACGAAACCGGCCACGAGGTGCGCCACCGCATCGTCGGGCCCGACGAATTCGACCTCGCGCCCGGCTACATCAGCATGGACGCGCCGCTGGCACGCGCCCTGCTCGGCAAGCGGCTCGATGACGAGATCACCGTGGCGGCGCCGAACGGCGAGCGCAGCTGGGTGATCGTCGGCATCGAGTACGGCAGCGGCACGCCCAGCACCGCTGCCGCACCCGGCCGCGGTCTCACATGACGCGCACGTTCTTGAACTGCCAGGGATCGTCGCGATCGAGATCCTCGGCGAACAGGCTTTCGCGCCCGCTGAGCGGGTTCCAGCCCGTGTACTCGCCCACCACATTGCCGAGGTAGGGACGGCAGATCTCGAGGTTGCGGCGGAAATCCATCTCGTCGGGCTCGACCACGCCACGCTGCGGATTTTCCATCGCCCAGATCACGCCCGAGAGCACGGCAACGGTCACCTGCAGACTGGTGGCGTTGTTGTAGGGACAAAGCTGGCGCGCTTCGTCGATCGAGAGCTGCGAGCCATACCAGTAGGCGTTGCGGGCATGGCCGGCGAGCAGCACGCCGAGTTCATCGATGCCGCCCGAAGAAATTTCATCCATCAGGATGCGCTGCTCGGACTGCATGACGAAGTTGCGGCCGACGAACTCGTGCACCGACAGCACGGCGTCGTCGCAGGGGTGATAGGCGTAGTGCACCGTCGGCCGATAGACCACGCGCTCGCCGCTCTTCACGGTGAGGTAGTCGGCGATCGAGATCGACTCGCCATGGGTGATCGCGAAGCCGTGGAAGTGACCGGCGCGTGGCGTCCAGGTGCGCACACGCGTGGCGGCCCCGGGTCGCGACAGATAGATCGACGACTGGCGGCCGAAATCGTAGCGGTGACCATCCGCCGGGAAATGCCGCTCGTGTGCGCCCCAGCCGAGCTCGCAGGGTTGCGACCCTTCGCTGACGAAACCGTCACAGGACCAGGTGTTGACGAACTCGCCCGGGCGCTTGCGCACCGGCGACACCTGGGTGTCACGTTCGGCGATATGGATGACCTTGATGCCGAGGGTGTGCGCGAGTTTCGCCCACTCGTCGCGCGACTGCGGATCGCCGCTGGCCACACCGGTGTCGGCGGCGATGTTGAGCATCGCCTGCTTGACGAAGTGCGACACCATGCCGGGGTTCGCGCCGTGCGTGAGCACCGCGGTCGCGGCATCGGCGCGTCCATGGCGCAGTGCGAGCGCACGCTCGCGCAGCGCGTAATTCGTGCGGTGCGCCGCCGGCGTCGAGGGGTCGGTGTAGCCACCAACCCAGGGCTCGATGCAGGTATCGAGGTACAGGGCGCCGCGCGCCTGGCAGAACTCGATCAGCGCGATCGAGGACACGTCGACCGAAACGTTGATGAGGAAATCACCCTTGCCGACCAGCGGTGAGAGCCGGCTCTCGAGGTTGCCGGGCAAGATCGGATCGACGATGAAGTTCACGCCGTAGTGCACCGCGACCTCGGCACCGCGCTCATCCGCGGAAACGATGGTGATGCGATCCGCACTCGTGCCGATATGGCGCAGGACGAGCGGCAATACGCCCTGCCCGATGCTGCCAAAACCGACGAAGACAATGCGTCCCGGAAACTGCACGTGAACCTTGTGTCCGCTCATGATTCTCCCTGTGAAAACTCAGCCCCTCCGCCAATGCGGCGGAAAGGTGCGATCGTACCCCGGCAGGGCCTCGATGCGTGCGAGCCAGCGCCCGAGGGCGGGGTAGTTGACCTCGATGGGCAGGAAGCGGCGCGCGAGATCCTCGGCGCCGGGCCGCTCCAGCGCGCGCCGCAGCAGCTGGATCGCCGGAAAGATCACCATGTCGATGGCGCTGTAGTCATCGCCGACGATCCAGTCGAAGCGCGACACGCGCATTTCGATGGTGCGCGCTTCGCGGGCCACCACGTGCATCGCGTCGGTCAGCGCATCCGCGGCGAGCGGTGGCTCCTCGAGCGGGTTGCTGCTGCCGAGCAGCGTGCGGCAGATTCCCATGATGTGCGGCTCGGTGTAGGCCTGGAACTCCTCGATCACGCGCACGATCACCGCCGCTTCTTCGGGATTGCGACCGAAGATGGAGGGTTGCGGGTACTTGCGATCGAGGTAGTAGAGGATCGCCACCGACTCGAAGACGACGTAATCGTCGTGCTTGAGCACCGGCACCCGCCCACGCGGATTCATCGCCAGCATCTGCGGCGCCTTGTGCTCCTGGAATGCAAGCTGCAGGAGATGGCTGTTGTAGGGCAGCCGCTTGTGCTCCAGCGCCAGCATGACCCGCCATGAGTACGGACTGCCGCTGGCCCACCAGAGATCGATGGACATGGGCCGGGATTGTAACGGTAACGCACAGGGCCGAGAATTCGCGCGAGCCGGAATCGCCCCGTCGCTGGATCGCGCTGCCCCGGACGAGGAGTCGCCATGTCGTTCACCACCGTCGTCGATGTCGCCACGCTGGCTGCGCAGTTGCGCGCGCCGGACTGGCTGATCATCGACTGCCGCTTCGAACTCGGCAAACCGCTGGCGGGCGAAGCGGCCTACGCCGAGGGGCATATTGCCGGTGCGCGCTACGCGCATCTGGATCGCGATCTCGCCGACCCCGTCGGGCCGAATACGGGGCGACACCCGTTGCCCGATCCCGCCGTGTTCGCGGCCAAGGCCGCAGCCTGGGGCGTCGGACCGGATACCCAAGTCATCGTCTATGACCAGGGCAACAGCTTCTACGCGGCGCGCGCCTGGTGGGTGTTCCGCTGGCTCGGACACCGCCGCGTCGCCGTGCTCGATGGCGGCCTGGCCGCGTGGCGCGCCGCTGGCCACGAGTTGTCGACCGTCGCACCGCCGGTCGCTGCCGCGCACGGTCAGACCGCAAACGAAAAAACTGCGCGCTTCGCGGCGATGCCCGATGCCTCAAAGGTAGTCGATGTCCTCGAGGTCCGGCGCTCGCTCGGCGCGACCGAGCGAACGCTGGTCGATGCGCGCGGCGCCGACCGCTACGCCGGTGACAACGAAACCATCGATCCGGTGGGCGGGCATGTGCCTGGCGCGATCAACCATCACTACGCACGCAACTATCAGCCGGACGGCAGGCTGAAGGACGCAGACACCCTGCGCCGCGAATGGCTGGCGACGCTGAACGGCCGCCAGCCAGAGGCGATGATCGCGATGTGCGGCTCGGGTGTCAGCGCCTGCGTCAACCTGCTCGCCCTCGAGCACGCCGGCCTCGCCGGTGCTCGTCTTTTTCCCGGGTCGTGGAGCGAGTGGGTACGCGACCCGTCGAGGCCGGTGGCCAGAGGATCGCAACCATGAACGAAGCAGCCATCGACCATGCCGACGGAGCAACCGACGGCACCACGGCAGCGATGCCGGCAGCCACCGCGACGCGCCGCGGACCGCCGTGGAGCGTGGCCGACTCGCTCGAGCTCTATCACCTGCAGGCCTGGGGACA
>CAZIRD010000049.1:0-17709 GCA_964541625.1 uncultured Acidibacter sp.
GCCAGTGGACCTGGATGGACGAAGGCCTCAACACCTTCCTCGAGTACATCGCGGAACTCGAGTGGGAGGAAAAGTTCCCGACCTTCGGCGACAAGACCAACGTCCTCGACTTCATCACCGACTACATGCAGTCAAAGGACCAGGTGCCGATCATGACCAACTCCGACACCATCGTGCAGTTCGGTCCCAACGCCTACTCCAAGCCGGCTGCCGCACTCTCGGTGCTGCGCGAGATCGTCATGGGGCGCGAGCTCTTCGACCATGCGTTCCGCGAATATGCCAACCGCTGGAAGTTCAAGCGCCCGACGCCGGCGGACTTCTTCCGCACCATGGAGGACGCCTCGGGCGTCGATCTCGACTGGTTCTGGCGCGGCTGGTTCTATGGCACCGACCACGTCGATGTCGCGGTCGGTGACATCCGTGCCTATCAGGTGTCCTCGCAGGATCCCGACGTCGAGTTCCCGCTGCGACGCAGCGAGTTCGCTGCCGACTGGCCGGAGTCCTACTCGCAGCGCCAGAACCGCGCCGAGGGTCGACAGACCCGCGTCGATCGCTATCCCGAACTCAAGGACTTCTACAACGAGAACGACCCGTTCGTGGTCACCAACAAGGACCGCAACGAGTTCAAGGAATTCCGCGAAAAACTCAAGGACTGGGAGCGCGCCGCGCTCGATCGGGCGGTCAAGGCCGGCGAGTACGTGCACTTCGTCGACTTCCGCAATCTCGGCGGACTGGTGACGCCGCTGCCGCTGACCCTCACCTACGCAGACGGCAGCACCGAGGACTATCTGGTTCCGGCCGAGGTCTGGCGCTACAACGCCCTGCAGGTCACCAAGCTGTTCATCCGCAAGCAGCGTCTCGTCAGCGTGGAGCTCGATCGCAACCACCTCATCGCCGATGCCGACAAGACCAACAACGTGACGCCGCGGCGCATCGCGCCGAGCCGCATCGAACTCTTCAAGGGCCGCGACCGCGAGCGCAACCAGATGCTCGACGCGCTCGCCGAGTTGAAGGGCGAACCGAAGGCGGACGCCAAGGCCGAGGTGAAGGATCTCCCGCTGCAGCCCGCCGCCAAGTGAGCGCAATCGTGCGGCATCGACGGCGGCTGCTGCGGGCCGCCGCTGCCGGCCTCGCGGTCGTGGCGGCGGCATGCTGCAGCACAGCCGCCCTCGCCCACCGCTCGCACGTGACGCTGACCCGGCTGACACCGAACGAGCGCAGCGGACAGTGGGAAGTCGTGCACGCGATCCACTACCACGACGCGCTGCGTCTGCTCGCCGTTCGGGGTGTGCGCGACGATGTGCAGCCTGCCTCGATCGAGGGTCGTGCGCGTCTTGCGCTGGAGGTCGAGCGCGGCTTCCGTTGGCGCGCGCCGGACGGCAGCCTGCTGCGCCCGGTCACGGTTGGCGCCGAACTCGAGGGCGACAACGTCCTCATCTACCAGGAACTCGCAGCCCCGACGGCGCCAGGGCGCTACACGATCGAGAGCAGCTTCATGCACGACGTGTTCGACGATCAGCAAAACAACATCAGCATCGAGTTCACGCTGCCGCATGGCACGCTGCGACTGTCACGGCGCGAGCCGCGCGCCGGGTTCGACCTGCCGGCCGGCGGCAGTCCGCCTCAGGATTCGCGACGCGCGAAGTAGAACCACTCGCTGCCCGGCGCCGCGAGGCGGCTCGGGAACATGATGCAGCCTGCGGCCGCCGCGCGAATCTCGCGGCCGTCGTGGCGACGGGCCACCAGCTGCCCGGTGCCGACCGGCGAGAAGCTCGACCAGTCGTCGGCGAATCCGTCGTCCACATGTTCGCGATCGACCACCTCGGTCAGGCGCAGCAGCTCGCAGTCTGCCGGCATGGGCGGCGCTGCATCGAGCATGCCGAGAAAGGCCAGCGCGCGATGGATCGACTGTTCGGCCACTGCTACCGCCGCAGGATCGTCGTGCTGCCCGCATTCGAGCGTCACACCATAGCCGCCGCAGGCCCTCAGGTATTCGGTCGTCCCGACGCCGTATTGCTCGTCGAGCAGTGTTGGGTCGGTGACCTGACCCGCCTGTCGGCGGCGACGCACGCCCGCGGCGTAGACCTCCATCCAGCCCGTCACACACCGCCGCACGCCGAGGCTGCGCGCAAACCGCCACTCGGGAGAGTCGGCCAGTGTGCTGCCAACCATGACGAACGGCTCAGCCGGAGCGAGGAAGGAATGCAGATCGAGCAGCACCTCGTGGCTTGCCAGCAGGCCGCAGAGCACATTGCCGACGCGATCTTCGAAATCGACGGGTGTCGCCTTCGGCCGCAGGTTGCGGTTCAGGTTGCGCTCGCCGCCGCGTTGCCGCAGCCGATAGGCCAGCGGATTGGTGATCGGCAAAAAAGTCACGCTGCCCCGACGCAGCACGAGCTTGCCCGCGTCGAGCGCGGCGATGAGCTGCGCGCTCGCCCGGGTACCGCAGGTCTCGTTGCCATGCACGGCACCCAGCACGAGCAGCGAGGGCCCCGGCTCGAGCGCCGAGAAACGGTGCAGACGCAGGGTCAGGGCCAGGTCAGGATTTGGCAGATTCGGATTCATTGAAGCGGACTATACGATCGTCGACGCGCTCTGGAGGCGCGAATGACGCGTGCCGGAGACTCGCCATGCCATCGTACGCTGCGTATCATCGAGTTTGCCGTCACGCGCGGGACGGGGACAAGAGTTTCTTGCCATCTCTTTTCATTGCCCATCAGGAATAGCGGGCGGGCCAAACCAATGATTCGGCGCACCACCATCACGCGACGCCTGGCGTGGCTCATCCTCGTTGTCGTCGCCTGCAACCTCATGCTTGGCGCCGCCGCTTATCTTGCGCGCGAGCGTACGCGCATCAACGGCGAGTTGTATGCGCGGATCGTTTCCCAGAAGGATCTGGTGGCGCAGACCCTGCCGCCCCCGATGTATCTGGTCGATGCCTACCAACTGGCGCTGCAGTTGCATGATGAATCCGATCCAAAGCGTCTCGATGAGCTCGAGGCACGGATCCGTCTCGACCAGCGCGCCTACGACGATGCCCACCGCTGGTGGCGCGGCGCCAAGCTTGATCCGCAAGCGCAGGCATTCCTCGACGGCAGCCGCGTGTCCGGCTACCGACTGCTGACCAAGATTTTCTCGCAACTGATTCCCGCCCGACGCGCCGGCGACCCCGCCGCTCTCGAAGCGGCTCGAGAGGCGGTCAACCAGGAATTCGCCACTCATCGCGCCCAGATCATCGAGTTGACGGACCTCGCCGTAAGCGACGTGCGTGACATCGAGGCGGAGGCCGCCGTCGCTGCGGCGCGTGCGCGGACGCTGCTCGTGCTTGCGCTAGTCGCAGCGTCGGTGCTCACAACCCTCGTCGCATGGCTCGTGATCACCAGCATCCGGCGTCCCCTGCATCGTCTCACGCGTATGGTGCAGGCGGTCGCCCGCAACGACACGGCGGGCATCGATCTGCAGCGCCTCGCCCGCGACGCGGAGCAGCGTAACGAATTCGGCGAACTCGCCCGGGCCGTGATCGCGATGCAGGCAGAAGCGGCACAGATCCGCGCCATCGAATGGGTCAAGCGCAATGTCGCGCACACCGCTGCTGCGCTACAGGGTGCCGCCACCCTTGAGGAACTTGCCAACCGGTTTCTTTCCGTCGTGGCGCCGGTGCTCGAGGTGGCGCAGGGGCGCTTGTTCGTCCGCGAAGCCACCTCCGGAGTACTGCAACTGTGTGGTCAGTATGGCTTGTCGGTCACCGCCGCCGCCCAACATGAGATCAACCCGGGCGACGGCCTAGTTGGCCAGTGCGCGATCGATCAGCGCCCGATTGTGGTCACCGATCTGCCGCCTGGCTACCTTCAAGTGGTCACGGGCCTCGGACAGAGTGCGCCGAGAGTCATCGCCCTCTACCCGATCATCCATGACGACCGGCTGCTCGGCGTTCTCGAGCTGGCGATGACCGACGAATTCGACACCGCCGAGCGCGACCTGGTGGGCGATCTGCTGCCCCTGCTCGCGATGAGCCTGCAGATCGTCGAGCGCTCGCTCGAGACGCAGCGCCTGCTGCTCGAGGCACGTCGGCAGTCGGCGATGCTGGAGAAACAGACGGCAAGGCTTGAGGAGCAGGCGGTGGAACTGGAGGCCCAGCAGGCCTCGTTGCGTGACACCACGGTCAATCTTGCAGCGCTGGAAGAGCGCAGTCGCCTGATCCTGAGTTCGGTCAAGGATGGCATTGTCGGTCTCGACGAGTCGGGTGTTGTCACCTTCGCCAACCCGGCCGCACCCACGATGCTGGGCTATCGCGAAGACGAGTTTGTCGGAGAGGCCATGCACCCACTGGTGCATCACCACTACGCAGATGGTCGCGCCTTCCCGCGCGCGGAATGCTCCATGCACCTCACCATGTGCGACGGCATTGCGCGAACCATCGACAGCGAGGTGCTCTGGCACCGCGATGGCCGTGCAATTCCGGTCGAATATTCGACGACGCCGGTGCTGAAGGACGGTGTTCTGGTAGGCACCGTCGTCACCTACCGCGACATCACCGAACGCAAGGCCGCCGAGGCAACGGTGCTGCAGGCCAAGGAAGCAGCCGAAGAGGCCACCAAGGCCAAGAGCGATTTTCTGGCCAACATGAGCCACGAGATCCGTACGCCGATGAACGCCATCATCGGCATGAGCCAGCTGGCGTTGAAGACCGACCTCGACGACAAGCAGCGCAACTACATCCAGAAGGTGAACCGCTCGGCCGAAAACCTGCTCGGGATCATCAACGACATTCTCGACTTCAGCAAAATCGAAGCTGGCAAAGTGACGCTGGAGACTCTGGATTTCTGGCTGGAGGATGTCTTGACGGAATCCGCCAGCCTGGTCGGCATCAAGGCCGAGGACAAGGGACTGGAGGTGTTGTTCGACATCGCTGCCGATGTCCCTACGGCGCTGATCGGCGACCCGCTGCGACTCGGGCAGATCCTCACCAACCTCGGTACCAACGCCGTCAAGTTCACCGAGTCGGGTGAAATCGTCTTTCGCGTCGAGCGCGTCGAGGCTCCAGGTCTGGCCGCGGATCAAGTCGAGTTGCATGTCTCGGTGCGCGACTCCGGCATCGGCATGACGCCCGAGCAAGTCGGGCGGATGTTCCAGTCCTTCAGCCAGGCAGACACCTCGACTACCCGAAAGTACGGTGGAACGGGCCTCGGCCTCGCCATATGCAAAAGTCTGGTTGAACAGATGAACGGGCGCATCTGGGTGGAAAGCGAGGCCGGCAAGGGCTCGACCTTTCATTTCCATGCGCGCTTCGGTCTGCCAAGCGCGCCCGCGGTGCGTCATGTCCTGCAGGTCGAGGCGCTGGCGGGCAAGCGCGCGATCGTGGTCGACGATAACGCCGCAGCCCGCGAGGTAATGAGCGCGCTGCTTGGGCAGTTCGGCTTTCGTGTTGATTCCGCGCGCGACGGCGCTGCGGGGATCCTCGCGATCGAACAGGCACTGGCGTCCGGGGGGCGCTACGAACTGGCGCTGCTGGATTGGCAAATGCCGAAACTCGATGGCCTCGAGGTCGCCGAGCGACTGGCTCGATGGCCCAAGGACGATCGTCCGGCCGTAATCATGGCGACCAGCTGGAACCGTGATGAAGTGCTCGCGGGCGCGGAAGGCCGCGGCCTGAACGTCGAATCGGTGCTGACGAAACCCATCACACCCCGCGCCCTAGCGGAGGCCTTGAGCAAGGTTCTCGACTTGGGCGACGGCGCCCTCATCACCCAAAATTCGACCGCCCGCAACGAAGACGAGGAGATCGCCGCCGGTCTGCGCGGGCTGCGTCTCCTGCTGGTCGAAGACAACGAGATGAACCAGGAACTGGCGCAGGAACTGCTCACCGACGCGGGCATCACCGTGGTGATCGCAGGCAACGGCCGGATTGCCGTTGACACCCTGGCGGCTGATCCGGCCTTTGACGGCGTTCTCATGGATTGCCAGATGCCGGTGATGGATGGCTACACGGCGAGCCGGATCATTTCCGCCGACCCTCGCCATGCGGGTTTGCCGATCGTGGCAATGACGGCCAACGCAATGAGCGGCGATCGCGAAAAAGTAATCGCGGCCGGCATGCTCGATCATATTGCCAAGCCACTCAACGTACGTGCGATGTTCGCCACGATACGCAAGTGGATGACGCCAGCGCGGACGGGACAGGTGACTGACTCGTTCGCCTTCGCGAGTGCGCCGCAGGAATCCGCGCTGCTACCGACGAATCCGCAAACGATCTCGCCTACGGGGACGATCCCCGCACTGGCCGGCGTCGATACCGCAGCGGGGTTGGCGTTCTCGGCAGATAACGCCGAGTTGTACCGCAAGATGCTGCGGCGCTTCCATGAGGGCCAGGCAGCGTTCGTCCCGGGGTTCCGTGAGGCGCTGCGGGACCTCGATTACCCGTTGGCGGTACGGCTCTCGCATACCTTGAAGGGCAACGCCGGCAGCATCGGCGCGATGGATGTGCAACGCGCCGCCGCGGCGCTCGAGCACGCCTGCCTGAAGAACGCCAATGCCGACGCCTTGAGTGAACTGCTCGACACTGTTGAGGCGTCCCTGCAGGTCGTGATTGCGGGCCTCGCAGAGTGGCTGCAGGGCGCCGGCAAAGCGCACGGTACGGCGCTCGGGTCGGTCACCTCCGCCGCGGTGCCGTTCCCGGTCGAGGAATTGCGGCGCTTGCAGCAGCTGCTTGCCGACAGTGACAGCGAAGCGGTGGAATGCCTCAACGAATTGATCCAACGTCATCAGGGTACCGCCCTGCTGCGACAACTCGAGGCCGTAGCTGAAAGCGTCGAACAGTATGACTTCGACGAAGCCCTGCAGCGGCTGTCCCAGATCCAGGCTCCCTGATGCCCGCGGTTTCCGTGACTGCCCCAAACATGCCACTCGCACGAGAGGCGCGATTCGTCGTCGGTGTCGGCGCCTCCGCGGGTGGTCTCGAGGCCATGCTCACGCTGTTCGCATCTCTGCAACCGAACGGGAGTGTGGCCTACGTCGTCGCGCAGCACATGGGCGGGGATGCACACAGCGAGCTTGTCGCCAAACTCATCGGTCGCCAGTCTGCGCTTCACGCGCTCGTCGGTAGCGATGGACTGCGACTCGACGCCGACTGCATAGTCGTCGTCCCGGCGGGACACCACGGAATCCTTCAGGGCGGCACGCTGCGTCTGCTGCCGCCCTCACCGCGCTATGTCTCAACGCCGAGTGTGGACATCCTTTTCGAGTCGATAGCCGGACAATTCGGAACGCGAGCCGCAGGCATCGTACTCTCCGGCGCGGGGTGGGATGGTGCGCGAGGCTGCGCCGCCTTGCTCGGTGCAGGGGGTACCGTGTGTGCTCAGGAATTCGGCGAGGCAGCGTTCACCGGCATGCCGGAAGCCGCTGTCGCGGTCTCGCGCGAGGTACAGCGACTAAAAGCCCACCAAATGGGCGACTGGCTGACGCGACGTTTCGGCATCGGCACGAAATCGACGAACCGTCTTGCCACAACCCCTGCGCAGCGCGCGGCGGCGGTCGGCGAGGATCCGCCAGCCGAGGATCTGGATGCGGTGATCGCCAGAGTCCACGAGGTCACGGGCGTCGACTTCGCCGATTACCGCCCGGAGACGCTGCTGCGTCGATTACAGGCTCGCCGCGCGACGCTCGGGCTCGACGAGATCGGCTACCGCGATCTGCTGTTGCGGGATGCCGCCGAAGCGAGGCAACTGCAGCGACTCTTCCTCGTCAGTTTCTCTTCGTTCTGGCGCGATCGTGAGTGCTTCGAGACGTTGGCTGCGCTGCTCACACCGCGACTGGAACGCAAGCCGGCGGGTAGCACGGTGACCGTGTGGGTGCCGGGCTGCGCGAGCGGCGAAGAAGCCTTCACCCTCGCGGCGCTGGTTTCCGACCTTGCAGCCGCGAAGACCCGCGGGCTGCGGACCTTCGTGGTGGGCACCGATCTCAGCAGCGAAGCGCTCGAGCAGGCCAAAGCCGGCCGCTACCCGATCAAGTCAGCGCGCGAAGCGCCGGCCGGCTGGGTAGACCGCTGGCTGACTCGGGAGGATGCGGAACTCGTCGTTCGGCCGGAGCTCGCCGAACGAGTGCAGTTCGAATTGACTGATGTCGAACGCGGCCTGCCCGACTCGCTGGTCGCTGGCGACGTGGACGTCGTCAGTTGCCGCAATTTGCTGATCTACTTCCGGCCTGAGAAACAGCAGCGACTGCTGACGCGGTGCGCACAGTCGCTGCGGCCGGATGGGCTGCTGTTCATGGGGCCGTCGGAGACGCTGGGCGCGCCTGCCAATGCACTGTTCCGTACCCTGCACGCGGAGTTCCGTATCCATGCGCGCAGGGCTTGAGAATCATGAGGGGGGATCGACGATGACGCTGCAGAATCTTTGGGATCGCTTCGAGGCACGGCCCCTCCGCACGCGGCTCGTAGCCTCGCTGGGCCTCGGCGCCATCGTTACCGTGCTCGTGAGCGTCGGCTCGGTGTTCGGCATCCGCTGGTTCGCAACGGAAATGGACCGGATGTTCCAGCGCACCGCGGAGTCGGTGATGCACGCACAGGACGCTCATCTGCAATTGGTCAAGGTTCGCCGCTCATTAGGCAATCTGCTGCTGGTCAGCAGCGACCGTTCGCGCAGCGAGGCCCGCGCCGATCTGCAGATCGCCCGTGACAAACTCGATCGTGAACTTGCGTACACCCGGGCTGCCCTGACCCGGCCCGAACGGATCGAGCAGTTCGCGGCGATGGAGCGGCAACTGCGTGACTACCTCTACAACATCCAGCGCGCGCTAGCGCTGATCGACCGCAACAGCCCGGAGTCCACCGCATTCGTACTCGGTCCGGACGTTCACGACTCAAAGAAACGGGTCGAAGCAGCCATCGATGCGCTGGTCCAGGGGTTGCTGGAGGACGGCAAGCGGGATGTTCAGGGGACGATGGAGCAGGCCCGCTTCGTGGTGCTCAGCCTTGCCGTAGCCGCGCTGCTTGGCCTGCTGCTCGGCTTGTTTCTCGCACGGGTGCTCATCAGATCGGTCGAAGCGCCGAATGCGCGCCTCATCAAGGTGGTCGAGGACATTACCGGCGGTCGTCATGAGCAGCCCGTGCCCTATCTCGAGCGTAACAACGAGACCGGACAACTAGCCCGATCACTCGAGGTGTTGCGACAGTCGGTGTTCACGGCAGCTAACGAAAACTGGATCAAGGACAACTCGGCCAGCGTGCTTGCCGCAATCCGTGGCGCCGACTCCGTCGATGAACTGGCGCGCGTGGTGTTGTCGGCGTTGGCGCCCATGCTCGGCCTCGGACACGGCGTCTTCTATCGCACTGATGCCGCCGGTCAGCTGACGCTGGCCGGCACGTATGCCATGACCCAGCGCAAGCGCTTGCAGACCACGTTCGAGCCGGGCGAGGGCCTGCCGGGACAATGCCTGCGTGAGCGACAGCCGATCCATCTCATCCTGCCTTCAGACCACGTCACGATTACCTCGGGCCTCGGCGACGCGCCGGCGACCCAGGTGATCGCCTGGCCGGTGATACTCGGCGAGTCTGTGCTCGGGGTGATGGAGCTCGCCACATTCAGCACGCTGGCTGTGCGTCATCATCAGCTGCTGGAGGTATTGTCGAATCCGATCGCCTCCGCACTACAGGTTCTCGATCGCAACCAGCGGACGCAGGAACTGCTGACGCTCGCGCAGACGCAATCGGAACAGATGCAGCGTCAGGCTGCAAAGCTGGAAGAGCAGGCCGTGGAGATGGAGGCGCAGCAGGCGGAAATGCGCGAGGCGGACACCTGGTACCGCAACATCATCGACAGCCTGACCCACGGGATCCTCATCGTCGGCCCCAAAGGCGGCGTAATCGCCGCCAACCCGGCGGCCGAGCGACTGTTCGGCTACGAGGACGGCACACTGGCCGGCGCGATGGTCCACCTGCTGATTCCGGATGGCGGGCGGGCGGCGTTGACCGCCGCCCTGGCCAGCGACGGCACGAACACCGACCAGGCGGGTGCGACGCTGCGGGGTCGGCGCAGCGACGGCAAAGAGTTCCGCATGCGGGCATGGTTTGCGTCACTGCCGGCCCGCGACGGCCATGGACGCTCGGTCAGCGTGACGATTACTCGTCTGGAGGGAGAGACCTGAGCGTCCGCGACGCGCGGCCGATGTGAGGTCAGCTCGCAGTGCTCAGCAAGAAAGTGTTGACCGGACCGAGACCCTTGCACTCGACGGGTCCGTTGTCGTCCATGGCGAAGCGGCCCTGCAACAAGGCCGCAGTCGCTGCCGAAACCTGAACGCGCCCCACCGGCGCGGTCGATTCCATACGGCTGGCGGTGTTCACGGTCTGCCCCCACAGATCGTAGGAGAACTTCGTGAACCCGATGACTCCGGCTACCACCGGCCCTGAGTGGATGCCGATGCGCATGTTGAAGTTGCCACCATAGCGCTCGTTGAAGCCGCGCATGTCCTCGATCATGCCGAACGCCATGCGGGCGCATAGTTCGGCATGGTTTTCGACCGCAATCGGCAGCCCGCCCACCACCATGTACGCGTCGCCAATGGTCTTGATCTTCTCGAGACCCAACGACTTGGCGCGCAGATCGAAACGGCTGAAAAGATCGTTGAGCATGGTCACGAGCTCGGTGGCACTCACGGTGGTCGACAGTTTGGTGAAGCCGACCAGGTCGGCGAACACCACCGAGACTTCGGAGTGCAGACCGGAGATGTTCTGCTCGCCCTGCTTCAGACGCTCGGCAATCGGCGCCGGCAGGATGTTCAGCATCAGCCGCTCGGTCTTCTCCTGCTCCAGTTCGAGCAGTTTCTTTTCGCGAGCGATGATCTGCAGGTTGATCCGGTCGCGATCTCGCAGCGCCTTGAGCATGAGCTGATTGCGCACCCGGGCGATGATCACCGGCGGATTGACTGGCTTGGTGACGAAATCGACGGCACCGAGTTCGAGGCCGCGCTTCTCTTCCTCGGGATCAACGAGACCGGTCAGGAAGATGATCGGAATGTCGCGCGTCGCGGGATCGCTCTTCAGTCGGCGGCAAACTTCATAGCCGTCGATGTCCGGCATCATGACGTCGAGCAGTACGAGATCGGGCGGCGGCGTCGACGCGGCGAGCCTGAGCCCTTTTTCACCGTTGTTCGCGACCTTGATCTTGTGCTTGTCGCGGAACACGCCGCTCATCAGCGCAAGGTTGACCGGCGAGTCGTCGACGATCAGCAGGACCATGTCGTTGAGCGGCAGGTCTTCGCTCGGGACCACGACTTCCGTGTTCATCGTTAATTTCCATTCGTCAGTTGCGTTCCGAGGTCTGGATGGACTGTAGTTCCAGCAGCGCCTCCTCGAACTCGAAATTTTCCGCCGCATTCGCCGCAAGACGAAGCGCCGCAACCTGCGAAGTGTCCCTTACACGAGCGAGCAACTTCAACAGCAAATCGGTTGCAGCAGGGTCGGAGTCGGACAGCAGCGAACGGATCGTCGCCAGTTGCTCCGCAAGTTCCTCGGCCTCGATCTGCGGCGAATCCTGAGCGCTCTGCGAGGCGGCTGCGTCCGATTCGGCGATGCCCACCTTGCCGATCCCGTCCAGCACCAAAGAAAGTTGCGCAACCGTCTCCTTGAAGGCCCGCTCGATCGTGTCGACCGAGGCCTCGTTCCGGCAGGCATCTTCAAGTTCGCCCGCGGCGACCTGCAGCGCCGTCGCGCCGATGTTGGCGGCGTTGCCCTTGAGCGTGTGGGCGCAGCGCAGCGCAGCGGTTGGATCGCTGCCCACCTGTGCCGCGCGGAATTCCGTCTTGAACTCGGCGTGCGACTCGATGAAGCGGCGCAGCATGCGACGATAGAAACCGATGTCGTTCAGTGCCTGACCCAGCGCCTTCTCGACATCGACCCCGGGAATCCGCAACAAGGTTTCCTGTGCATCGGCATCCTCCGACTCGACCGTCCCTTCCTGCGCGGCGATCGCGGCGGCTGTGGCAACCCCCGGAACCGCTGCCGCCGCAGTTTGGCCAACGCCGTCCGTACCACCCGAAGGCCGAATCCAGCGAGCCAGCGTCTCGAACAGCAGCGTGGGTTTCAGCGGCTTCGGCACACAGTCGTTCATGCCGACCGCCATCGCATCCGCCGTGTTGGCGAGCATCACATTGGCGGTCACGGCGATGATCGGCAGCTCGCGGAATCGCTCCTGCGCGCGGATGGCCCGCGTCGCTGCGTAGCCGTCCATCACCGGCATGTGGATGTCCATGAGAATGCCGTCGATATGCGCGTCGCGGGCGAGGACATCAAGGGCTTCGCGGCCATGCTCGGCGATGACGACATCGATGCCGGCGCTGGCAAGGATGTTCGTGGCGATCTCGCGGTTGAGGGGGTTGTCCTCTACCAACAGCAGACGGGCACCCGACAGGCGCGCCGCCGGGTTCGCCACCGACTCTGCCGACTCGGCCACCACGCCGAAATCGAACTGGAGGAAAAACGCGCTGCCCTCGCCGACCACCGACTCCACCCAGATCCTGCCACCCAGCAATCGCGCGATGCGGGCACAGATGGCGAGCCCAAGTCCGGCGCCACCGACCTGGCGGGTCGAGGAATTGTCCGCCTGTTCGAAGCCGCGAAAGATCCGCTCGACATCCTGCTGCGAAATGCCGGGACCCGTATCGCGGATGCAGAACTCGAGTTGCACGCGCGAGTTCGCCTCGTTCGCGCCCACCTTGCGGACCGAGACCGTCACCGCTCCCGTCGCAGTGAAGCGGATGGCGTTGTCGACGAGTTGCAATAGGGATTGCGACAGTCGATAGCGGTCGCCGCTGATCGACGCCGGCACATCCGGCGCGACGACAAAGCGCAAGTCGAGCCGCTTCTGCAGCGCCGCGGCGCCGAATCGACTGCGCAGGAAACCGAACATCGAACTCACGCCGAAGTCGTCCTGGCGGGTGCTCGCCACCTCGGTCTCGAGCTTCACGTAGTCGAGGACGTCGTTGATCATCCGCGACAGCGTGTCCGCCGACGTCGTCGCCCGATCGAGGAGTTCACGCTGCGCCTTCGGCAGTTCGGCCGCAGAAAGCAGTGCGAGACTGCCGACCACCCCGTTCAGCGGCGTGCGGAATTCGTGGGAAATGTTGGCGAGGAAGTCGCCTTTGACCCTTGCAGCAGACTCAGCCTCGACGGTCTTGCGCGCGAGTTCCGCCGTGCGTTCCTCGATTCGGGCCCGCAGTTTTTCGTTCTGCGCCTCGAGCCACTCCTTGGTGGCGGCCGCGTCGACGAACTGGCGGATGACGATGATGATGAAGATCAGCACAATGGCAGCGACCCAGATCATCCGGTTGAGGTCGTTTGACCCGCTGACATCACTGATGCCCGTGATGACGAACGCGCCGATCGCGGCAGGACCGCCGGAGATCTGGATCCAGGATTGCGATGCGGCGCGCGCGTCCGAACTCAGCATGTCCGGCGCGCGCAGCACGCCGAGGCCAAAGCCCAGAAAGCCGAGCGTGGCAAGACCCCACAGGCAGTCGCCAGCGAGGTACAGCACGCTGCCGGGTCCGGATTCGACCACCGTGGACACGTTGTACAGGACGTCGCCGAACACCAGGCTGCCGACCACTGCCGAGAGGATCCCCACGAGGCGCCGGTCGGTCACGTGGCCAAGCCGGACATGATCGATCAGCACCAGCAGCAACAGACAATCGACCGCAGGATATGCCGCATCGACGATCGGACCGAAGGTGGCGCCGAGAGGAGAATCCGCGTACGAGACGTCGCGCAGGGCGAAATACCAGACAAGCAGGCCGATCGCGATGCCGATGCTCGCCGTGTCGGCAAGCCGGATGATCACCGTCTTGTAGCCCGAGCGCAGCGGCAGACTGGCGGTGATTCCGCCGATGAGGCAGCAGAACGAGAGGAACTGCAGGCACTCGGCGAGGAATTCGTGCAGCGGGACGTCAGTCAGCGCCGAGATCCTGAAGCCGACCTGCGCGAGGCTGGCAAGAACCCCGGAGACGGCGATCGCTCTGACCATCAGCGTCCTGCCCATTCCGGCAGCACGGAGGAAAGCGATGACCAGGCAGCCGATCGTCAGCAGGTGGACCGGCAGGTCGAGGAAGCGGAGCACGACAGGCCCGGTTAGCGCTTCGCCCGAGGCGAGGACCGCGACCAGCAGGAGCAGGACGCCCACCGGCAACAGGATCGCCAGCCCGCGAGTCATTCCAGACATTCTAGACAAGCCGGACAGCGAGGGAGGTGGAGGCTAGGGTCGGAATCGAACCGGCGTAGACGGCTTTGCAGGCCGCTGCATGACCACTCTGCCACCTAGCCGCGCTGCGTGAAGAAAATGGAGCGGGAAACGAGACTCGAACTCGCGACCCCGACCTTGGCAAGGTCGTGCTCTACCAACTGAGCTATTCCCGCTCGGGACAGAGGGCCGAGATTGTAGTGCCGACCCCACACAAGTCAAGGTGCTCGATCATGGCCGCGCAGGTCTGGCCAGGCCGCCCGCAGGTAGTCAATCGCCGACACCAGCGTCAGGGCCGCCGCAATCAGGGTAAGCGCCACCCCGACGTTGTAGGTTGGCAGGATCCAGACGTCCCAGCGGATCAGCATCATCGACAGACCGACGATTTGCAGGATGGTCTTGAGCTTGCCGAGCGGCGAGACCGCCACCTTGGCGCGCTTGCCGATCTCGGCCATCCATTCGCGCAGGGCCGAAATGGCGATTTCGCGGCCGATGATGACGATCGCCGGCAGCACGACGATCATCCGCGGATCTTTGCTGACCAGCAGCACCAGCGCGACCGCGACGATCAGCTTGTCGGCCACGGGATCGAGGAAGGCGCCGAGCCGCGACGTCTGGCCGAGCTTGCGGGCGTAATAACCGTCGAGCGTGTCAGTGATGCCGGCGATGGCGAACAGCGCACCCGCCGCCGGATCGGACCAGTGGAACGGCAGGTAGAACAGGATGACCACCACGGGGATCGCGAAGATCCGCATCCAGGTCAGCATGTTCGGCACGGTCAGCAGCATGGCGAGGATGGAGCGTGACGGCGTTCACTCGCCGGGGTGCAACGCATCATAAAGGTTTTGCGCCAGTGCCGGACCGATCCCCGGCGCCCGCTCGAGGTCCATGCGTCCCGCCTTGAGTACCCCCTGCAGGCCGCCAAAATGCTGCAACAAGGCGCGCCGCTTGGCCGGGCCGAGACCGGGCACGGTTTCGAGTATCGACTCGCTGAAGCGCCGCGCCCGCCGGCGCCGATGGCCGCTGATCGCAAAGCGGTGTGCTTCGTCGCGCAGTCGCTGGATGAGCTTCAGCGCCTCCGAGTGCGGCCCGGGAATCCATGGCGGGCGGACGCCGTCCGCGAAATGGATGCGTTCCTGCCCCGCCTTGCGATCGGCGCCCTTCGACACGCCAATCACCGGCTGCGCGGCGAACCCGGCCTCGGCGAGGACCTCGACCACGCCGGCGAGTTGCGCCGGACCGCCGTCGATGATCAACAGGTCCGGCCGCGGTACCTCGCCGGCGGCGATACGCGCCGCCCGCCGTGCGACCGCGACCCGCAGCGCGCCGTAGTCGTCGCCCGGAGCGACGCCCTCGATATTGAAGCGGCGATAGTCGCGCTTGAGCGGCCCCTCGGCGCCGAACACCACGCAAGACGCCACCGTGCCCTCCCCCTGCGTGTGGCTGATGTCAAAGCACTCGAGCCGGGTCGGCGGCGACTCGAGCCCGAGTTCCCCGGCCAGCGCCATGCGCATCTCCTCGTAGCCCTCGCGCCGTGCCAGCCGCATCCGCAGCGCATTGCCGGCGTTCTCCGCAGCCATCTCCACCCAGCGCGCCGCGAGGCCACGCTGCGCGCGCCGCACACGCACGATCCGTCCGGCGCGCGGCGTCAGCGCCTCGCCAAGCGATGCGGCGTCCTCGAGCGCGAGGTTGGTGTAGATCTCCGCCGGCGGCTCCTGCTCGGAGTAGTACTGCATCAGAAAGGACGACAGCGCCTCGGGCGGATCGGCGAACGCCGCCCGCGGGAAAAACCCGCTGGTACCGAGGCTGCGTCCGCCGCGCACCGGCATCACGATGACCGCGTAGCCGCCCGGATCCCCGGCGATCGCGAACACATCGGCGTCGCGCTCGTCATCGGCAGCGACCACCTGCTGCGCCTGCAATTCCTTGAGTGCAGCGATCTGATCACGCAAGGCCGCCGCGCGCTCGAACTCCAGCCGCTCGGACGCATGCTCCATGCGTTCGGCGAGATTCCGCTGCACCTCGTCATTGCGGCCCTCGAGCACCTGTACGGCAGACTGCACATCGCGCGCATAGTCCGCCTCGGTGACGAGGCCGACGCAGGGTGCCGAGCAACGTCCGATCTGATGCTGCAGGCAGGGTCGGCTGCGGTGGGCGAAATAGGTGTCGCGACAGTTGCGCAGCCGGAAAATCTTCTGCAGGTAGTGCAGCGACTCACCGACCGCACCGGCATTCGGATAGGGGCCGAAGAATCGGCCCGGCAGGTTGCGGTTGCCGCGGTACACCGAAAGGCGCGGAAAGGCATGCTCGCCGGAGAGCCAAAGATAAGGAAAGCTCTTGTCGTCGCGCAGCACCACGTTGTAGCGCGGGTGCAGCGCCTTGATGAGATTGTGCTCGAGCAGCAGCGCCTCGGTCTCCGAGCGCGTCACCGTCACCTCCATCGAGGCGATCTGCGCGACCAGTGCCTGCACTTTGGGTATGACGTTCGAGGGCAGGAAATAGCTGCCCACCCGATCGCGCAGACTTTTCGCCTTGCCGACATAGAGCAGCGCGCCGTCGCCGGCATACATGCGGTAGATGCCGGGCCGGCGCGGCAGGCTGGCGACAAACCCGCGCGCGTCGAAGCCGCCGTTCATGTCGCGCTGGCGAGGTCGCTGGCGCGCTGCAGTACCGCATGGAACATGGCGGGCGTCAGCCGCCGGGTCTGGGTGTTGTAGCGACTGCAGTGGTAGGAGTCGATCAGCCAGCGACCATCGCCGAGCCGATGTTCGGCGCCGTGTGCAAAACGGAACGCGCCACGCGACTCACCCGCGGCGGCGAGGATCGCATCGTGGGCGATTCGCCCGAGCGCAAGCAGGACGCGCAGGTTGCGGTGCGCCGCGAGCTCGGCACGCAGAAAGCCATTGCACTCGCGAGCCTCGGCAGGCGTTGGCTTGTTGGCCGGCGGCAGGCACTTGACGGCATTCGTGATGCGCACGCCGTCGAGACGCAGATCGTCATCGGCAGCCACCGATTCGGCGCGGGAGGCCACACCGATGGCATGCAGCGTGGCGTAGAGGACGATTCCGGCGTGGTCGCCGGTGAACGGCCGACCGGTGCGATGGGCACCATGCATGCCGGGTGCGAGTCCAACGATCAGCCAGCGCGGGTCGTCGTCGCCGAAGGCCGGCACCGGCGCCGCGTGGTAGCCGGGGTACATGCGACCTGTCTGTTCGCGGAAGTCGGCCAGCCGCGGACAGCGGCGGCAACGCGCATCGAACAACTTGGTCACAGCGGCACCCGGCACATCCGCGGCCCTCGCGGGCTGAGGCCGCGAAGTTTACCCGACCGCGAACTGCTGCTCCTCGGTCGATCCTTTCATCGCGGTCACCGACGACTGGCCACCGGTAACGGTCTGGGTGACGTCGTCGAAGTAACCGGCGCCCACCTCACGCTGGTGCTTGGTGGCGGTGTAGCCGTCCTTCTCGGCGCCGAACTCGGC
>CAZIRD010000050.1:0-13803 GCA_964541625.1 uncultured Acidibacter sp.
CTGGAAGGATTCCGGCGGTCCAGGCAGCGCGAAGGGAGACCCGAAACTCTACATCGCGCAAAGCGCGAGCCCCTGGGCGCTGCAACTCTACGCGCGGGCCATCCTGCAGGCCGGCAAGCCCATTGACGTCCTCCCCGGCGGCACTATTGCCCTCAGCAAGGGTGAACGGTTGCTGCTCAAGGGCCCGGAAGGCGAGGTCGCGGTGACGCGCTATGACCTCACGGGTCTCGAGATCAACCCGACGATCATGCTGCTCGACGATGCCAACCGGCTGATCGCGCTGCCCTCGGCGGGTGGCGGCGTGGTTCGCGCGGGCTTCGAAGCGGAGAACCCGCGACTTCAGAAGCTGGCTGCCGATTGGCAGAGCGCACGCTGGGCCGTCATCCAGCGCGAGACGGCGAGGAAGTTCGCCGGCCCGGTTCGCATCACCAACGTCCGGGTGTTCGATCCCGTGACGAAGCAGTTGACCGCTCCGGTCTCGGTGGTGGTCAGCGGCCGATCGATCGCGGGCATACAACCCATCGATAGTCCCGCGACGCCCGGCGAAACCCTGATCGACGGCGCTGGCGGGACGCTGGTCCCCGGCATGTTCGAGATGCACGCGCATCTCGGTGAAAGTGGCGCCCTGCTCAATGTCCTCGCCGGCGTGACCAGCGTGCGCGACATGGGCAACAGCAACAGCGTTCTCGATGCCCTCGACCGGCGAATCATTGCCGGCGACGTCGCGGGTCCGCGCGTCGCAAGAGCGGGTTTCATCGAAGGCAAATCACCGTTCAGCGCCAACAACGGCTTCGTCGTCGACAGCGAGGCGCGGGCGCTGGAGGCTGTCCGCTGGTACGCCGCGCGCGGCTATGCCGCGATCAAGATCTACAACAGCATCAATCCGCAGTGGGTGCCGGCGATGGTTGCCGAGGCGCGCAAGCTTGGGCTGAAGGTGATGGGGCATATCCCGGCTTTCACCAGCGCCAACGCGATGATCGCCGCCGGGTACGATGAGGTCACCCACATCAACCAGTTGGCGCTCGGCTGGATCATCAAGCCGGGCGAAGACACGCGTACGTTGTTCCGTCTGACGGCGCTCGGTCGCCTGACGACACTCGATCTTGGCTCTGCTGCGGTGCAGTCGACGCTCGACACCATGAAAGCGCGGGGTATCGCACTCGATCCGACGATCGGCATCCACGAGAACCTGCTGCTCAATCGCGATGGCATCATCGCCCCGGGTGCCGCCGACTACTTTGCAAACATGCCCATTGGCGTGCAGCGCGACCTCAGGCAGGCGTGGTCGAACCCCGACACCTTTGGTGGTGACGCCAACGCACGTAGCGCGTTTGACCATTTGATGGAGCTGCTGCGGCGTGCGCACGCCAAGGGAATCTTCATCGTGCCCGGCACCGACACAGGCGGTTCGTTCACCTATCACCGTGAGCTCGAGTTGCTGACGCAGGCCGGCTTCACACCGGCCGAAGCGCTGGCGCGCGCGACGCTCGATATGGCGCGCTACCTCGGCGTTGCCGAGACCACCGGCTCGATTACTCGCGGCAAGCTTGCCGACTTCTTTCTGATACCCGGTGACCCGACCCGCGACATCAAGGCCATCAAGACCATCTCGCTGGTCGCCAAGGACGGCGTGTTCTACCTGCCGAGCGAAATCTACCCCCGTCTGGGGATCAAGCCCTTTGCACCGGCTCCGCGAATCTCCGCGGCTGTACAGGCGTCGCCTTGATCAACCGTTTCTTCACCTGGCTCGAGTCGCTGGTCGATCCTTTCCCGGCTGAACAGCCGGCAGTCCCGCCGCGAGGTCTGTTTGCGTTTTGCTGGCACTACACGCGGCCCTTCTGGCCGTTGTTGCTGGCCTCGACGCTGCTGACGGCGGCGATCGCCCTGCTCGAGGTGACGCTGTTCGCTTTCCTCGGTGCCCTCGTTGATCTGCTTGCCGACGCCGAGCGCGCAACGTTCTGGCGGGACCATGGCGATCGCATGTTGCTGATGGGAGGGGTCGCGCTGATTGCCCTGCCGCTGCTCAACTTTCTCAGCGAGGCGCTGGTGCATCAGGGCCTGCGCGGCAATTTCGCCATGCGCAACCGCTGGGTCGCGCACCGCTATCTGCTGCGCCAGAGCATGGATTTCTTTGCCAACGATTTCGCCGGTCGTGTCGCCACCAAGGTCATGCAGACAGCGCTCGCCGTGCGCGATGCGGTGACGCGGATCAGCGAGGTGTTCGTCTATGTTCTGATCTACTTCTCGGGTGCGCTGTTGCTCGTGGCCTCGGCAGATATCCGGCTGGTCGCACCGCTGCTGCTCTGGCTGGTCGGCTATGTGGTGGCCGGCGCGTATTTCATCCCGCGTCTCGGCAAGCTCTCCATGGCCCAGGCGGACACGCGTTCACTCGTCACCGGCCGCGTCGTCGACAGTTACACCAATATCTCCACCGTCAAGCTGTTCGCGCACGCTGACCGGGAGGATGCCTATGCGCGCGAAGGCATGCAGTCGATGCTGACGGCGGTCTATCGCTCCATGCGCATGGCGACGCTGCTGACCACCACGCTGCAGGTGTTATCCGGAGTCCTGATTTTTACCACCGGCGCGATGTCGGTATGGCTCTGGCATCAGGGCGCGATCACCACTGGTGCGATCGCCTTCGCCCTGGGCCTCACGCTTCGACTGCAGGGGATGTCGCAGTGGATCATCTGGGAGGTCGCGAGCCTGTTCGAGGACGTCGGCGTCGTTCAGGATGGTATCGAGAGCATCGCCCGTGAACGCATCATCGAGGATGCACCCGGCGCGAAGCCGCTCGCGGTCACGGCCGGTGCGATCCGCTTCGAGGCCGTAACGTTCAACTACGGCAAGCCGTCGGCCAGCGCGGAACGGCCGGTGCTCGACCAGCTCTCGCTGTCGATCGCACCCGGCGAGAAGGTGGGGCTCGTCGGTCGTTCAGGCGCGGGAAAATCCACGCTGACCAGCCTGCTGCTGCGTTTCTATGACACGGAGCAGGGGCGGATCCTGATCGACGGCCAGGACATCGCGACGGTCACGCAGGATTCCCTGCGCGCCGCCATCGGCGTCGTCACCCAGGACACTTCACTGTTGCATCGCTCGGTGCTCGACAACATCCGCTACGGCAACCCGGAAGCAGGCGCCGCGGAGATCGAGTCGGCTGCCCGCAAGGCCCATGCCGATGACTTCATCGGCGCGCTGGTCGATCAGGCGGGCCGTCGCGGCTACGATGCCCACGTCGGCGAACGCGGCGTCAAACTTTCCGGCGGCCAGCGCCAGCGCATCGCCATCGCCCGGGTACTGCTCAAGAACGCGCCGATACTCGTCCTCGATGAGGCAACGAGCGCACTCGATTCCGAGGTCGAGCAGGCGATCCAGGAAAATCTCTATGCGCTGATGGAAGGCAAGACCGTCATCGCCGTCGCACATCGTCTTTCTACCATCGCCGCCATGGATCGGCTCATCGTGATGGACAAGGGCGAGATCGTCGAGCAGGGGACGCACCGCGAACTCCTCGAGCAGGGCGGGCTTTACGCCGCACTTTGGCAGCGGCAATCCGGCGGGTTCCTGCTCGACGAGGTGGACGAGGCGCGATCTGTCTGAGTGACCGGCGACCCGGTGCTCAGGATGACGCCAGCGAAACTGCGAACAACTCGCGGCAGAACGACGGCGTGAACTCGCGACCGGGAAGCACGCCGACGATCGAGTAGGCAGAGTCATCCGTGCGACGGAACACCGGCTCCATCATGGGTCGATTGCCGCGGATCGGCACTGCCGCCACCACCGGCGTGGTGCTTGTCGGGCCCTGTTTCACGACCATGCCGACCTCGTCATTGGCGAGACGCACGATGGACCCGGCCGGGTATACGCCGAGTTCCTTGATCAGAGCCGCGACGAAGGGGCTGCCCGGATTGTCGAGGTAGAGTTGTCGCAGGATGCCGCTCGAGGTCACGGGCACGCCAAGCGCTGCATCGCCGAGACCGCCGACGAAGGCATCGGCGATTTGCACGAGCTGGCTTGCTTCGCTGACATCCTTGCTGCCGGTCGGATAACCGGAGCCATCCGGCCGCTCGTGGTGTTCGGCCACGGCACGCAGCCAGTCCCGATCGACGATCCCCGCGCTCTCAAGAATCTCGCGGCTGCGAACCGGGTGGTTCTTGATCAGCTCACGCTCCCGTGGCGTCGGCTCCGTCTGGCGAACGACGATCCGGCCGAGGAGATCGAGGATCGAAAGGTTCATGGTGAGGGCGCATTTCGTGGCGATGCTGGCGCCACTTGCCGCCCATCCAAGCCGTTGTGTCACCAGCATCGACACCGAGGCGGCAAACATCGATTGCCGGGCCGCGTAACGATGGCGCTCAGGAGCGGATTGCCGCACGACCCTGAAGATCGCGAGATCGGGATCCCGCTCTACCAGCTTTTCGATGATCGGCAACGTGGACTGCAACCGTGCCTGGAACAGGGGCTCTTCGTAACTGCTGAGCACGGCATTGATCTGCTCGGTGGCTTTTTCCCAGATCTCCGGTAGCCGCTTTCGCGGCGAGTGCTTGGCGAGCTGCTTCGGATCGTGGACTTCGTCCAGATCGACGAGCGACCCTCGCTCGAGCAGCGCTTGCAGCTGCGATTGGGACTCGACGATCTTGCCGCGCGCCAGCAGCAGGACCTGGTCGGCGTCGTAGATGTCAAGCAACAGCGGCTGACCCACGGCTACCCGCTCGACGGCCGCGTCGAGCGGTGCGAAGTAAAGAACTGGCTTGCTGCCCACGACTCGCGCGCCCCGAAAGAAGCGCCGGATTGTAGTGGAATGTTGCGGCTTGGCAACAAAATTGCTGCGAAATTGTGAAGTAGTGCCGCTTGATTCCGCGGGCGCTATGCTGCGGGGGTGATGGCGGTTCGCCCAATCCACCCGAGAACGGCATGATCAACCCGACCAGCATCAGCACCATGCCGAGTGCGCATGGCAGTTACCAGCCGGTCAAACCGGTAAAGCCAGCCGACCCTGTACAGCCGGCGGCGGCTCACTTGGAACACCGCCAGCTACCGCAGGAGCCGGCGCCACCCACTGTACCGCCGAAGGCGCATGGCACCACCGACACCATGGGTCGTCTCATCAACACCTACGCCTGAGCTTGCCGCCGGTTCCCGCCAGTGGCCTGTATGCTCCGCTATCGCCGGGGTGTCCCGGTCAGCGCGGAGACTCGAAAGATGGGCATGCTGTCGGAGTTCAAGGCCTTTGCGATGCGTGGCAATGTCGTCGACCTCGCGGTGGGCGTCGTGATCGGTGGTGCGTTCGGCAAAATTGTCGGCGCGCTGGTTGAGCAGGTGATCATGCCGCCGCTCGGTCTGTTGATCGGCGGTGTCGACTTCTCTGCCTGGAAGATCACGCTCCGTGATGCCGGGGTGGATGCCGCAGGCGCCGCTGTGCCAGCGGTTCACCTCGGAATCGGCGCGTTCCTCAACACCATCGTGCAGTTCGTGATCATCGCCTTCGCGATCTTCCTCGTGATCAAGGCGATGAATCGGGTCGCCAGAAAGGCAGAGGCTGCACCGGCCGCGCCGCCGGCGCCTTCGCCCGAAGTGGTCCTGCTGACCGAAATCCGCGACCTGCTGCGCAGCCGCTGAGCCGGCTCGATACGGCGTTTCGGCATCAGCTGCCGAGGAGTTGCTTCGCGTGCCAGCGCAAGTGGTCCTCGACGAAGCTTTGGATGAAGAAGTAGCCGTGGTCGTAGCCGCCGCGCATGTGCAGCTCGAGTGGCTGGCCGGCGCGGCGGCAGGCTTCGGCGAACAGCTCCGGCTTCAACTGCTCGGCGAGAAATTTGTCGCCCGTGCCTTGGTCGATGAGAACGGGCGCCGGAAACGGCGCGCGCTCGACGAGAACGCTGGCGTCGTAGTCCGCCCAGCGCGCCTCGTCGGTTCCGAGGTAACCCGCGAACGCCTTGCGGCCCCAGGGGCAGCGCATCGGCGCTGCGATGGGCGCGAAGGCGGAAACTGAGCGGAAACGTTGCGGATTGCGCAACGCAGATACCAGCGCACCGTGTCCGCCCATTGAGTGACCGAAAATGCCCTGACGCGATGGGTCCGCCGCAAACTCGGCGGCGACGAGTTCGGGCAGCTCGCTCGTCACATAGCTGTACATGCGGTAGTGATCCGCCCAAGGCGACTCGGTGGCATCGACGTAAAACCCGGCGGCAAGACCGAAATCCCAACCCGCGTCGTCCCCGGGAAGCCGCACCCGGGGGCTGGTGTCGGGCGTGATCAGCATCAGCCCCAGTTCCGCGGCAACCCGCTGTGCGCCCGCCTTGATGACGAAGGTTTCCTCGGTGCAGGTCAGCCCGGCGAGATAGAAGAGCGTCGGCACGCGACGCTGCTGCGCCTGCGGCGGCTCATATACCGCGAAGCGCATCGTTGCGGCACACTCGCGTGATTCGTGCGCGAAGAAACGCTGCCGTCCGCCGAAGCATCCGTGCTCGGCGAGCAGCTTCATCAGTCGCCCCCGAAGGTGACGACGCTGCGGATCGACTCGCCGGCGTGCATCAGATCGAAAGCCTCGTTGATCCGCGCAAGCGGCATCTGATGAGTGATGAGCGGGTCGATCTCGATCTTGCCCTGCATGTACCAGTCGACGATCTTCGGCACGTCACGACGCCCGCGCGCACCGCCAAACGCCGTGCCTTTCCAGGTCCGTCCGGTCACGAGCTGGAAGGGCCGGGTGCTGATTTCCTGCCCCGCGCCGGCGACGCCGATGATCACCGACACGCCCCAGCCGCGATGGCAGCATTCGAGCGCCTGGCGCATCAGTTCGGTGTTGCCGACGCACTCGAAACTGTAGTCGGCGCCACCATCGGTCAGTGCGACGAGGTAAGGGACGAGGTCTCCGGTCACTTCGCGCGGGTTCACGAAATGGGTCATGCCAAAACGCTCGGCGAGGGCCTTTCGTGCCGGGTTGATATCCACACCGACGATCTTGTCCGCACCCGCCAGCCTTGCGCCCTGAATGACATTGAGGCCGATGCCGCCGAGACCGAACACCACGACGTTGGCACCCGGTTCGACTCGAGCCGTGTTGATCACTGCGCCGATTCCGGTGGTGACGCCGCAGCCGATGTAGCAGACCTTGTCGAACGGAGCATCCTCGCGGATTTTTGCCACGGCGATCTCCGGCAGCACCGTGTGGTTCGAGAATGTCGAGCAACCCATGTAATGGTGGATTTTCCGGCCGCCGATCGAAAAGCGGCTGCTGCCGTCGGGCATCACGCCCTGGCCCTGGGTGCTGCGGATTGCCGTGCAAAGATTGGTTTTCTGCGACAGGCAGGATTTGCACTGCCGGCATTCCGGCGTGTAGAGCGGGATGACGTGATCGCCCCGCTTCAGCGACGTGACGCCCGGACCGACGTCGACGACTACGCCAGCGCCCTCGTGTCCAAAGATTACTGGAAACAGACCCTCCGGATCTGCGCCGGAACGCGTGAACTCGTCGGTGTGGCACACGCCGGTCGCGCGGATCTCGATCAGCACTTCACCGGTTCGAGGGCCGTCGAGGTCCACGGTTTCGACGACCAGCGGCTTGCCCGCTTCGTAGGCCACGGCAGCACGCGTCTTCATGGAACTCCCCCGCTTGATCGGTTGAGTCCCGAGCGTACCCGAAGCCGGGCGCAATCAGGGACTCAGGTTCTGCGAACGACCAGATTTGCTTGTACGAAGTAGTTGCTCACGGGATTGGCCCGCAGCAGCGCCGCAAGGTCGCCGAAAAGGCTGTCGATGATCCCCTGCCGATCACGCCCTGGGTCCAGAACACCAGCAACGATCGGGCTGTAAATCGCACGCGCGACTCCGGCCCAAGTCGCTGCGTACTTCCCGCTATCACCTGTTGCCGTGAATTCATCGAAGAAGGGATCGGCGGATCGAACCATCTCGAAATGTTCGAGTTGCATCTCGCCGCAGCGACCGTCCACGCCGAACGGCCTGCATAACTGCTCGGCGGTTCGCAGTGCGAGCGGAATCATCAGCCGCTCAGACTCGGTTGGCGAGAGGAACCCTGATCCGATGGAATCCTTCAGCAGGTCGAAGAAAATGCGCAGGACGGGCCAGCCTACGTCCTCGCCGTCCCTTGCGAGGATGGCGCCCACGAACCGCCCACCCGGGCGTAGCTCATTGCTGCGCAGCGCGAGGAAGCGTTCCCAGTCGGCCATCAACTGTCCATCGCGCGCGGCGATTTCGGCGGAGTCGACCAGATCGAGGAGGTGGAAGGTACCGCGCGGTCGCAGCGATACCTGGCTCAGCCAGTGCAGCGTGATCGAGTTCCACGCAAGATCAACAGACTGCGGGGCAAAGAGAGCATTGAAGTAGGAGTGTCCGATCGCGGATGGGTAGACGTTGGTCTGATCTGCGAGGTAGCTGGAGGGGTCGCGGGTGATCAGGTCAAACAGCGCCGTGAAGTCGTTGTCCGGCAGGTCAGTGTGCACCACCTCAATCGGCCGATCATTGCCGCAGCGTCGGCGTATCGTCTCGATCGCGAGTCGTATCGGTGCCAGAGAATTTCGTCCCTGGGAGGAACCGTAATCGACGATTCGCACCGGACCGTTGCCCTCCAGCGGGACCGACTCCGCCGCCTTGCCGAACAGACCCAAAGCGGTGGCTGCGGCGTTGGCTTGCAGGCTGGAATGACGGTTGTAGTAACCGCCGCGTTCCATTGCGACTGGCAGCGCGTCAACGTCCGACATGGTCAGCGCAGCACGACGGTACGGTTGCCGAACTCGAAGACGCGATTCTCGGCGTGCCACTGCACCGCCCGGTTGAGGACCACGCTCTCGATTTCGTTGCCCAGAGTCGTCAACTGCTCGGGCGAGAGGGTGTGATCGACCCGCTCTACCGCCTGCTCGATGATCGGGCCCTCGTCCAGATCCTCGTTGACGTAGTGTGCGGTCGCACCGATGAGCTTGACGCCGCGCTGGTAGGCCTGGTGATAGGGCTTCGCACCCTTGAAACCGGGCAGGAAGGAGTGATGGATGTTGATTGCCCGATCCTTCAGCTCACGGCACGCGGCACCGGTCAGGATCTGCATGTAGCGGGCGAGGACCAGCAGTTCGCCGCGTTGCTCGGCAAATACGTCGAGCATCCGTCGCTCCTGCTCCTCCTTGCGGCCCGCCACGATCGGCAGGTGGTGAAAGGGCAGGCCGTGCCATTCCGTCAGGCGCCGCTGGTCCTCGTGGTTCGAGACCACGGCGACGATGTTCACCGGCAAAGTTCCCGTGCTCCAGCGGTGCAACAGGCTGTTGAGACAGTGACCCTGCTTGGAGACCGCGACGACGACGCGGATGCGGTCGGTCTGGTCACGCAGGGACCACTCCATGCCGAGCGGCTGTATCACGGCGCCGAAGTCCTTGTTGAAGCTGCCCGCGTCGAGGGTCTCTCCCTGCGTCTCAAAGACAATGCGCATCACCGAGCGGCCGGAGACCGGGTCGAGAAAGTGCTGTGCCTCGAGGAGGTTGGCGCCCCGGGTAGCCAGAGCGGTGGTCACGGTGGCCACCACGCCGACCCGATCCGGGCAGGAAACACGCAGCACGTATGTAGGACGGTTCACGACGCTTGACCTCGGGATTGATCGCAGACGGATCGATGACGGGGAACGTATTGAACATCATGCCCGGCAGGAATAAAACATGAGCGGTGAATACCGCCCTCTTTGCTGCGCCTCGTCTGGTGCGTCGGTGACTTCCGCCGAGCCTGCCGAGCCCGGCCCCTCGCTCGGACGAGTAGGGCGACTCTTCGGTCTCGTTTTCGGCCCGCTAGTGGCAATAGGCTTGCAGTTCGCCGGACCGCCCGCCGGTCTCAACGCCGAGGCTTGGTGGGTGGTTTCTCTCGCCGCGCTCATGGTGGTTTGGTGGGTGACCGAGGCGATTCCGATTGCCGCGACCGCCTTGCTGCCGCTCGCTGTGCTGCCGCTGCTCGGCGCGGCCTCTGTGCGCGATGCGGCTGCGCCCTATGCCGACCCTATCATCTTTCTTTTCATAGGCGGCTTCATGCTCGCGGCGTGTGTCGAACGTTGGCGTCTGCACGAGCGTATTGCGCTCTCGATCGCCGGTCTCGCCGGTGGACGGCCGCTCGCGCTCGTCGCTAGTTTCATGGTCGCTGCCGCCGCCATTTCGATGTGGGTGTCGAATACAGCCACCACCCTGATGCTGGTGCCGATTGCGCTCGGTGCCGCGCGAGCGATGAGCGTCGACGGCAGGCCGGATCCGGTTCTTGGTGGCGCGCTTGTGCTCGGCGTCGCACATGCCTCGACCATTGCCGGCATTGGTACGCCAGTGGGTTCACCCACGAACCTGATCGCCATCGGATTTTTTGAGCGCGCCGGCGAACCGATGGCTTTCATGGACTGGATGGGTCGCGCCATTCCGCTGATGTTGCTGCTCCTGCCGCTCGCCTGGCTGCTGCTTTGTCTGCCCCTGCTGCGCCGGCCGATGGCGCCGTCGGCCGAGGTGCGGACGCTCATGCACGAGGCCCTCGCTAGGCTTGGGTCATTGACGCGGCCTGAAGCGCGCGTTGGCACGGTGTTTCTGCTGGTGGCGCTGGCCTGGATGTTCCGTGTGCAACTCAACGGACTCCCGCTGCTCGCAGGCCTTACCGACAGCGGTATCGCGGTCATCGGTGCGCTGATTCTTTTCCTGGTGCCTTCCGGTCGTGGTGACGACGAAAAACTCATCGACTGGCCGCAGGCCGAACGGATTCCCTGGGGTATCGCGATTCTTTTTGGCGGTGGTCTCTCGCTTGCCGCTGCCATGGAAACGACGGGCCTCGCGCAGTGGATCGGCGCCCGGATCGTGGGTCTCGATGGACTTTCCACCCTGGGATTGCTTGTTCTGCTGGTGGTAACGACGATCCTCATCTCCGAGCTCGCCAGCAACGTGGCGACCCTGACTTCGATGCTGCCGGTGGTCGCCGCCGTTGCCACGGCGACCGGCAGTCCGCTGCAGGCGCTCGCTTTCCCGGTGGCGATCGCGGCAAGTTTCGCGTTCATGCTGCCCGTCGCCACCGCACCGAACGCCATCGCCTTCGCCACCGGGGTGGTCTCGCTCAAACGCATGCTGGTAGTGGGCTTCGCGCTCAATATCGCGGCTGCCGTGGTGATCATCACCCTGCTCGGCCCCTAGGCGGGCCGATTTACTTGCCGCCGGTCGGTCGCTAGAGTTTGCCCCACGGGCTGCGATTGCAGCGTCGGCTCACCAGGCCTTTGCCCATGTTCCGATCGGACGAGCAGCGCGATTTCTTCGAAAAGATTCTGGCCCATGTCAAGGCGCCGGAACAGTCGCGATCCTTCGCCAAAGGCGTGGACGGACCGCTGCTGCTTGAAGGGGGTGCGGGTCTCGGTGTCAGCCGAGCCGGTCTGATGGCGGCGGTGGAGACCGCTAAATCCGGCATGACGGTCGCCGTGGTGCTGCCCTCCACGGCGCTGCTGCGGAAGTATCTCTCCTCCGCCGATTTCGCCGAACTGGTCCCCGTCGATCTTGAGTGGGCGGTATTCCCGCCGTCGGCAGCAGCCGAAGGCGCGGCAGATGCAGACGAGGACGAGGTTGATGCCGAGACTCTCGAGGACGTGCCGCTGCTCTTTTGTACCAGCGCCTCGGTGATCCTCGATCGGGTGCTGCGGGGCCGTTACACCGGTGTCACCTTTCGCGACTACCTGATCTTCGATGACGCCGATCGTCTGCCCGATTTCGCTCTGCATCCCGCCGACTCCATTGTCGACGCCGAGCGCTTGCGCGCGCTCGGGATCGTCGGCAGCAATCCTCGCGACGTCGCTTCGAGGCTCACGCGAACGGCAGAGGCACCCGCCGAGATCCGCGCCGCTGCGGCTCTGGTCCTCGAAGCTTTGGACGAATCGGCAAATTGGCACTCCGCGACGCTGGGCGAGGACGGCAGTCTGGTACTCAGCCATCGTATGCCTGGGCGTCTGCTGCGGCGGGTCGCGAATAACCCGAACGTGGCCTTCATCGGCGGCTCGCTGACCGTGGGGGGCCAGTTCGATGCCTTCAAGCGGGCGATGGGTATCGGCTCTCACAGCATCCTGTCGGCAGTCCTCGAGCCCAAAGACCACGGCGCCTTGCGATGCTTCCACGCTTCGCATGCGCCGCTTTCCGAAGAATGGTTCGCGGCCCTGCGCGGTGCCATTGATCGCGCCGACAAGCCATGTCTCGTGTTAGCGGCCGACGATCAGCAGGCGCAGGCGATCGCCACGCTGATACCCGACTCGACGTTGCGCCTGTCGGGTAGTGCCGCACGCTCGTCCACGGCCGCCTATGTCGCGGATCCCGTGCTTATCGCCTCGGCGTCCTGGGCAGGGCTTGATTCACCCGCGGAGTGGCGAACGGTCATCATTGCCCGGATTCCCATCGACGCGGCCTGGGGTCAGGACGAGGACGCCGAAGACTTCTTTGTGGATCCGCGCAATCTCGCCATCCGGCGATTGCGCAAGATCATCCGCCAGGGCGTGCGCAGGCCTGACGCGCAACTGGACCTGCATGTACTCGATCACCGTACCGGCCTCGCCGAGGTCCTGATCCCCGGCCGTTTCAAATCGGAATGGGCTCAGCGCCGGCAACTCGGCGGCCGGGCGACCCACGAAGAAAGTGCCCTGGAGCGGGCAATCGCGGCCGAGCAGCCACCCAAAGTATTGCGCGACGAGGCCTTCAGGGTACTCGGCAAGCGTTGCATGACCTGCAACCTCGTCCCTAAACCGGGTATCCCTCTCGAGATCCACCTGCTGCGAGGTTCCTCGGTACAAGATATGGGTCGTTCGCTGGAAGATGAAATGGCGGTGCTCTGCATGGCCTGCCATCGGCTGGCGCATTCCACGGAGCCGCCGCTGACACTGGCGATGTTGCGGGGCTTCCACGAGCGAAAGCGCAATCAGGGTTGAGCCTCACGCCGGAGGCGGGCGGCGTCAGATCGCTAGCGGGTGTGCGGGTCCGTCACCGGCATCTCGTCGGCGGCGCAGCGAGAACATGCGCATGGTGCCGTACCCTTTTGCAGCCTCGGTAAGGCCGACGTAGTCGCAGCAGAACTCGTCGCCGTGCTCCAGCTCGAGCGCGGCCGCGAACGTTTCGGTGACGTAGACCAGCCCAGGTGGCGTGATCGGCTCGATCCGAGCGGCAAGACTGACGTGCGCACCAAAAAAATTCGGCTTCATCAGCAACGGATCGGTGGTTTCGAAGACCGGTCCGAGGTGTCCACCGAGACGCAGCGCCATCGGTTCGGTCAAGCCTAGTCGACCGCGATCCATCGACTGCATGGCGCCCTGCAGGGCCAGCGCGCACTCCGCCGCATCGCGGGCTCGCCGGAACACCAGAAACAAACCGTCGCCCCAGGTGTTGATGTTGAGCATGCGACCGCGGTGCTCTTCGATCGCCCCGGCCACCGATCCGAGCACGCCCTCGAAGAAGCCGTGCAACTCCCGGTCAGGGATTGCACTGAAGCGGGTGAAGTCGCCGAACAGCATGGCGCGGGCTCGGCGCGGAGGCCGGCCGTCGGCGTCCTGTGCCGAACTGCCGGACGCCGAGGTCTCGCGACTGGCGGCCTTCCCAACCGGTGTCGGCACGATCGTCGGATGGTCGGGGTGCTGCAGACCGATGATGCGCTGTTGCCGGCCGGTCTCCCGCCACAAGGCGACATCGACCGCCGTACCGGCGGGGCCCTGCGCGGGGGTGCAGTCCCATACGGCGACCTGTTCGACTGCGGTGAAGAGATGCTGCGAGGCGAGCACGGCAAGCCCCATTGCGATGCGGCTCGCGTAGGTGAACAAGGTATCGT
>CAZIRD010000050.1:13903-17690 GCA_964541625.1 uncultured Acidibacter sp.
GCGAGCACGGCAAGCCCCATTGCGATGCGGCTCGCGTAGGTGAACAAGGTATCGTCGCCGAGATTGGCATCATTGGTGGCATAGCGCACCGACTTCGCCGATCGCAGGCAGCGCTGCATCCGCTCGACCCATTGCGCTCCGGCTGGTCTGACCGAAACGTCGATGAAATCCTCCAGCCGGAAGGGCAGGATGACGTGCAGTTGGGCGCCGCGTTCGAGCAGCGCCTCGGCAAAGAGGATATCCGCGCCACTGGCCAGCGAGCCGTAGCCGAAGCCGGCTCTGCCTTGTTCGAGCGCTGCGCGTATTTCCTTGGCGACCGCCGGCTCGGCAGATGCCGGAAAGCGACCGCTGGCTCCGGGTGCGGCAATCATGTGGCCGGTGTAGTGGATGACAGTGGGCGGCGTCAGGGGCGTCAGCCACTCGGTCGCGATGCCCTTGATGTCCGCCACTCGGCGGATGGAGCGCACGGCTGTGGCAAGCATCGTGAAATCGCCCGCACTGGCAGCGACCGCTGCGGCCACGAGCGCTGCGGCTGACGAGGGGTCATCGTTGATGAGATGCGCTTCGATCAGGGTGGCGAGCGCCCAGAATGGGTCCTCTGGCTGGGCGTGATCCACGCTATCGCGCAGCGAGTCGATCAACCGGCTGGCTACCGCGGCGGCCCGCTCGGCGTTGCCGGCGAGCAGGCACAGGTTCGCGAGGTTTATCCCTGGGTAGTATCCGCCGCCATCGAGATAGGCGGCTTCGTACTTGGCGGCGGCGGCCTGCAGCAACTCGAGGCGTTGCGCCTCGTTGTCGCTGGCCAGCGCGAGATCCTTGTCCAGCCGCGCATCGAGTTCCCGCAGCCCGGACTCGCGACGGCCTGCCAACCCGTAGTCTGCAAAGAGTCTGCGCGCCTGCGACGTCGCACCGGAACGGGCCAGCGCAAGCACGGCGCGATGCTTGAGGGCGATGCTTTCGGGATGGTCCCGCAGCCCGCGCCGAGAGATGTCGAAGGCGCGGAAAGTTTCGCCATCGCGCTCGGCTGCACGGACCTCGGTCAGCCAATCCTGTTCGCTGACCGGGGTATGCGTGATCTGTCGCGGGTCAACCATGGCGCTGCCCGGCCGGCGATAGCTCGGACGCGCGGCTCATGGTCACTCGATTCGGGTCCACGTCGACTTGCGATAGAAAATTACGCCCGAAGTCTTGAGCTCGAGCTTCTGTCCGCCCGGCAGCACGGTGATGCTGGCGTTGTTCAGCGATCCGTCCTCGGGATCGACAAAAATACCGTCGATCCAGGCATCTTCACCTTTGTCAAAGCGGGCGCGCATGAGTACGGTCATGCCGAGCAGGAGCTGGCCCTTGCGCGACCCCGGGCACTCGAGACAGCGCGCCGCGCGTTTCGCAGGGTCGTTGACCTGCTCGATCCGGCCGACGAGTTGTCCGGACAGCAGCGAGATCCTGATCATGAAGCCGCCCGGTTCGTCCGCCGACTCGCGTGTGAGCCAGAGGCCCGTGGGCGCCGGCGCCGCGATCGCCAGCGACCAACACGCCGAGGCGAGCAGAACCATGAAGAACAGTTTAGTTTTCAAACGGCTCTCCCTACTTTGACCAGCGTACCCACTCCGGCGGCGCGCCCGGCCTCCAGGTCCCGGTCGCTGTCGCCGATCAGTATCGAGGCCGCCGGATCGATGTCGTGTTCGCGTATCGCGCGCAGAATCATGCCCGGCGCAGGCTTTCGACAGTCGCAGGAGCCGGTGAACTCCGCAATAACGCCTTGCGGATGATGCGGGCAGTGATACACCGCCGCGATCGGAATGCCTTGCCTCGCGAGTTCGGCACGATACCGCTCGGTCAAGGAATGATATTCGGCTTCGGAGAAAAAGCCACGGGCGATGCCGGACTGGTTGGTGATCACGATCAGCAGGTAGCCCTCCTCGACGAGGCTGCGCAGCCGATCCATCACGCCCGGCGCAAACCTGAAGTCCTCCCAGCGACCGACGTATCCCGAGTCGACGTTGATGACACCGTCACGGTCGAGGAAAGCTGCTTTGCGACCGCCTGTCATGGGGTTGTTCAGGGCGCTGGATTGACCAGCTTGTCGAGAATCCGGGTGGTGGAAAGCCCGGGCACGAGATCAAGGATGGCGATGCGCCCTCCCGCTGCGGTCACACAGGCACCGCCGGCGACATCGCCTGCCGTGTAGTCACCGCCTTTGACGAGCACCTGCGGCAGGACCGCACAGTAGAGCGACTCCGGCGTGTCTTCGGTGAACGGCACGAGGTAGTCGACGCATTCGAGCATGCCGAGCACGGTCAGGCGGTGTTCGAGCGGGTTGACTGGCCGTGAGGGTCCTTTGAGTCGGCGTACCGAGGCGTCGTCATTGACGGCGACGATCAGCAGGTCGCCGAGCTCGCGTGCGCGGCGCAGCAGGTCGACGTGGCCCGCATGCAGCACATCGAAACAGCCGTTGGTCATGACCGCGGTCTTGCCCGCGGCTTTTGCAGCCGCGACGATTTCCTTGAGGGCGCTGCGATCGACCACCTTGCGCAGCAGATCCGAAGAAGCCGATGCCGAGCGTGCGTGGAGGATCTCGCCGACCGTGGTGGTCGCTGTGCCGGACTTGCCGACGACCAGGCCGGCAGCGGTATTGGCGAGATCGACGGCCTCGCGCAGGGGTATGCCCGAGCCGAGCGCGGCCGCGAGCGTGGCGACCACGGTGTCGCCGGCACCGGTGACGTCGAATACTTCGCGTGCCTGGCTTTCCAGATGCAGCGGCTCTGCGCCGCACTCGAGCAGCGTCATGCCGTGCTCGCCGCGCGTGACCAGCAAGGCCTGCAGCCCGAGCTGCTCGCGCAGGTTCCGGCCGCGCTCGACGATACTGCGTTCGTCGCCGCAGCGGCCCACCACAGCCTCGAATTCAGCGAGGTTCGGCGTGATCACCGTGGCCCCTGCGTAACGCTGGAAATCCGTGCCCTTGGGGTCCACCACCACCGGCTTGCCGAGTGCGCGGGCGGCGTCGATCATCTGCGGGGTCTCGGTGCCAAGGAAACCTTTGGCGTAGTCCGAGAGCACCAGTACGTCTGCCGTGCTGAGGTGGCTACGCAGGCCATCAACCTTGCCCGCTACGGGTAGACCCGCCGGGTCCTGCTCAAAGTCGAGACGCACCAGCTGCTGGCGACGCGACATCACCCGTAGTTTGCGGATGGTCTGCGCGCCCGCAACCCGCAGCAGGCCATGGCCGATGCCCCGCTGTTCGAGGAGCCGAGCAAGTTCTTCGCCGGCGGAATCGTCACCGATCAGGCCCACCAGCGTCGCTTGCGCACCGAGTGCGACGATGTTCAGGGCGACGTTCGCGGCGCCACCGGGACGGGTTTCTTCGAACTCGACCCTGACGACGGGCACCGGCGCCTCAGGCGAGATCCGCGAGGTGCTGCCTACCCAGTAGGTGTCGGCCATCACGTCGCCGGCGACCAGGATCCGCGTCGCCGAGAAGTCGAGTCCGCCGTGCGATTTCATTGGGGGCTTCCGGCGGCAACCAGCCCAAGGGCGATTTCGACATCGGCGCAGAGGGTATGCGCCAGAAAGATGTGCGCCTCCTGGATGCGGGCGGTGTCGGCCGATGGCACGACCAAAGAAACCTCGCAGAGGGGTAGCATCCTGCCGCCATCGCGGCCGAGCAGGCCGATGCGGGTGAGTCCGAGCTCACCGGCGACCTGCAGGGCGGCCAGCACATTGGGGGAATTGCCGGAGGTCGAGATGCCGAGCAGGCAGTCGCCGCGCCGACCGAGGGCGCGGACCTGCC